>JAFARE010000025.1 GCA_019245575.1 Candidatus Dormiibacterota bacterium | reverse complement strand
CGATTTCCTTCAGCACGGCCTTCAGCCGTTCCTCGAATTCGCCGCGGTATTTCGCACCGGCCACCATGGCGCCGAGATCGAGTGCCAGCAGGCGCTTGCCTTTCAGCGCTTCGGGCACGTCGCCGTTGACGATGCGCAGCGCCAGTCCCTCGACGATCGCGGTCTTGCCCACGCCCGGCTCGCCGATCAGCACCGGATTGTTCTTGGTGCGGCGGGCCAGCACCTGGATGGTGCGGCGGATTTCCTCGTCGCGCCCGATCACCGGGTCCAGCTTGCCTTCGCGCGCCAGCGCGGGTTTGAGCATGTTGCCCGCGTCCATCGCGCCCTCGGCTGCGCCCGCGCCGACGAGCGTGTGCAGCTCGTCGATGAACAGGATGATCGCGCCGTCGGAGCCGGTCACCTCGCGCAACACGGCCTTGAGGCGGTCTTCGAACTCGCCGCGGTACTTCGCGCCGGCGACCATGGAGCCGAGGTCGAGCGCTACCACGCGCTTCTCCTTCAAACCCTCGGGGACGTCACCGGAGGCGATGCGCTGGGCCAGCCCCTCGACGATCGCCGTCTTGCCGACGCCTGGCTCACCGATGAGGACGGGGTTGTTCTTGGTGCGCCGGCTCAGCACCTGGATGACGCGGCGCACCTCCTCATCGCGGCCGATGACCGGGTCGAGCTTGCCGCGCCGGGCGGCGTCGGTGAGGTCACGCCCGTACTTCTCGAGTGCCTGGTACTTGTCCTCCGGGTTCGGATCGGTGACGCGCTGCGAGCCGCGCACCGCCTCCAGCGTCGCGTAGATGCGCTCGCGCGTCGCCCCCGCCTGGCGCAGCATCGTCGCCGCCTCGCCCTGCGGCTGGGCCACGATGCCGAGCAGCAGGTGCTCGGTGGACACGTACTCGTCCTTCAGCCGCTCCATCTCCTCGAACGCGGACATCAGCGTCGCGCGCAGCTGCGGGCCTATCTGCGGCTCGCCGCCGCCGACCTGCTTGGGACGGTTGTCGAGCAGCGCCCGAACCCGGGCCTGGAGCGGCTCCGGCTGGATCTCCATGCGCCGCAGCAGGGCGGGCACCAGTCCGTCCACCTGCTCCAGCAGCGCGAGCAGCAGATGCTCGGGCTCGACCGCGGCGTGCTGGTAGTGCTGCGCCGCCTGCTGGGCGGCGGCCAGCGCCTCCTGGGACCGTTCGGTGAGCCTGTCTAACCGCACGTCTTCATCGATACCCGCGCCCTGCGGCGGCTAATCTATCGCCGATGTCACGCCTGGGCTGGTCGCTCGCGGCCGCGGGCGCCGCCCTGGCCGCCGTTCCCGCGCTGGTGCTGCTGCGCGGGCACGGACCCACAGCGCCGGTGGGCGGCGTGGCTGCGGCGACCGTGACCCCGGCGCCGAAGCAAGCGGCGCCCGCCGTCATCAGCGGCCTGCGCGTCCTCGACGAGGACTTCTCATTCACCGCGAGCCCGCGCGCGCCGCGCAACCCGCCCGTCGTGCACGCTGCGGCGTCGATCCTCGTCGACCCCGACACGGGCCGCATCCTCTGGCAGCAGAGCGCGCGCACGCGGCTGGCGCCGGCAAGCACGGTCAAGCTGCTCACCGCCCTGGTGACGCTGGAGAACTTCGACACGGCTCGCGCAGTGACGGTGACGCCCGACGCGCTGCAGCTGGAGTGGGACGAGAGCAAGATGGGACTGCAGCCGGGGAACACCCTCACAATCGGCGAGCTGCTCACCGGCTTGCTCACCGTCAGCGCAAACGACGCCGCCAACGCCCTCGCGGATGACACCGTGGGCATGACCCGCTTCGTGGAGGCGATGAACGAGCAGGCGCTTGCGCTCGGGCTGCGCGACACGCACGTTGTGTCGCCGGTGGGGCTTGACGACCCTGCCACGTACTCGACGGCGTACGACCTTGCAGTGCTGGCCAGCGCCGACGTCGAGCACTTCCCGCTGCTGCGCGACATCGTCAGCACGCAGTACACCGTCCTGCCCGCCACCGCGACGCATCCCGCGTTCGACCTGAACAACATCAACCTGCTGCTGCGCATGTATCCCGCGGCAACCGGCATCAAGACCGGATACACCGGCAATGCCGGTGGATGCGAGATCGGCATGGCCGAGCGCGACGGGCACCGGCTCATCGACGTGATCCTCAACGGCGACTACGTGTACAGCACGTCGAAGCGGCTGCTCGACTGGGGCTTCACGCAGGAGGGCCTGCCCTCGCAGCTGCCACCGTCGCCGTCACCCTCACCGTCGCCGCAAGCGCACTGACGTGCGGCTCTCGGTGCTGGGCAGCGGCGCCGCCTTCAGCGGCTGCGGCTGCAACGCGGGCTATCTGGTGGACGGCGCCGTGCTGGTGGACTGCGGCGCGCCGGTGAACGTGATGGCCCACCGTCTGCGCGCGACGGTCAGCGACGTCCGCCTGATCCTGCTCACTCACTTCCACGCAGATCACACCTTCGGGCTGCCGATGGTGCTGGGCGCGCTCTCCTCGCGCCGCCGCGACGACCGAGCGCCGCTGGTCATCGCCGGCCCGGTGGGCACCCGAGAATACGTGCAGCGCCTGCTGCTGGCCGGATACGGCACCCACATCCTCGGGCTGGTGGGCAGCGAGGTGCAGCCAGACTACGTCGCGCTGCAGGACGGCAGCGACGTGGAGCTCGCGGGATACCGCGTGCGCGCACATGCCGTGGTGCACAGCACGGGCCCGTCGCTCGCCTATGCGCTGACGGACGCGGCCGGCGCCACGGTCGGATTCAGCGGGGACTCGACGCAGTGCGCCGGCCTGCTGCGCGCGCTGTCCGGCTGCGACGCGTTCGTGTGCGAGTGCACCGGGTGGGACGGGCCGGTCCCGGGCGGTCATCTCTGGGCGGGCGAGGTCGAGCAGCTGGTGCGCGCACATCCGCGCACGACGTTCGTCCTCAGCCACATGGACGAGCGTCGCGAGCTGCGCGGCGCGCTCGTGGCGCACGACCTGCTGACGCTGGACATCGCGCCGCGAGCGGAGGAGCAGGGCTAGGCGGGCTGCATCGCGCGGCGTCGCTGCGTCCACGCCAGGAGCGGCACCACGCGCAGCACGCGCCGCCAGCTCGCCAGCGCGCGGCGCACCGTCGCGCGGTCGACACGGTCGCGTGAGTACTGGGCGCGGCCCAGCTGCAGCGACAGTTCGGCCAGCGGCGCGCCGGCGCGCGGCTGCGCGCGGGCAAGGCGCAGCGAGTACTCGCGATACGTCTCCGACGGTCTTCGGCGCATGCCGCAGAGCCTGCCCACAACCTCGAGCCGCCGCCATGCGCCGCGCAGCGAACGCGGCAGCGCGAGCCACAGCGTGAAGAGCACAGCCAGCACGAGCAGCGCGCCGGCCATGTACCCCAGCACCAGCAGCGGCGACACACCGCGGGCCTGCGAGCCGTTGGGCAGCGAACCGAGCGGCGCGATGGTGTCGTTGAATCCCGGCTTGACCAGATCGGGCGTCGGCGCGGCGCCGCCCGGAGTCGAGCCGGTCGCGGCGCCGGTGCCGCGCACGAACGGCTGATAGTTGCCGTCTGCCGACGGCGGGGTGGGCTCGAACGGAATCCAGCCGTAGCTCGGGAAGTACGCCTCCACCCAGGTGTGCGCGTCACTGGTGGTGACCAGCTGCTGGCGCTGGCCCGGGCGTCCGTTCAGGGCCTGCGATACGCCCGGCCCGTAGCCGTTCACCAGCCGCGTGGGGATGCCGAGCGTGCGCAGCATCAAGCCCATCGACGCGGCGAAGTACTGGCAGTAGCCGCGGTGGCTCGTGGTGAGGAAGTACACGATCGGCCACTCGTTGACGGGTGGCGCCGGCGGGCTCAGCGTGTAGGTGAACTGCGTCGCGTTGCGGAAGCGCGCTTCGATGGCGGTGGCCATGTCGTACGGATTCGCCAATCCCTGCGTCCACTGCCTGGCCAGCTGCGCCACCGCGCTGGCCCCGTGGGTCGAGTCGTCCGACCACGCCACGTAGCGCCGCACCCACCCTGGATAGTTGGTGCCGGCGCTGCGCAGCTGCGCCACGGACGCGGTCGAGATCGTTCCCGTGGTGTCCACCGTGGTGCCGTTCTCGATGCCCGCGTCGAGCGTCACCGAGTCGACCGTCAGCAGCCGGTCGGTGCCGGGCACGACCAGACCGTACGCGATGCCGTCCTGGTTGATGGCCAGGGGCTCACCGGCGATAGGCGACAGCTCGGAGTCGCCGGTGGCGCCGGCGTGCAGCACGATGACCGAGTGCACCGTCTTGGTGGCGCGCGCGGCCACGCCGCCGTCGCCGGCCGACACGTCGCGGGGCAGCGATCCCGCGTTGTACTGGATGCCGCCCCACTCCTGGGTCAGCGCGCTGTTGCGATCCGGGTACCAGTTGCCTCCGATGAACACCGGGTCGTCCACGACGCGCAGGTACACCGTCGCCGGGCTGTCGGTGGTGTACACCAGCACGGGGTGGGGCTCGCTGATGAGCGCGCCGCCGGGCTGCGTGCTGCCGTTGAACTGGATGCTGCCCGCTTCACTCGATGAGAACGCGGTGCTCCCCGCGCTGCCCTTGGTGCCGCCGCCACCGGGGAAGAAGTGCGAGGAGATGTCGGCCGTCGACACCGGTGGCAGAACCAGCGCAAGCAGCGTGAGCAGCACCGACATCACGGTCACGCTGGCGGCGAACCGCGAGCGCGTGCCGGGCAGCGCCGCCACATTGGATCTTGACCAGCGCGCGTGCAGGCGGTCGAGGTGCGCGTCCGCGATCACCAGCAGCGTGAAGCACACCGCCACCGCCTCGGGCAGCGCGACGTTGTTCACGAACCTGGTGTTCAGGACATTTGTGGCCAAAATCGCGTACACCGGGAGGACGGCGAGCACGCCCCGGCGCTCGCGCATCGCCATCCAGCCCACCCAGTACCCGCAGAGCCACAGCACGGCGCAGAGCCCCACGGTGAACGGCCAGTCGGCGTTGGACCCGAGCCCGTTGAAGATCGCGCTGATGTAGCGGTTGATGCCGTGGCCCACGGTGGCGTTGCCGTCGAACGGCATCGCGCCCAGCGTTGTCGGCACGATGGCGGCCAGCGCCAGGATCGGCCCGAGCACCAGGGGCAGCCAGCGGGGCACCCCGGCGCGCGCCAGGAGCCCGGCCTCGACCGCCGCGGCCACGGCGACGACCACCGCGCCGCCGGCGTTCTGAGCAAAGCCCGCCGCCAGCACCGCCCACGAGGTGGCCGCCATGAGACCGGCGCAGAGCAGCGTGCTGACCACGGGGCGCGGGATGGAGACCGCCGTTGCCGGCTGGGGCGCGACACGCTGCATCACGTCTCTCGGGGCCTAGCCGGCCACGTGCACCTGCTCGCCCGCCCCGAGCACGTCGCCGCGCCGCACCACCCACCAGTCCAGCGCCAGCCGCCACGCGGCCGGAACGCGCATCGCGGAGCCCTTCGCGCCGAAGGACGTCGGCTCCACGAAGATGCAGAGATGGCGCTGGCCCCGCGTGGCGGTGTCCACCAGCGCCTCGACCCAGTGCGGGTCGCGGTTGGCCGTGATCACGATCAGCCCGCCCCGGCCGCGCCACGCCTCGCCGTGGCGGTTGACCGTCTCCGCCAGGGCGCGAAGGCCGTCGTCGTACGCGATCGCGAGGTAGTCGAGGATGCGCAGGCGCTGAGCCTCGCCGCGGCCTGCGCCGAACGCGGTGGTCTCCCGGTCGTTGGCCACCAGCCCCACGGCCTGCCCCCGCCGCAGCGCGCCATGGCAGACCGACGCCGCCAGCGACACGGCGTACTCCAGCGACGACTCGGGCCCGCGGCCGGCGTGGATGCCGCGCTGCAGGTCGAGGATCACCATCAGGTCGGCGCTCTGCCCGGTGTCGAACACGCGGCTCATGAGCCGGCCGGTGCGCGCGGTGGTGCGCCAGTGGATCCGGCTCAGCCCGTCGGTGGGGGCGTACTCACGGATGAACGAGACGTCGGGCGGGACGTCGACGGGCCGGCCGCGCCGGATGTCCGCCACGCCGCTGCCCGTCCACTGGGGCACGATCCCGATCAGCGAATGGATAGCCGGGTACACGAGGACCTCGGTCGCCGGGGCCACGCGGATGCGACGCGGGAAGAGCCCGAAGGGATCCCCCAGGCGCGCCTCGAGCGGTCCGAACGTGTGCCGGCCGCGGCGGTTGAATGCGCCCCGGGCGGTCCAGGTGACGCTGCCGCCCGCCCCGAGGGAGAAGGCGCGGCCCGGCAGGTAGCCGGGCAGCTGCTCGCTGCGGTCGTACACCTCGCAGTAGGGCAGGCGCAGGCTGCTGCCGTTGGTGACCGTGAACACCTCTTCGAAGGGCTCGCCCATCGTGTACGTGCCCCGCGGCGATTTCCGTTCCACGCGCAGGCGGCGCGCCAGCGAGCGCGACCACACGAACGCGACCACCAGCAGCAGGACCAGCACGTACGCGAGCGTGTAGGCGAGGTGCACGCCGGTGATGCCGGCGAAGAATGCGAGGACCGCGACGCAGGCGATGAGGGGGACGCGCGCCGTCATGCGAATGCGCTCAGGCCAGGCGCCGGCTCGCCATGGGCACGGTCTCCGTGGCCAGCACCTCGTCGACGATGGCCGCGGCCGTCAGGCCGCGCAGCTCCGCGTTGGGACGCAGGATGACGCGGTGGTTGAGCACGTGCGGAGCGATGTGCTTGACGTCGTCAGGCAGCACGTAGTCGCGTCCCGCGATCGCGGAACGCGCCTGCGCGGCGTGCAGCAGCCCCAGGGTGCCGCGTGGTGACGCACCCAGCGCAACGTCGCTGTGCTCGCGCGTGCGCTGCACGAGCCGCACGCAGTACTCCTTGATCGACGGCTCGACGTACACGGCGCGGCAGACCTCCTGCGCCTGCAGGATCTCGGTCGAGTTGGTGACCGCTTCGAGCGCGTCCAGCGGGCTCCGCGCCTGGAAGCGGTCGAGCATGGCGACCTCCTCCTCCCCGGGGAGGTAGCCCAGCCCCACCTTGAGCAGGAAGCGGTCAACCTGCGCCTCGGGCAGGGGGAACGTGCCGCCCAGCTCGATGGGGTTCTGCGTCGCCATCACGATGAACGGCTCGGGCAGCAGATGCGTCGTGCCGTCGACCGTCACCTGCCACTCCTCCATGGCCTCGAGCAGCGCCGACTGCGTCTTCGGAGTGGCCCGGTTGATCTCGTCGGCGAGCAGCACCTGCGTGAAGATCGGCCCGCGGCGGAACTCGAAGGTCTGCGCCTGCGGGTTGTAGACGCTGACACCGATCACGTCGCCGGGCAGCAGGTCGGGGGTGAACTGCACCCGCTCGAACGTGCACCCGGTCGATCCGGCCAGGGCTTTCGCCAGCATCGTCTTGCCCGTGCCGGGCACGTCTTCGATCAACAGGTGGCCGCGACAGAGCAGCGCTATGACGCAGAGCTCGACCTCCGCCTCCTTGCCGACGATCACGGTCCCGACGCTGTCGAGTAGACGCCGGGCCATCCCCTGGACACTGAGGCTCATGGCTGCTCCTGCGGGCCCGGTCGCCGGCCGGGCGGTGGGTCTGTCGCTGAGTATACGGACGCTTTCTGCAGCCCCTGGCGCGTGCGGGAAGTCCGGGGAAAAACGACACAAACGCACCATGGGTGGTGTATAAACACAGCTTCAGGTCTCAGCGTGCAGTCCTGCGTTCGCATTGGGAGGAGAGGAGATGGCCCAGCCCGAGGAGGAGATCCTCACCACAGGTGAAGCTGCCGCGCTGTGCGGGGTCTCCCGATCGACGCTCCGGAGGGCCGTCGCACAGGGTCAGCTGCAGGCGTGGCACACGCCCGGCAAGCACCTGCGGTTCACGCGCGCGGCGTGCCTCGAGTTCGCCCGCTCGCTGGGCCGGGCAGACCTGATCGGGCAGCCGTACACGATCGAGCGGCAGATCCCGGCCGAGCCCGCGTCCGTCCGCTAGGCGCGGCTCGCGTCCCGGCCTATTTCTTCCCTGAGAGAAGGCCGCCCACAGACCCGCCGAAGAGGGCGAGCAGGTCTCCGGTGATCAGGCTGCCCATGTCCATGGCGCCCAGGTCGACGAGCGTGTGGCCGCCCGCGCTGATGGACCCGGCGACCACCTGGGCCTCCTGCAGGAACTGGAAGATCGCGCCCCACACGATGAAGCCGATGGCCACCACGATGCCCTGGTACAGGCCGAAACGTCCCGCGGTGCGCGCCGCCAGCCAGCCGCCGAGGATCACGGCGAGCAGGGTGCTGACGCCCACGATGCCGCCGTCCGCGTGCTGCGCTCCCGAGGGCCCGAAGGCGGCGTTGGCCGCGAGGCTGCCGAGGTTGGCCACGAGCAGCAGCACCGCCTCGCCCACCACCAGGCCCAGCGCGCAGTGCCGCCACGAGATCGTGCGTGGCGCCCGGGCCTCCTGCGGTGTGCCGACGCTAGCCATCGGCCGGAGTATCGCTCAGGGCCCGGCCGCCTCGTTGGCATTGCCGCGGTGGTTCTCGTAGAAGCGGTTCACCTCGTTGATGCTGAACACGGGGATCGGCAGGTACCAGTCCCACGACACGGCGGCGAATGGAACCGTCATCTCCGTGTACGGCAGCACAACGACCTTCGGGTAGTTGAAGTTTGGCTCCGCGGGCAGGCTGTGGTACCAGGTGCGCAGCTGGTTGAACTGCGTGTCGCACCCGCTGGGGCAGTTGTAGAGCACCACGATGTACCCGTGCTCCAGGTTGTGCACCCAGTACTCCGGCGGGATCTCCTGGTTGTAGACACCGCTCTGGATCGGCGCGCTGCCGTAGCCCAGGTTGTAGTGGCAGCCGCTCGTCGGCGGGTTGTGGTTGTACGTGACCTGCGTGCCCATCGCGACATGCGTGTGCGGCATCTCGTCGATCGCCTCGCCCACAGGCGGCAGACTGTTGACGTTGGGCGGCGATGGGGCGTACGCCGACGCGCCGTCCGAGGGGCACGTGGAGTTGCCCACGAACTTGATCGCCGGGTAGCCGCTGCGCTGCGAGGAGCCGCCGCAGGCGGCGAGCGCGCCCACGACCGCCGCGATGAGCAGCAACGGACGAACCGAGTTGATCACGGCAGGACAATATCAATCACATGCGCTTGATCGGGCTCACGGGCGGCATCGCCACCGGCAAGAGCACCGTCGCGGCCATGCTGCAGCGCCTCGGCGCCACCGTGATCGACTCCGACCTGCTGGCCCGCGAGGTGGTGGAGCCGGGCCGCCCCGGGTACGATGCCGTGGTGCGCCGCTTCGGCGAGGGCATGCTCAATGCCGACGGCTCGCTGGATCGCGCCCGGCTGGGCGCGCTGGTCTTCGACGACCCCGACGCGCGCCGCGACCTCGAGCGCATCACGCACGCTCGCATCGCCGAGCTCATGCAGCAGCGCATCGCTGAGGCGTTCGCGCGCGACGCCCCCGTGGTGGTCGTCGACATCCCCCTGCTGTACGAGGCGAAGCGGGAGGACATGTTCGAGGGTGTGCTGCTCGTGTACGCGCCGCGTGATGTGCAGATGCGCCGCATGGGCGAGCGAAACGGCCTCAGCGCGGATGACGCGGCGAAGCGGTTGGAGGCGCAGCTGCCCATCGACGAGAAGCGCGAGCGCGCGACGTGGGTGATCGACAACAGCGCGGGCGCCGCGTCGACCGAGGAGCAGGTGCGCCGCTGGTGGGCGGAGGAGATCTCCGCCTGAGACGCTCAGGCCCGCGGGGTGAGCCCGTGGAGCAGGAGGTCCAGCATCTGCTCCTCGTCGCGCGCGAACGCCTCGGGTGAACGCCGCTGCAGCGTGCCGATGACGTAGCCGGTCAGCACCATCTCCGCGGCGCCGAAGATGACGTACGTGGCGAGCTGCGGGTCGATGTCGTCCTCCACCTCGCCTGCCGCGCGCGCGTCGCGGATCATCTCTTCGATGGCGTCGAATGCCACGAGCACTGTGCCGATGTCGTGCGACTCGAGGAACTCGTAGGACCGCGTGATCTCGTTGATCATGATGGTCATGAGGTCCGGCTCGCGGCGGTACACCTCGACCCAGAAGTGCACCAGCCTTCGCATGCGCTCCGTGAAGCTCAGCGGTGTGCGCCGCACCTCGTGCAGATATTCGACGTACTGGCCCCACCGCTCCGCGAAGATGGCGGCCAGGATGTCGTCCTTGTTGTGGAAGTAGTGGTACACGAGGCCGTACGCGATGCCCGCCTGCTCGGCGATGTCCGCGACACGGGCGCCGTGGAAGCCGGCGCGCGCGAACACCTCCGTGGCGGCCTCGAGGATGCGCTCGCGGGTGCGCACGCTGCGCTTGCTGCGGGGCGACAGACGCGGGCGCTGCTGCGCGCTCATCGCGCCGCGCCCTCTGCCACCAGCGCATCGAGCGACGCCGCGTCGTAGCCCGCGTCGCGGAGCACCTCCCGGGTGTGCTCGCCGTAGCCGGGAGCGCGGCGGCGCACCGCGAACGCGCTCGCGCTCATGCGGATCGGCGCGCCGCACTGCGGAGTGGGCCCGGCCTCGCCCGCCTCGAGCCGCATGCCGCGGTGCAGCACCTGCTCGTTGGCGAACGTCTCGTCCACCGTGAGCAGCGGCTCGCAGCACACGTCTCGTCCGGCGAGGACATCGCTCCACTCCGCCCGCGTGCGCGTGCGCAGCACGGCCTCGACCTCCTCGGACACGCGCCGACCCTCATCACCCTGCGCAAGGCCGCTCTCCGCCAGATGGGGAAGACCGATGGCCTCGACGAAGGCGCGCCAGAACTTGGGCTCGAGCGCGCCCAGCGAGAGATGCCCGTCAGCGCAGGCGTAGATGCGGTAGCACGGGTTCCGTCCGTTGAGCGTGATGCCGTTGGCCCGGGGCACCTCGCCCTCAGCGAAGTAGAGCGCCGCGTGCGGCGTCATCCAGCTCACCAGACCGTCGAGCATCGCGATGTCGCAGCGCTGCCCCTCTCCGGTGCGGGCGCGCTGGTGCAGCGCGGCGAGGATCGCCACCGCAGCGTGCAGCGCGCCGGCACCGAGGTCGCCGGCCTGCACACCGGGCATCGCCGGCTCACCGGCGGCGCCCGCGCTCAGGCTGAGCACGCCCGCAAGCGCGGCATAGTTGAGGTCGTGCCCGGCGCGGTCGCGATATGGTCCATCCTGGCCATAACCCGAGATGCTGCAGAGGATGAGCCGCGGGTTGCGCGCGTGCAGCACATCCCAGCCGAGCTGCAACCGGTCCATCACGCCGGGGCGGAAGCTCTCCAGCACCACATCGGCCGTGTCGGCCAGACGAAGAAAGGCCTCGCGGCCCGGCGCCGTTTTGAGGTTGAGCGACACGGAACGCTTGTTGCGGTTGAGCGGGTGGAACATCGCGGAATACTCGCCGGCGAGCGGCGGCATCCAGCGCAGGTAGTCGCCCGACTCCGTGTCCTCGACCTTGATGACGTCGGCGCCGAGATCGGCAAGCAGCAGCGTGCAGAACGGCCCCGGCAGCAAGCGCGAAAGATCGAGCACGCGCACGTCGTCGAGCGCAGTCATGGCCGCGCGAGTGTAGCGTCACCCGGCTGCGCCCTGGCCGCGAAACGCCTGTGCTAGATTCGATTCACCCCCACCATGGTCAGCAACGACGACGTGGTTCGCACCCTGGAACGGGTGGCGGACCTGCTCGAGATCAAGGGCGAGAACGTCTACAATGTGCGCGCCTATCGTTCGGCCGCGTCACAGGTGGAGAACATCGGTGAGCCGCTCGCCGACATCGCGGCGCGCGAGGGCGGCCTGCTCGACCTTCCCGGGTTCGGGCCGGCCATCGCCGAGAAGGTGGGTGACCTGCTGCAGAGCGGCCGCATGGGCTTCCTGGAGCAGCTCGAAACGGACATTCCCCCCACGCTGCTTGAGCTGCGCGAGATCCCCGGGGTCGGCCCGCGCACGGCTGCCGTGCTCTGGCACGAAGCAGGCATCACCACGGTCGACGAGCTTGAAGCCGCGATCCGCGGCGGCAGGCTCGGTGGCCTGCCCCGGCTGGGGGCCAAGACGCTCGAGCGCATCGCCGCGTCGCTCGACGAGCGCCACACGCACGGGGTGAAGCAGCGCCGGCCGCGCGCGGACGTTGAGCCGATCGCCACGGCGTTGGTCGATGCGCTGCGTGTCATGCCCGAGGCATGCGCAGTCGAACCCGCAGGCTCGTTCCGCCGCGGCCGGGCCGACCTGGGCGACCTCGACATCGTGGTGGCGACGGGCGAGCCGCGCCAGGTACTGGTCGCGTTCGGCGCCCTGCCGCAGGTGGAGCGCGTGCTGCTGCGCGGTGACACGAAATGCTCCGTGCACGTCGCGTTCCGCTTCCAGGTCGACTGTCGTGCCGTCGCGCCGCATGAGTTCGGCGCTGCGATGCAGTACTTCACCGGCTCGCAGGCGCACAACGTGCAGCTGCGCGGGCGTGCGCTGCGCATGGGGCTCACCCTCAACGAGTACGGCGTGTTTCGCGTGGACGGCGGTGAGCGCATCGCCGGCGACACCGAGGAGAGTGTCTATGCGGCGCTCGGCCTCAGCTGGATCCCGCCCGAGCAGCGCGATGACCGCGCCGCGGTGACGAGGTGACATGGACGAGCTGGTGATCAAGGTGCCGGCGCCGTTCACCGGCATCGAGGACCTCGGCTTCAGCGCCCGCTACCCGGCGCAGGAGCCCGGTGAGCCGCTGCGCGATGTGCCCTTCTTTGTCGAGGGGCCGCCACGCCCGATGCAGGTGCTCGTCGAGCGCCTCGCGCTGTTCGCGGAAAAGGACGCGATGCTGCGCGACACCGGCGATGACGACGCGTACACCTGGACTCCGCCGATCCGGCTCACCGACGAGGTGTGCGTGCTCGCGTTCCGCGACCGCAGCCTGCAGCCGCGGCTGGCTGATGCCGCGGCCACCACCGCGGACCTCCACCGCGGCTACGTCTGGAACCTGGTGCGCCCGCTGGCGTTCACGTTCCTGCGCGACTGTGTGCGCATCGGTGGTCTGCGCCTGGCGGAGCGCATCTCCGTCGTGCTCGACACGGGCACACCCCCCACCGTGGACCTGGAGATGCAGCGCGCGGCGATCACGCCGACCAACGGGACCCTGCTGCTCTTTCGCGCCTAGGACGGCAGCGGCGTCGGCACGGCGCTGGTCGGAGTCGGGGTGGGCGTCGGCGTGGTGCCGGGCTTGGGTGTGGGCGTGGGCGCCGTCGTCGGCGGGAGCGGCGCGGTGGGGCAGTTGGCGAATGCGGGGTTGAACACGGTCGCGCTGGGCGTGGCCACCGGTGACGCGCTCGCCGCTGCGGAGGCTGAGGCCGATGCGCTGGCCGAGGCATGCGGCGACGCGGACACGGTGGGCGTCGGCACCGGCGTGACGTACGGCGTGTACGTGGGACAGGGCGGCAGCGTGGGGCTGGGCGGCGCGTGCGCTCCCGTCAGGACGAGCGAGATCGCGACGGCGATCGCGCCGATGATGACGGTGACCACGAAGGTCACCGCCCCCCACTCGCGGAGCAGCGGCCTCATGCCGCGGCGGAGGCCAGAGCCGCGTCCAGGGCGCGGCGCAACGCCGGGTCGCGCGCGGCGAGGCGGATGTTCGTCTGCAGCCAGCCCGCCGGCGTGCCCACGTCGAGCAGCTCACCCTCGAACTCCACGCCCCACACCTCGCCACGCTCGAGCAGGGCCCCGATCCCGTCCGTGAGCTGCACCTCGCCGAGCGCGCCTGGGCGCGTGTCGCGCAGCGCCGCGAAGATGTCCGGGGTCAGCACGTAGCGTCCCATGACGGCGAGGTCGCTCTTGGCCTCGTCCGCCTTGGGCTTCTCCACCAGGCCGCGGACGCGATGGCGGCGCCCCCGGCTCTCCGCGATGTCGGCGCAGCCGTAGCGCGAGATCTGGTCCGGGCCGACGCGCATGAGGGCCAGCACGGTGGTGCCCAGCTCCACGTGCGCGTCCCAGAGCTGGGCGAGGATCGGCCGCTCGGCGACGGAGAGGTCGTCGGGGAGCATGCAGAGGAATGCGTTCTCGCCCACCTCGCCGGCGGCGCAGAGCACGGCGTCGCCCAGGCCGCGTGGCGCCCGCTGGTGCACCACGCTCACCCGGGCGAGATGCCCGGCGTGGCGGACGGCTTCGAGCTCGGCCGTCTTGCCCCGCTCGTCGAGGATGCGCTCCAGGTCCGGGTCGGGGCGCAGGTGGTCGGCGACGCTGTCCTTGCCCTCGGCGAGCACGAGCACCAGGTCGGTGGCTCCCGCCGCGACGGCCTCCTCGGCGGCCCATTCGATCACGGGCCGCTCCAGCACCGGCAGCAGCTCCTTGGGCAGCGCCTTGGTCGCGGGCAGGAACCGTGTGCCCAGGCCGGCGGCCGGAATCACGCAGTGGCGAACGGTCACGGCGGGGCATTGTCGCCGCTGGGGCTCCGACCGTGCACCACGGTCGCCGGTACCCTTGCGCGAATGCTCGACGTTCGCAGCGCGCTGGTGGACGCCGTGCGCAGCGCGCTCGATGCGCTGGGCGCGCGCGTCGACGCAGTGGTGGAGCCGTCCGCGCGTCCCGAGTTCGGCGACTGGTCGACGCCGGCCCCACTCGCGGCTGCGCGTGTGCTGCGCCGGGCGCCGCTGCAGATCGCTGAGGACCTGCGCGCGCAGCTGGCGAACGCGCCGCTCGAGCTCGTGCGTGAGTGGACGGTGACCCCGCCGGGCTACGTCAACGCGACGTTGCAGGACGGCGTGTGGGCCAGGCAGGTCATCGCCGCTGCGCTGCAGCTCGACCCGGGCGTTGCCATCGAGCTGCCTGCCGGCTACTCGCGCGCGGCGGGCAAGACGCTGGTGGAGCACACGGCGACGAACCCGAACAAGGCGGCGCACATCGGACACCTGCGCAACGCGTGCATCGGCGACACGGTGGGGCGCGTGCTGCGCCGCACCGGCCACCAGGTGGAGGTGGACAACTACATCGACGACACCGGCGTGCAGGTGGCGGATGTGGTTGTGGGGATCCGCGACCTCGGGCTCAAACCCGAGGAGGGTGAGCCCTTCGACCAGTTCTGCTCGCGCGTGTACGTCGAGGTGTCGCGCCGCTACGAGGCCACGCCGGAGCTGCAGCACCGGCGCGCCGAGGTGCTGCACGGCATCGAGCGCGGCGACCCTGACGTCACGTCGTTCGTCAGGGACCTGACGCACCGTGTGGTCGACGCGCATCTCGCCACCATGCGGCGGTTCGACATCGAATACGACCTGCTGACGTGGGAGTCGGACATCATCACCCTCGGGTTCTGGCGGCAGGCGTTCGAGCTGCTGCGCGACTCCGGTGCGATCGTGCTCGCCGAACAGGGCAAGCATGCCGGATGCTGGGTGATGCCGCCAGAGGGAGCGGAGCAGGACACCGATGACGACGAGACCAAGGTGCTCGTCAAGTCGGACGGCGTGGCCACGTACACCGCCAAGGACATCGCCTACCAGATGTGGAAGTTCGGCCTCATCGGACGCGACTTCCACTACCGCGTGTGGGATGCCTCGACGCCGGACTCGCCGGTCACGACCGCCTCGCATGAGCATTCGGACGAGGTGCCGCCACACTTCGGCCACGCGCAGCGCGTGGTCAACGTCATCGACGCGCGCCAGGCATACCCGCAGCAGATCGTGCAGCGGGCGCTGCGCCGGCTGGGACATGAGCGGGAGGCCGACAGCTCGATCCACCTGGCATATGAGGTGGTGGCGCTGACACCCGCGGCGGCGGGGGTGCTCGGCGTCGACGTGTCGGCTGGTCGTGAGCTCTATGCGCTGAGCGGCCGGCACGGCATCGAGGTGCGCGCGGACGACCTCCTCGACCGCGCGGTGGAGCGGATCCGCGACAAGGCGCGCGACGCGCAGACCGCGTTGCTGGTCGCCGCGGGCGCGGTGCGCTACTACCTGCTGCGCTTCTCGCTGACCCAGATCATCGCCTTCGACTTCGACGAGGCGCTCCGCGTCACCGGTGACACCGGCGTGTACCTGCAGTACGCGTACGCGCGCGCCTCCGGCATCCTGCGCAAGGTGCCCGACGACGGCGGTGAGCTCGTGGTGCCGGATTCACTCCAGCCGGTGGAGCGGGCCGTGCTGCACCGCGTCGACGGCTACCGCCGCGCACTGGCGGAGGCTGCGACGGGCCTCGCCCCGTCGGTGCTCACCACCTATGCGTTCGCGCTCGCGTCGTCACTCAGCGACTTCTATGAGCACACACCGGCGATCGTGCGCGAGACAGACCCTGTTGTGCGCCGCTTCCGGCGCGCGCTGGTGGCCGCCACGCGGGCCACGCTGGGTGACGCGCTGCGCACGCTGGGCATGGCTGCGCCGAACCAGATCTAGCTGCGCTGATCTACCCCGTATCGGATTCGAACCGATGATCTCCGCCTTGAGAGGGCGGTGTCCTGGGCCACTAGACGAACGGGGCGCGCTGCGGCTGATGCTATCCGAAGCGCTAGCGGTGATGAGCCAGCGCGATCTCCTCTTCACCGGTCTCCACGACGCGCAGCACCGCCTCGGCCACCTCGTCAGGTGACGCTCCCGCAAAGGGGAGGCGCCGGTCCGGCCGCACACCCTGGCGCAGGACCTCGTGGAACTCGGTCGCCGTCACTGACGGCAGCACCAGCGACACGGTGATCCCGTCATCCGCCAGCTCCCTGCGCGCGGTCGCCGTGAGCAGATTCAGCGCCGCCTTCGTTGACGCATACGCGCCGACGCCGGGCAGAGACATGCGCGCTGTGCCGGAGCTGATGTTCACGATCGCACCGCTGCGTTGAGCGCGCATCGCCGGCAGCACCAGCTGGATCAGCGCGAGCGGCGCCACCAGGTTGAGCTCGAGCACGTCGCGGAACGCCTCGAGCGCGACATCCTCGAGCGGAACATGAAGGCCCTGCCCCGCGTTGTTGATCAGCGCATCGATGCGCCCGTGCTCGCGCATGCAGCGGTCGACCATGGCGCGGCGGTCGCCGTCGACGGTGACGTCGGTGGTCACAGCAAGAGCACCGGGAAGCTCTCGCGCCAGCTCCTCCAGGCGGTCGGCGCGCCGCGCCGCCATCACAACTCTTGCGCCGCGCCCATGCGCCAGGCGCGCTGTCGCAGCACCGATGCCCGACGACGCGCCGGTGATGATGATGACGCTGCCCCGAATCTCCATCTAGTGGCGGGCCGTGAGCTTCCCAGGGTTCATGATGCCTGCGGGATCCAGTGACGCACGCAGCCCGTGCAGCGCGGTGACCCCCAAGTCGCCGGCGAAGCGACCCAGCCACGGCGCGTGGTCGCGCCCCACTCCGTGGTGATGTGACAGCGCTCCGCCCGCCGCGAGCAGCGCGTCTGTCGCAGCGCGCTTCGCATCAAGCCACTGGCCTGCCGGATCAGCGGAGTCCCGCCGCGCGAGCACCGTGAAATAGAGCGACGCACCCTCCGGATACACGTGCGACACGTGACAGCCGATAAGCGGCGCGGTGCCGCGCGCGCCCAGCGATGCGCGCAGCGCCGCGTTGACCGCCTCGCGCACCGTGAGCAGCTCTGTCCACGTCGCCGCCGTCTCCAGTGTCTCGACCAGCAGGCCGCGATCCAGCAGCGCATCGCGCAGGTACGGCCCCTCGAAGCGCGAGCGCAGCCACGCGCGACCGGGTGCGCCACCGAGCGCAATCGCGCCGTGCCGTCGCAGCAGCGGCGCGACCTCGCGCATGCGACGGCCGATGTCCGCGCCGCTGCCCTCCCATCCGAGGATCCCGAGGCACGGCGCGGACTGGCCGCGTGCGCGCAGATATGCGTGCGCAGCGCGCGTGGCGGTTCCCTCACCCGCCATCGCGAACGAGACGCGCGTCTCTTCCGCATCCGAGAGTCGCGTCACGTCTGGCAGCGCTGCGTGCTGCGCCAGCTCGCGCAGCGCTGCCGCCCCGGCCTCCAGGCCGGCGAACGACCAGCCGGCGTAGTGACGCGTGCGCGGACGTTTGCGCACACGGACCGTGACCTCGGTGATCACACCCAGCGTTCCTTCCGAGCCGAGCACCATCTGCAGCAGGCCGGGACCCGTGGCATCCGGTGGCGCAGCGCGCAGCGCGAGCTCTCCGGCCGGCGCCACCAGCCGTGCGCCACGAACAACGTCGTCGAACCGTCCATACCCCGACGATGCCTGACCCGCGGAACGCGTTGCGGCGAAGCCACCCACTGTTGCGTACTCGAATGACTGGGGCCAGTGCCCGAGCGTGAAGCCCAAGGGCCACAGCATCGACTCGGCTGCCGGCCCGCTCGTGCCCGCCGTCAGCGTGGCCATTTGCGACACGGCGTCCACGCCCGCATTGCCGGCGCATCGATCCAATGCAAGGGTCACCAACGCATGGCGGCCGCCGTGCAGCGGCGCGACGCCGCCGACCACGCTCGTCCCACCGCCGAAGGGCACGACTGCGCAGCCGTCGTCGCTGCACACACGCAGCACGCGCAACACCTCCTCAGGCGTCCCCGGATGCAGCACCGCGTCTGGCGCCTCCGTCAGCTGTCCCGCGCGCAGCATCAGCAGGTCCAGGTAGCTGCGTCCCGCTGCGTGCCGCAGGCGCTCGTCGTCGCCGCGACGCACATGGGCTGAGCCCAGCGCCGCGACGAGCCGGCGACGGAGGCGGTCCGAGAGCCCCGACGGCGGCAGCACCACCTGGTCGCGCGCGACCGGCGGCGACACGACGCCGGCGGAGGCGCCGAGCTCCTCGTGGAGCAGGCGCAGCAGCCCGGCGGGCGGTGTAACCGCCCGGTCGCCCCAGCCGTACCAGCGGAGCGGCGGAACGGCCGCCTCAGTCATGCAGCGGCAGTCTGCACCAGCGCGGCGGCCATCGCTTCGGCCGCCCGGCGCTCGGCCGGCACCAGGCCGAGGCGCACGCGCCTGTCCAGCAGGTCGGCAACGGTGAGCGCGCCCTCGTGGCGCAGGCCGAAGAGCAGCTCGACACCGAGGGGAGCGAGGCCCGGAGCAACGGGCTGCAACAGCGACGCATCCCCGCCGGCCATCGCCGCCACAGCCGGCGCCTCGTCTCCGTACCGCCGCACCAGGCGCTGCGGCGCAGGCACGCGGCGCAACAGGGCGTGCGGCGCGGCGCCCATGAGCGCCGCGCGCGCGGTCACGCATGGGCGCGCGCGCGTGTCCACCAGGCGATCGACCGTCTCCTGCGCCATGTGCCGGTACGTCGTGAGCTTGCCGCCCACCACGGTGATCACGCCGCTGTCCGCATCCGCGACGATGGCATGGCGGCGGCTCAGGTCGGCCGTGGCGCCCGACTTCCCCGCCAGCAGCGGCCGGAAGCCGGCGAACTGACCCACCACCGCGTCGTCGCCGACGGGCGCGCGCAGCGCGAGCGACAGCACCTCGAGCAGCGCATCCACCTCACCCTTCGCGGCCCGCGGCTCGTCGACGATGGCGCCGTCGTACGGGTCGTCGGTGACGCCCACGATGACCCGGCCCTCGTCTGTCGGCGTCGCGCCCACCCAGCGCGCGCTCGCGTTGGGGATGGGCACGACCAGGGCGGCGCGCGGGCCGCCCAGCGTGGCCGCGGGCAGGATCGCGTGCGTGCCCTTGCTCGGCGTGAGATGCACGCGGGGTGTGAGCTGTCCGGCCCACACGCCCGCTGCGTTGACCACATGGTCCGTGGCGATGTCGAAGCTGTCGCCGCCGACCACGTCGCGCACGCGCACGAGTCCGCGCTCCGCCCGCAGCGCCTCGCAGTACGTGAGCACCATCGCGCCGTGTGCCGCCGCGGTGCGCGCCACTGCGATGACGAGGCGCGCGTCGTCCTCGATCTGCCCGTCCCAGAAGAGAATCGCGCCGCGCAGGTCATCCGGCTTGAGCGCCGGCACCAGGCGCACTGCCTCGTGCCGGCTGATGCGGCGCGGCCGGGGCAGCACCGCGCCGCGCGTGCCCGCGGCGATGCGCATCGCGTCGCCCGCGCGGATGCCCATCTCCGTCAGCGCGCCGTGCAGCGGCGCCATCGCGCCGTTGAGGGGCGCGACAAACGGCAGCGCGCGCACCAGGTGTGGGGCGGTGCGCGTCATCAGGATGTGGCGCTCGCGCGCCGACTCCCAGGCCACTCCGAACTCACCCTGACGCAGGTAGCGCAGGCCGCCGTGCGCGAGCTTGCTGCTCCAGCGGCTCGTGCCGTTGGCCAGGTCGCGCCGCTCCACGAGCGCCACGCGCAGCCCTCTGCTGGCTGCGTCGAGGGCGACGCCGGCGCCGGTGATGCCGCCGCCGATCACGACAACGTCCACCTTCTCGCCGTCGGCGAGCCGCGCCATGTCCGCGGTGCGCCGCGCCGCATTCAGCGACGCGCTCGCCCCGGTCATGCCGCGGCCTCGGGCGTCAGGTACGCGTCGAGCAGTCTGCGCAGCTCTGCGATGACCGCCTTGGGCCGGCTCTCCTGCTCGGTGACGCGCGTGGCGAGCACGACGCCTCCCACCACCAGCTGCAGCATGTATGAGACAACGTCGGCATCAACTCGGCGGATCGAGCCGTCGGCCACGCCCTCGTCGAGGTGACGCCGGAAGGCGGCCATCGCGATCCGCTGCGATTGGCCCAGCCGCTCGACGATGTACGGCACGAGCAGGTCGGGGTCCACCTCGAGCACGCGGCGCACCACGGGATCCGCCGCGACGCGCTCCACGCCACGGATCGTCGTCTCCACCAGCCGCTCGCGCGCCGTGGGCAGGTGGGCGGCGGCGGCCTCCGCTTCGCGCAGCACGCCCTCGAACTCCGTGGTCAGCAGCGTCGACCAGAGGGTGCGGGCATCCGGGAAGAGGCGGTACACGGTCATGCGGCTGGCCCCGGCGCGCCGCGCCACGTCCGCCACGGTCGTGCGGCGCACGCCGAGCGTGGCCACGCAGTCCCGGGCCGCCTCGAGCAGGGCCGCGTCAGTGTGGCGGCGTGACATGTTGCGTAAGAGTGTAACAGGGCACGCCGGGATCGGTCGGCTATCCTTGCCCCGGAATGCTGCTCACCGACGCCCCGAACCTGCCCCTGGTGATCGGCCTTCCCATGCTCCTGCTGGCGGCTGCGTGCGCGCTGGCGGTGGGCACGTTCGTGCTGGTCAACCGCATGCGGGGCCGCTGAGCCGCTACTGGACCGCGATCACCTCGACGTCGACCACGAGGGTCGCGTTGGGCGGGATCACCGGCGCCCTCCCCTGCGAGCCGTAGGCCATCGCCGGCGGCATGACCACCCGGCGCTTGCCACCGACGTGCATCCCGTAGATGCCGTCCTCGAACCCCGGGATCACCTCGCTGGCCCCCACCAGGAAGGTGAACGGCATGCGCCCCTGGGCTCGCGATGTGTCGAACTGGGTGCCGTCCATGAGCCACCCGGTGTACTGCACCGTGACCTGATGCCCCTTCTGCACGGGCGCGCCGCAGCCGACGCGGATGTCCGCGTACTTGAGACCCGACGGCGCGGTGATGAGGGTGACCTGCTCGTCGAACGAGTCCTTCTCGTTCTGCGGAATGGCCGCCGCGCACGGCGTCCGCGGGGCGGCGGCGGTGAGCCCGGTGACAGGCACTGCGCTGCCACACGCGGCCAGCGTGAGCATGGCCGCGCCGACCAGCAGCGCTCGAGTTGTGGTCATCGAACGCCGAATGCTACCGGGTGAGCGCGTAGAATCGATCTGAGCGGAGCATCGAAAGGAGCAGGCACGTCATGGCCAACACCATCAAGGAATCCAAGGGAGTCGCGTCGCAGAAGGACATCCTCACGCGTCTGCGCTGCCCCATCTGCCACAACCTCATGCGCCAGAACGAGATCGGCGTCGAGATCGCGTTCCGGCATGCGCGCAAGCCCGGTGAGCCGCGGCGCGAGCGCATCATCAAGCACACCAAGAACTGCAAAGCGGCCTGAGCCGCGCTGCATGACCGTCCAGCTCCCGCTCTTCCCACTGAGCACGGTGCTGTTCCCGCACATGCCGCTGGCGCTGCACGTGTTCGAGGAGCGGTATCGCGCGATGATGCGGGACTGCCGCGAGCAGGGCACGACGTTCGGCGTGCTCGCGATCCGCGAGGGCCTCGAGGTGGGGGGCGGCGCCGTGCCGTACCGCGTCGGCACGCTGGCGCAGCTGCGCGACGTCGAGGAGCTGCCCGACGGCCGCTACAACCTGCTCGTCGTGGGCGCCTCGCGCTTCCGCGTCGAGACGTTCTCGCAGGAGCGTCCCTATCTCACCGGCGAGGTCCGCTACCTGGAGGACGACGCACTGATCCCCGACGACGCGGCGCTGCTCGCGCCGCGCGTGCGCAGCGTGTTCCAGGCCTACGTCGCAGCGATGGCGCGGTTTAACAGCGACGCGCCCGCATCGGAGATCTCCCTGCCCGACGAGCCGGAGCTGCTGGCATACCTCGTCGCCGGGGCCCTGGAGATCGAGACGGCGCGCAAACAGGCGCTGCTCGAACACGATTCGACGTCCGAGCGGCTTCGCGGATGCCTGCAGGAGCTGCGCCGCGAGTCCGTGCTCCTGGACCGGCTGGCGACGCGCAGGCAGCCGCGCGTGCTGCGCATGTCGCCCAACTGAGGATGCCTCCAAGCCCGCTCGCCGAGCGCTTCTCACTGGCGGGTCGCGGCGCGCTCATCACAGGCTCGAGCCGTGGCATCGGACGCGCCATCGCCGACCTGTTCGCTGACGCCGGCGCAATCGTCGGCATCAACGCGCGGCACGCCGAGGCGTGCGAGGAAGCCGCGGCCGAGATCAACGCTGCGGGCGGCAAGGCCGTCGCGGTCGCGGGCCATGTGGGCAGCGCCGAGGGCTGTGAGGGGGTCGTGAGAGCATTCCTGGAACAGGCGGGGCGCATCGACGTGCTGGTGAACAACGCGGGGACCAACCCGCAGTTCGGCCCGCTGCTCGACGCCGACGAGGGCGCGATCAACCGGATCTGGGAGGTCAACGTGCTCGGCCCCGTGCGCATGACCCGCTACGCGGTCAGCGCCTGGATGCGTGACAACGGCGGCAGCGTGATCAACATGGCGTCTGTGGCGGGCATCAAGCCCGAGGCGCTGACCGGCGCGTACAACGCGAGCAAGGCCGCGCTGATCAGCGTCACGCGGACGCTGTCACGCGAGCTCGGAACCTCGCGCATCCGCGTGAACGCGATCGCTCCCGGGCTGGTGGAGACGCGGCTGGCCAAGGTCCTCGTGGAGACGCCGCAGATCCACGACCACATCGTCGGCCAGACTGCGTTGGGTCGTCATGCCGACCCGTCCGAGATCGCGGGCGCGGCGCTCTTTCTGGCCTCCGACGCATCCTCCTTTGTGACGGGCAGCGTCTTGACCGTTGACGGCGGCTGGACGGTCTGAGAGCCGCGTCGGGGTCGTGCGAGGGCTGGGGGCGGGTCTAAGGCGACCGTCTCGGAGGCGAGACGGCACGGCTCGGAGCGCAGGTCGAGCCGAGAGTCAGACGCGGGGCCCCGGAGGGGCTCCGACGGCGTGGTCGCCGTGATCCCGCCCCCAGCCCTCGACAGACCACGATGCATCGCAGTGGCCGTCCAAATCCCGTCAACGGTGCAAAATGCCCGTCTCGGAGCAGGGGCGGGTCGGAGGCACAGAAAGAGCGCATGGCCAGTGATCACGGACTCGGCTTTCAGCTGACGCGGCGGGCGGCGCTGTCGCCCGAGCGGACGGCGCTGATCTTCCGCGAGGAGTCGTGGACCTACGCGGAGCTCAACCGCGTCGTGAACCGCACGGCGTACGGGCTGCACGACCTGGGCGTGAACCCCGGCGACCGGGTCGGCTTCCTCGGGCTCAACCATCCGCGCTTCCTGTTCACGCTGTTCGCCACGGCGAAGCTCGGCGCCGTCTTCGTGCCGCTGAACTTCCGGCTCACGGCGCCGGAGCTGCGCTTCATCATCGGCGATGCCGGGCTGCACACGCTCATCTATGAGGAGCACTTCGCGTCCGTCATCGATGAGATCCGCGACGAGATCCCGGTGCGCGAGCTCGTCTGCGGCTCGCCGCGCGAGGGCGAGCGCACCTTCGACGACCTGCAGCACGACCAGCGCGACGCCGATCCCGACTATCCCGTCGAGGGCAACGCGACGGCGTGGATCATGTACACGTCAGGCACGACCGGCCGGCCCAAGGGCGCGATGCTGTCGCACGACAACATCCTGTGGAACAACATCAACGCGTCGCTTGCCTACGACGGGCTGCAGGACGACCGCACGCTGGCGGTCGCGCCGCTGTTCCACATCGGCGGCCTCAACGTGACCCCGATCGGGTCGCTGTGGAAGGGCGCCACGGTCATTCTTGAGCAGATGTTCGAGCCCGGCCTGGTGCTCGAGCTCATCGAGCGCCACCGCATCACGACGATGTTCGGCGTGCCCGCGATGTTCCTCTTCATGGCGCAGCATCCCGACTTCGCCACGCGCGATCTGAGCAGCGTGCGCACGTTCGTGGTCGGCGGAGCACCGGTGCCGCTGGAGCTCTTGAGGACGTACCGGCAGCGCGGCATCGACGTGCTGCAGGGCTACGGCCTCACCGAGACGGCGCCGTTCGCGAGCTTCCTGCCCGCCGACATGGCGGAGCGCAAGGTCGGATCCGCGGGCATCGCGCCATTCTTCAGCGAGGTGCGCATCGTCGACGACAACGGTCTTCCCGTTCCTGACGGTGAGCGGGGTGAGATCGTGGTCAAGGGCGCCAACGTCATGAAGGGCTACTGGAACCGGCCCGACGCCACCGCCGAGGTCATCGTCGACGGCTGGTTCCACACCGGCGACATCGGCACGCGTGACGCGGACGGGTACTTCTACATCCTCGACCGCAAGAAGGACATGATCATCAGCGGCGGCGAGAACGTCTACCCCGCCGAGGTCGAGGACTGCCTGTACCAGCACCCGGAGGTGCGCGAGGTCGCCGTCATCGGCGTGCAGCACACGCGCTGGGGTGAGACGGTGCGCGCCGTCGTGGTGCGCAAGGAGGGCAGTGCGGTCACCGAGCAGGAGCTGATCGACTTCACGCAGGGGAAGCTGGCGCGCTACAAGCAGCCGCGCTCAGTGGTGTTCACCGACCTGCTGCCGCGCAACCCTGCCGGCAAGGTCATCAAGTTCGACCTGCGCGAGCAGTTCGGGCAGCCGATGACCGACGACGACGAGGTCAGGCCAACCCAGGCCGCCGAGGAAGCGCGCGCCGCTACCTGAGGTCGATGACGAGGCGCGGACCGTCGAGGTAGTTCGCGATGAAGTTCACGTTGTGCGTCAGGGTGATCTGGTAGACGATCTTGCCCGGCACCGGTGACGGCTGCACCAGCGTGAGTGCGGTGACGACGCCACCGCCGGGTGCCGGCTGTGGAGAGCCGGCCGCGACGGTTCCGGCGAACTCGATGTACAGCGTGGTCGCGTTGCCGAACCCGATGCGCACGTCGGGTGCACCGGTGGAGCGCGCGCCCGGGTTCATGTCGAACACCAGGCGGTATCCGCGCGGACCGTTCACACCGTAGCGCACGCCCGCGACGTCAAAGCCGGTGCCACCGGTGCCGAGGTCGACGACGTCAGTGAGCGCTGACGGGCCTCCCTGCGGCACCGGCGTAGGAGTTGGGGCCGAAGTCGGAGCGGTCGTGGGTGCGACCGACGGCGCGGCGGTGGGCGCGCTGGTTGCGTGCACCGCCGGTGTCTGCGCCGGATGCGTGACCGTTGCGGCGGGCAGCGGCGACGACGCCTTGCCGACGAGCACGCCGATGAGCATCAGGACAACGACTGCTGCACCGAAGATCCAGAGACGGCGGTCGACGCCGCCGATGACAGAGGGTCCGTGTTGCGCGCCGGTGCGACGCGCTACTGCGGTGGTGAACTGGCCGACACCGGCGAAGCGACCGCCGTTCTGGCCGCGCGTCACCGTGCGCATGTGCCGGCCCGGAGCAGCGGTATGGACCTCTGTCGCATCGGGGCCTGCCGCCTCAGGGTGGTCACCCCCCGGAAGATCACCCGGCCCGACGGCCGTGCGAGCTGGACCGCCGGGCTGGCTCACATCCCAGCCCATGTGCGTGTCAGGCGGCGCCGTTGCTAGGGCGGTCGCGGTCGACGTCATCGGGCTGCGCGACGTGTACGGCACCGCACGCCCGGGGGCTTCGTGCTCCATGTCGACATCCGGGCCTGGCTGGATGGGCGGCGCTTCGACGTGCGCGGCGGGGTGCTGCGAGGGCGCGTTCCAGCGGCGCTGCTCCATGCGCTGCATGTAGCCGCGGTGCACCGGGCGGCCTTCCCATGAGGGCGCGCCGCCGCCACTGACGATCTGCACCGCGTCCTCATCCGCAGGAGCGCCGCGCATCAGCGCGAATCGCACGGCGACCGAGTCGCGCACGCGGTTGAAGAAGCGCCCCACCCCGCCGGTCGCGACCGGCCTGGGCTCGGGCGGCGCGAAGGGCGCCGGGTACCCGGTGGCGTCGATATCCGGATCGCCGGGGTAGTCGTCGGCCACCTCGGCACTCGCTGCGGCGGGAACAATCGGCTCCGGCAATGCGGGCTCGTGCACCTCTGCTGCCACCGGCTGGGCGGGTTCCGGCTCGACCTCGGCGGCCTCCGGCTGTGGCTCGCGGTATGGCTCCTCGAAGAGGTCCTCCTGCTCGCTGACAAAGCTCGGCTCTCCCGACATGGCGGCGTCGGCCATGTCGTGCTCGGGTTCCATCGGCTGCGGCTTGGGCAGGGGCTGCCAGGGCAGCGCACGGGCCCGCTGCGGCTCGAGCCAGGGCTCGACGTCGTCCGCCTCCGGCCGCTCCTCGTGCCACGAATCGGGGGGTGGTGGCTCGTCCTCGCGTTCGTCGATGCCCACCAGAGCGAACAGCTGGTGCGCGGCGTGATCGTCTACGTGCACTCGCGACAGCGAGCCGATGCGCTGCGATTCCTCGCGCAGGTATCCCAGCGCCGTGCTGCAGCGCGTGCAGCCGATGAGGTGCGCCTCCAACTCGCCGGAACGCTCCGGCTCCAGCTCGCTGTCGAGGTAGCTGCTCAGCATGAGCAGGCTGCACCTCATATGGCGATTTCCCTGTAGATCGAACCGAATTCTCGCCGCGCGCCCGCGATGAGCCGCGCCGTGGCGTCCGGCGAGCATTCGAGCACGCGCGAGATCTCGCGGTAGTCGAGCCCGGAGAGGTCGCGCAGCAGGAGCGCGGCGCGACGGTCGAAGTTGAGCATCGCGAGGGAGCGCTTCACGGTATTCATTCGTGCTGCCCCGGCGGCGTCGACAGGGATACGGGCCGCGGGCGAACGCCGCTGAAACAGCCGTTTCGGGCCGCTGGGGCGCGGCGGGTAGCGCAGCTCCTGCCGGCACGCGCGCGTGACCGCGCGGTACAACGCGGCTCGGCCATCCTGGCGCAGACGTGCCGGTGGGTAGCGGCTGGCGTGATAGATCCCGGCCGTGACGAAGTCGACCGCATCGCCGGGGTCGTACACCAGATGCGTCGCGTAGGACGCGAGCGCATCGAGGTGCTGACGCGCAGTTCCGGCAAGCTCGCGCGCCTCGGGTTGGACGTTGGCTGAGACGTTGATCATGGCGCTGGCGCGAAAAGGCGCTGACGTGTGGGCCGGAGCATATCAGGGGTCGCGTCACTGTGGACGCTTCTCAAGATGTGGTCGTAGCCTGCAGTAACGCGCCCCCGCGCACGCCGGCAGGTCGCGGCAAGCCGATCGCTCGCCAGGCGGCCAACGGGATGCCGATGTCGGCCACCCACACCTCGCCACAGTGCGGCGCGCCGAGCCGCCAAGCATCGTTCCACAGGCCGCGCTTCATCGCTGCCAGGGTGCATGTCCAGGTGGCACGCACGCACGGGGCGTACGCTTCGCCGGTGGTCGCGTCGAGGCCGCTGGGCACGTCGACTGAGAGCACGCGCTGCGCGGCCGCATCGATCGCACGGATCACCGAGGCGGCGGGCTCGCGCGGCGCGGCGTGGAGGCCGGTGCCGAGCAGCGCGTCGACCACGACGTCATGCGGCCGGCGCAGCGTCGCGAGCGCGCCTTCGCCATCGCTCGATGCCGTGACCTCGACGCCGTTGGCGCGCGCGGACGCCACGTGGGCGGTCGCGAGCTCGCTGAGGGACCGCTCATCGGCGAGCACACGCACCTCCACGCTGCACCCCCACGTGCGCAGATGACGCGCCGCGACGAGCCCGTCCCCGCCGTTGTTGCCATGGCCGGCCAGAACCAGCACCGATCCCGGCTGCTCATCCATATGCATCCAGGCGCAGCGGGCCACCTGCCAGCCCGCGACCTCCATCAGCTGCGCGACGCTCACACCACAGCCGATGGCGGCGCGGTCGAGTGCGGCGACATCGTCTGCGCTCACTGCTCCCCACACGGCGAAGGAGCCGTCGACCACCTGATCTTCGTTGGCCATGCCGCCGAGGTCGGTCACAGCGTCTCCACCGTCACGTCCTGATGGCCCGCCGGGCCACCGTGCGCGGATGCCGGTCCGCGGCGTGCAGCCACCTCCAGATGCCCAGCGCTGCCGAAGAGGGCCCCGACTCCGTCACCGATCTCCTCATAGGTGTTGACGACGGTCGCCGTCTCGCCGCCGTCCCACGACACTCGAACGACGCGTGAATCCGCGACGTCGATGTCGCGAATGGTGGTGATGGCATTGCCGAAGTGGTCCACCACCGCCACCCGTCCGTGCAGCGTGCTCAGCTCGCGGCGCGCGAACGCCTCACCAAGGACCATCGGATCGCCCGCGGGCTCACCGGTGTCTTCGATCATCGTGCCGGCGGCGACGCGCGCCGCCGTGGGCGCGAAGACATCACGCCCGTGAAAGGTCGACGACGCGACCTCCGGCACCATCAGCTCGACGCAGCGGCGGAGACCCGGCGGTGTCTCCTCCCAGATGTACGAGACGAGGCCGTTGTCCGGACCGACGCACGCGACGCCGTCCAGCTCGACCGCGATCGCGCGACGTGACGTGCCGACGCCGGGATCGACGACCGCGCAGAACACCACGAGGTTGTCGAACGCGAGCGCCAGCGCCTTCAGGTGGTATGCGGCCGCGAGGGCATCACCGGGTGGGACGCCGTGCGTGCCATCGATGCACTGCAGGTGTGGCTCGGTGCGCCACGCAGCGGCAACGAGGGCGGCGGCGTACGAGTCGTCCCGCCCGTAGTCGGTCACGAAGACGAGGGGGCGGCGCATGGGCTGGGATCGGTACCGTAGCGGACATGCCGGCACCTCCCGTCGCGGCTGACGCGCCCGAGGCGGCGCACGACGGGTCCCCGCGGGCAGCGAGCCGCGCGCGCCGGCCGGTGTGGGCATTGCCCGTGGTGATCATCGCCGTGCTGGCGGTTGCGGCGGCACTGGTGGTGGGGCTGCTGGGACTGTTCGCCAACCCGGTCCGGTCGGTGGCTCCCGACGGCACCGCGACGCTGGCCGGAGCATTCGAGCCCTACCAGTGCACAACGGTGTCGTGCAACGGCTACGTGCAGGCCGGCGCGCGAAGCGTGTTCGTGCAGTTCCCAGCGGGTTGCCCCGAACCGGCGCGCGGCGCGCAGGTGACAGTCGTCGCGCGGCCGGCGCCGGACCTGGGGTCCGGTTCGTACCGCGCGACGCGCTGCGCGTAGAGGGCTTTACGCGCCCGCCGGGACGAGCGCCGAACGCGCCAGGGCCTCGAAGTTCTCGAAGATGCGCGGCTCGCCGCTTCGCTCGCGCATCTTCAGCGCCACCGGGCCGACCCGCTTCCATGTGAGATGCATGGCCCACATGTCGAGCACCAGCTCGCGGTCGAGCAGCCCCTGCTTGACGAACGTGCCGACGGCTTCGCCGAAGTTCAGCACCGTGCGGACGTGAGGGTCGCTGCCTTTGGCCGTCTCAGGATCGAAGTCGTCGGAGAACACCGTCCCCAGCGCCTCGTTCAATCCGGACATCGCCGCCCACTGCAGGATCTGCACGATCAGGGTCGCGTCTTCACGCGTCGCCATTGATTGCACCTCGCTGGTTGGTGAGCCTGTAATCGTGGCGCGAGCCTACGCCTTTCGCGTGCCCTCGGTGGGCAGATCGCTCTGCAGCTTCTTGGGCGCGATGGTGCGGTAGCTCTCCAGGATCCACTCGTGCAGCAGCTCGGTGTCCGGCGTGTCGCCGCGGTCGAGGTGGACCGTCACCCAGCCGCTGCGGCCCAGGCCGTAGCCGGACGGCTCGGCGCACTCGAGACTGAGCGCGTACGGGCCTGAGCGGGGCAGCTTCACGCCCATCGACGGCGGCCTCGCTGGGCTGCCGAAGAACACGAAGACCTTCTTGCCCACCTTCACCACGAGGTCGTCCTCCCAGGGCATGTCCTCCCGCGCGCCGGGGAGGGTTGTGGCGAAGGCGCAGAGACGGTCGGCCGGATGCTTGCGGCGGGGCACGTCGCACAGCATCCCACGCAAAGAAAAGAGGCGGCCCCTGAGGGACCGCCTCTTTGCAAAGCGATTGTCGGATCAGTACTCCGGCATCGGCGGCGCGGGTGCCGCCTTCTTCTCCGGAATGTCGGTGACGAGCGCCTCGGTGGTGAGCAGCAGGCCGGCGATCGATGCAGCGTTCTGCACCGCCGACCGCGTCACCTTGGTGGGGTCGATGATGCCCGCCTTCACCATGTTCACGTACTCGCCCTTGGAGGCGTCGTAGCCCTCGCCCTTGGGCAGGCTCTTCACCTTCTCGACGACCACGGAGCCCTCGGCGCCGGCGTTGGTCGCGATCTGGCGCAGCGGCTCCTCGAGCGCGCGGCGGAGGATGGACACGCCGGTTGCGATGTCGCCCTGTTCCTTCACCTTGTCCAGCGCCGCGATGGCGTTGACGAGCACCACGCCGCCGCCGGGCACGATGCCCTCTTCGACGGCCGCACGGGTCGCCGACACGGCGTCCTCCATGCGGTGCTTCTTCTCCTTGAGCTCGGTCTCGGTGGCAGCGCCGACCTTGATGACCGCGACGCCGCCGGAGAGCTTGGCCAGCCGCTCCTGCAGCTTCTCCTTGTCCCAGTCGGAGGTGGACTTGTCGATCTCGGCCTTGATCTGCTCGATGCGGCCCTTGATCGCGTCCTGGCTGCCGTGACCCTCGACGATCGTGGTGTCGTCCTTGGTGACGGTGACGCTGCGCGCCCGGCCCAGTGAGCTGAGCTGCGCGTTGTCCAGCTTGAGGCCGACCTCTTCGCTGATCACCTGGCCGCCGGTGAGGATCGCGATGTCCTGCAGCATCGCCTTGCGGCGATCACCGAAGCCGGGCGCCTTCACCGCGACGGCGTTGAACGTGCCGCGCAGCTTGTTGACGATGAGGGTGGCGAGCGCCTCGCCCTCGACGTCCTCGGCGATGACCAGCAGCGGCTTGCCCACCTGCACGACCTTCTCCAGCACGGGGAGCAGGTCGGCGATGGCCGAGATCTTCTTGTCGGTGATGAGGATGTAGGGATCCTCGAGCACGGCCTCCATGCGCTGCGCGTTGGTGACCATGTAGGCCGAGATGTAGCCCTTGTCGAACTGCATGCCCTCGACCAGCTCCAGCTCGGTCTCCAGGCCCTTCGACTCCTCGACGGTGATGACGCCGTCCTTGCCCACCTTCTCCATGGCGTTGGCCACGGTCTCGCCGATCGTCGGGTCGGCGGCGGAGATGGACGCCACCTGGGCGATCCGCTCGCGCTCGGTGATGGCGATCGACTGGCCCTTGATCGCCTCGACCACCGCGTCGACGCCCTTCTCGATGCCCTTCTTGAGCTGGATCGGGTTGGCGCCCGCGGCCACGTTCTGGAGGCCGGCCGTGATCAGGGCCTGGGCCAGGACCGTGGCGGTGGTGGTGCCGTCACCGGCGATGTCGTTGGTCTTGCTCGCCACCTCCTTGACCAGCTGGGCGCCCATGTTCTCGAAGGGCTCCTCGAGCTCGATCTCCTTGGCGATGGTGACGCCGTCGTTCGTGATGGTCGGCGAGCCGAACTTCTTGTCCAGCACGACGTTGCGGCCCTTGGGGCCGATCGTGATCTTCACCGCGTCGGCCACCCGGTCGACCCCGCGTTTGAGCTGGGCCCGGGCCTCCGCGTCGAAGGCGAGTTGCTTGGGCATAGGTCCTCCTACTTGGGTATGCGTTCCTGCCTTGGGGTTCCTGGCTAGCTTAGCACTCGGCGGTGGCGAGTGCTAGCGGGTGGCAAGGCCGAGTGCTAGGGGCGACCCAGTGGCCGATTGAGGTCTCGTCGGCTTTCTCGTAGCGTGCACGGCCATCGATGACTGTCTCGCCTCCTGTCGTCGGACTCGTCGAGGGCATCGAGCCCGGGGCAATGCTCAAAGACCGGCGAGCGCTGCGGGCGGCACAGCTGCACCGGCCGCTCGAAGCCGGCATCGACTACGCACCCGGCGCGGCAGCGGCCTCCGTCGTTCTCTCCGGCGTATACCCCGACGACGATCAGGGGGACCTCATCATCTACACGGGTCAGGGAGGCATGGCGCGCGGGTCCGCGCGGGTGGTTGCGGATCAGCCGCTGAGCCGGGGGAACGCCGCACTGATCCGCAACTGCCGAACCGGACTGCCCGTGCGCGTCATCCGGCGAGTGGGGGGCCGCTTTCGCTACGACGGTCTCTTCTCAGTGGATCGCTATTTCCGCGAGCGTTTCGGCGACGGCTTCGTACGGTGGCGATACGAGCTGCGGAGGATCGTTCGCGTGGACACGCTGGTGGTGCGCGATGAAGAAGACAGGCCGCAGCGCGTGCAGCAGACCGTCTTGCGCATCGTGCGCCAGACACCGCTGGCTCGTGCAGTCAAGGAGATGTACGAGTGCACTTGTCAGGTTTGCGACGTGACCTTGCCGACTGCGGCCGGGCCATATGCAGAGGCGGCGCACATACGCCCGCTGGGTCGGCCGCACGACGGCCGCGACGTGCTCGCAAACCTCCTATGCCTCTGCCCAAATGATCACGTGCTCTTCGACTACGGTGCGATCACCGTCTTTCCCGAGAGCCTCCGGGTGACCGGCGAGAGGACGCGTGAGGGCCGCATACTCACGGTCCATCCCAAGCATCACATCGATCCCGTCAGTCTCGACTACCACAACGAGGCCATCTTCGTGCCGATAGTGATTCGCCTCGACAGATGACGATCTCGATCGATACCACAGCGCCGCCGGCAACCTCAGGCCAGGGGGGAGCGGGCCGCGATCCCCTGCGCGTGCTCGCGATCCTGGCCCGCCGCAAGGGCGACATCTTCGTCTACACCACGGGGCAGCCCCAATCCTTCCTGGTCAACCGGCCGGAGTACGTGCGCCATGTGCTGGTCGACGGCGCTGATCGCTACTCCAAGGACACGCCGATCAACGCCGGGTTCGCGACCACCATCGCGAATGCGCTTCTCACCAGTGAGGGAGCGACGTGGCGCCGGCAGCGCTCCCTCATGCAGCCGGCGTTCAGCAAGCGGAACATCCCGGCTGTCGCGACGATCGTGGGCGAGCAGGTGGGGCGTTTGGCCGCGCGGTGGGACCAAGCCGCCGCGATTGGGGCTCCAATCGACCTGCACGCCGACACGACGCAGCTGATGTTCCGCATCACGTCGCTGGCGCTGTTCCACGTCGACTCCGAGCCGTGGGATGCGCAGATGACGGACATCCTGGGCAAGGCTCTTCCCGTGCTGACCGACGTCAGCCAGCGTCCCTTCCGCGTCGCGCAGATCGCCATCTGGGACATCTCGCAACGCATCGTCGAGGCGCGCAAGGCGCAGCAGAACGGGCACGTCGACGACGTCCTCGGGCGGCTCCTGCAGTCCGGCGACATCAATGCGACACACAGAGCGCTGCGCGACCACGTGGTCACGATGGCGCTGTCCGGCTACGAGACGACCGCCAGCGTCATCACCTGGGGCCTGTACATGCTGGCGCAGCACCCGGACGTCGCCGAGCAACTGCGCAGCCAGATCGCCGATGTCACCGGCGAGCGCACCCTCGCGCTCGAAGACCTTCGCGCGCTTCCGTATTTGAATGCCGTCGTCAAGGAGACCATGCGGCTCTATCCGCCGGCGTGGATCATCGGCCGGCGCGCGCTGGAAGACGACCGCATCGGCGAGACGGATATTCCCGCGGGCTCCGTCGTCGCGGTGAGTCCGTACACCCTGCACCGTCACCCGCGGTACTGGCCGGACCCCGATCGCTTTGACCCGCGACGATTCATGGACGAGCGCGCGGAGCGGGACCGGCCGGCTTTCACCTACATCCCATTCGGGGCCGGTCCGCGCACGTGCATCGGCACGAACTTCGCGCAGGTCGAGGCGCCGCTCGTGCTCGGCCAGCTGCTGCAGCGCTATCGCATGCGCCTTGTCAACGATGGCGAAGTTCAGCCGCAGGGCATCTTCGTGATCGTTCCGCAGCAGCCGATTCACATCGCACTGTCCGCCGCCTGAGAGCGTTCGCGACACGCATCTGTCGCGAAACGCGCGCAGGCTCTGAGCATGTCAGCGCTGGAAGAGGACGTTGCCCAGCTTGCGGCGAATCTGCACGCCGCGACGTGCCTGCTGGCGCGCAAGTGTGCCGAGCTGGATGACAGCGGCGACTGGCGTGGCGTCGGCCTGGCAAGCTGCGCGCACTGGCTGGCGATCAATGCCGGCTACGACCTCTGGACAGCGGCTGAG
>JAFARE010000004.1 GCA_019245575.1 Candidatus Dormiibacterota bacterium | reverse complement strand
CGTAATCGGCGACCTGCGCCCTCAGGTGCAGGCGGAGTCCAACAACCACTTCGCCATCTCCACGCTGCCGTCCGACATCGGGCGCGTGCAGCAGGTGGAGAACGCGCTCAAGTCGCAGTACGGCATCACGACCACGAACGGTCAGCTCAACATCCAGGTGCAGCAGGTGGGCCCGACGATCGCCTCGAGCCTGGTCACCTCCGCAGTCATCCTCATCCTGGTGAGCGCGGCGCTGATCGCGCTGTACCTCGCCTTCGCCTTCAGAGCGCAGCGGAGCATCTCCGCCTGGCGCTTCGCCGCCTGCACGTTCCTGAAGCTGCTGCACGACGTCTTCGTGCTCGCCGGCATCTGGGCGATCCTCGGGCACTTCAGCGACCTCGGCCAGGTGGACGAGCTCTTCGTCACGGCGGTGCTCACGTCTGTCGCGTTTTCCATCCACGACACGATCGTTGTCTTCGACAGGGTGCGCGAGAACCTGCGCGTGGGTCCGCGGCTCACCTTCGACCAGGTGATCAACCTGTCGACGGTGCAGACGATGACGCGCTCACTCAACACGTCGCTGACCGTCGTGTTCGTCCTGCTGGCGCTCGCGATCTTCGGCGGCGTCACGATACGAGGCTTCGTGCTGGCGCTGCTGATCGGCATCGCCACCGGCACCTACAGCTCGATCTTCAACGCGTCGACGCTGCTCGTCGCCTGGGACAAGGCGAGGGGCGCCGGCAAGCCGACTCCCGGCGCGCGCCGCGTGCAGGTGCGGCCAGCGTAAGGTCTCCGTCCGGAGGGAGCTGTGCAGCGCATGAAAGCGGCGACGCTGGCAACGCTGAGGGCACATCCACCGGACGGAGACGCTTACGCCGGAAAGCTAAACGCCGCACACATGAACAACGACACCGCCGCCGAGATCGGCGGCCTGCTGCGCCCCTCGCTTGACCATCTCGGGTTCGAGCTGGTCGACGTTCACTGGTCGGGCCGGGGCAAGGGGGCGGTGCTGCGGCTGGTGATCGACCGGCCGGGCGGGGTCACGCTGGACGACTGCGAGCGCGCGTCCAACACCGCGTCCGCGGTGCTCGATGCATACGACCCCATCGACTCCGCATACCGCCTCGAGGTGTCCTCGCCTGGCGCGGAGCGCCCGCTGCGCAGCGCGGAGGACTGGCGTGCGGCGCTCGGCCGCCGCGTCAACGTGCGACTGCGACACGAGGACTCGGAGGCGGTGCTCGAGGGCAGGCTCACCGGCGTGAGCGAGGTGCACGCCGAGCTCCAGGTGCGGGACCGCCGCGTGATGCGCACGCAGGAGATCGCGCTCGACGACGTGATCGCCGCGCGCATCGTGGTGGACATCTGAGGTGGTGCCGGAGACGGTGCCCGACCCGCTCGTGGCGCTGCACGACCTGGCCCTGGGAGCAGAGCTGAACGAGTCCGACATCACACGCGCCGTCGAGGAGGCCGTGGTGGCCGCGTACCGCCGCAGCGTGGAGGACGATCCCTCGATCGTCGCTCGCGTCGACCTCGCCGGCGGGCGCTGGCAGGTCATGCGCCACACGGAGGAGGGCGATGTCCCGGTCGACGTCACCTTGCCCGACTTTCCCCGCCAGGCGGCCGCCGCCGCGCGCCAGGCGGTGGGGGAGCGCCTCGCCGAAGCCGGGCGGCGCCGCGTGATGGAGGAGGCAGCCGAGCGTCACGGCCAGCTCATCGATGCGATCGTCGAGAGGCCCGCCGGCCCTGCCTGGTACGTTGACGCCGCCGGCGTCCCCGGGTTCCTGCCGGCCGAGGAGCAAATCCCCGGTGAGCGGCTCGAACGGCACCAGCATCTGAAGGTCATCGTGCTCGAGGGCCGGAGGCGGGTCCACGACGCGGTGGTGGTGGTGTCGCGCTCGCACCCGCTGCTGCTGCAGCGGCTGCTGGAGCAGGAGGTGCCCGAGCTCCAGTCGGGTCAGGTGGTGATCCGCGGCATCGCCCGCGAACCCGGACGGCGCACCAAAGTCGCGGTGGAGTCGCCGGCGGCGGACATCGACCCGCAGGGCGCCTGCATCGGGCCGCGCGGGGTGCGCCAGCGAGCCGTGACCTCCGAGCTGGGCGAGGAGCAGGTGCAGATCGTGGCGTGGTCGCCGGACCCCGCAACCTACGTGGCCAACGCCCTCATCCCGGCGACCGTGCTCGACGTTGAGCTCGACGAGGCGACCCACACCGCGCACGCCGACGTGCCGCCCGATCAACTCTCGCTGGCGATCGGACGGTCGGGTGAAAATGCAAGATTGGCGGCGAGGCTTTCGGGCTGGCGCATTGACATACGAGCGAAGTCGTGAGGCTCGCGCCGCGCTGTACGTTCGGTCGGTGCTGGGTGCGACTCCGGACGCGGGCATCACGGAGGCGAGACGGCACGTCTCGGAGCGTGAGTCGAGCCGAGTGTTGAGCCGCGAGGCCCCGGAGGGGCTTCGACGGCGTCCCGCGGAAGGAGTCGCACCCGGCACCGGATGACCCCAAGCACGCCAAGGCGCGAGCCGCAGCGGACCTGCGTCGGCTGCCGCCAGCGGCGCCCAAAAGCGCGCTTGGTGCGCCTCGCACTCGTGGACGGCGGGCGGCGGGTTACGATTGATGTGATCGGGCGGCTTCCCGGCCGTGGCGCCTATCTCTGTCGCGACAGTCCGCTCGAATGTCTCGAACGAGCCATGCGCCGGCGGCTGGTTTTGCGCTCACTGGGCGCGGGCCATGATGTAATCGAGGGCTCCGCTCTGGGCGAACAGCTCAGGCGGCTGATCGAGGAGAACCCACCATAGCCACCGTCAAGAAGCTCACCCTGCCGGCCACGCTCACCGTGGCCGAGCTGGCGGAGCGGCTCGCCGTCTCGCCGTCGCAGGTCATCAAGTACCTGATGACCAACGGCGTCATGGCCACGCAGAACCAGGCGGTCGACTTCGACACCGCGGCGCTGGCCGCCGACCACTTCGGCTTCGAGGCCGAGAGCGAGGAGGCAGCCGCCGAGCAGGCCGCCGCGGCGCCCGCGGCGGGTACGGCCCGCCGCCGCCATCCGTTGCTCGACCTGGCCGGCGAGGATCCGAAGGCACTGGCGACGCGGCCGCCCGTGGTGGCCGTGCTGGGCCACGTCGACCATGGCAAGACGTCCCTGCTAGACCGCATCCGCGAGACCCAGGTGGCCTCGGGCGAGGCGGGCGGCATCACGCAGAAGATCGGCGCCTACCAGATCGACCGCGCCGGCCGGCGCATCACCTTCATCGACACGCCGGGCCACGAGGCCTTCACGGCGATGCGCGCCCGCGGCGCCGACGTCACCGACGTGGCCGTGCTTGTGGTCGCAGCCGACGACGGCGTCATGCCCCAGACCGACGAGGCGCTGCAGCACGCGCGCAGCGCCGGCGTGCCCATCGTGGTCGCGCTCAACAAGGTCGACAAGGACGGCGCCAACCCGGACCGCGTGCTGCAGCAGCTCGCGGAGCGGGGGCTGGTCGGCGAGCAGTACGGCGGCGACACACCGGTCGTCTCGACCAGCGCGAAGACCGGCCAGGGCATCGACGACCTGCTCGACGTGGTGCTCCTCACCGCCGATGCGTACGTCGAGCCAAAGGCGAACCCCCAGCGGGCCGCCGCGGGCACCGTCATCGACTCGCACCTCGAGCGTGGCCGCGGCCCCATCGCCACGGTGCTGGTGCAGAACGGCACGCTGCACGTCGGCGACAACGTCGTCGCCGGCACGGTGTTCGGCCGGGTGCGCGCGCTGGTGGACGACCAGGGGCGGCGCATCAAGGAGGCCGGTCCGAGCACGCCGGCCGTCGTCACGGGGCTGGCGGACGTGGTGGTCGCGGGCGAGGTGTTCCAGGCAATGGACACGGAGCGCGCCGCACGCACGCTTGCGGAGCAGCGCAGCCTCACGCAGCGCCAGCGCCAGGAGGTGCCGGTGCGCCGCATCACGCTCGCCGACCTGGCGTCGCAGGTGGCCGAGGGCAAGACCAAGGCGCTCAACCTGGTGCTGAAGGCAGAGGCCAACGGTTCGCTGGAGGCACTGCGCGGCCAGGTGATGAAGATCGAGGACCCGTCGGTGAAGATCAAGGTCGTGGCGGACGGCGTGGGCGCGGTCAGCGAATCGGACGTGAACCTCGCCGCGGTCACGGACGCCATCGTCATCGGATTCAACGTGCGGCCCGACGACCGCGCCAAGGCCGCGGCGGAGGAGCAGGGCGTCGACGTGCGCTTCTACGACGTCGTCTACCAGGTGACCGACGACATCGAACGCGCGATCAAAGGCATGTACGAGCCCACGATGATCGAGGTCTTCCAGGGCCGCGCCGAGGTGCGCCGCGTCTTCACCGTCGACGGCCGCCCCGCCATCGCCGGCTCGCACGTCCTCGACGGCCGCATCACGCGCAACGCGGTGTGCCGCGTGCAGCGCGACGGCAAGGAGATCGCGCGCAGCCGCATCGCCGACCTGAAGCGGTTCAAGGACGACGTCCGCGAGGTGACGCGCGGCTACGACTGCGGCATCACGCTCGCCGAGTTCAACGATTTCGCAGAGGGAGACATCCTCGAGGCCTACTCAGTCGAGCAGCAGAACGCCTGAGCTCGCACCGACGACGTTGCCATGCCTCAGAAACCCCGCCCGACCCTGCTGCCGGAGATCCTCCGCAGCACGCGCGCGCCTCGCCGTGAGCGGGTCGCCGAGCAGCTGCGCGAGGAGATATCGCAGGTGATGATGCGTGAGATGAAGGACCCGCGGGTGCGGCTCGCGTCGGTGAGCAGCGTGCGCGTGTCGGCCGACCTGCGCGAGGCGCGGGTCATGGTGAGCGCCCTCGGCAGCGATGAGGAACGCCACGAGGTGGTTGCGGCGATGCGCCACGCGGAGGGATTCGTGCGCGCGCAGCTCGGCGAGCGTCTGGAGAACCTGCGCACGATCCCGCGCCTGCGCTTCGAGCTGGACGAGTCCATCGCGTACAGCGTCCGCATCAGCGCCATGCTGCGTGACATCGAACGCGGCCAGGTCCCTGGGGAGGAGGCACCGTGAGCCTCACCGAGGTGCGCTGGCCCACGCTGGCCGAGGTCTTCGACGACATCGCGAGCGTCATCGACCGCAGCGATGAGATCGGATGCCTGGCCCACAAGGACGCGGACGCGGACAGCCTCGGATCCGCGCTCGGCTTCGCCCTCTCAATGCGCAGGATCGGCAAGCGCGCGGTGGCGATGGCGCCGGCGCCGGTGCCGCACCTGCTGGAGTACCTGCCCGGCTTCGACACCCTGGTCGACACACCGCGTTCGCTGGATGCGCTGTTCACCTTCGACTGCGCCACGCTGGCGCGCTTCGGAGACAAACGAGCGCTCGTCGAGGGCACCAAGATCGTGGTGAACATCGATCATCACGTGAGCAGCGAGGGCTTCGGCACGATCAATCTCGTGGAGCCGAAGGCAAGCTCGACCGGCGAGGTGGTGTTCAAGCTGCTGCGCGCGCTCGACGCGCCCATCACGCCCGAGGTGGCCGGCAATCTCTATGCAGCGCTGTTCACCGACACCGGCGGATTCCGCCATGAGAACACCACCGAGGACGTGCTCCGGCTCGGTGCAGATCTGGTCGCGCTTGGCGCAAACCCGGCGTGGATCGCGCTGAAGAGCTACAAGTCGAAGTCCGTCTCGCGCACGCGGCTCGAGGGCATGGCCATCGCGCGGATGCACACCGAGCACGACGGTGCGCTCGTCTGGTCGGAGATCACGCAGCCGATGCTGGAGGAGGCGGGCGCGCGCATGGAGGAGTCGGAGGGCGTCATCGACGCGCTGCAGAGCATCGACACCATGCAGCTGGCCGTACTGTTCAAGGAGAACGGCGCCAACAGTACCAAGGTCAGCGTGCGTTCGCGGCCGCCCTACGACGCCACCGATGTGTGCACGCCGTTCGGCGGCGGCGGCCATCACCGCGCGGCGGGCGCGGAGATCAGCGCCCCCATGGCGGTGGCGCGCGAGCGCGTGCTCGAGGTGGCGCGCAACCTGCTGACGCGGCACCAGTGACGGGGGTCACGACCGCCGGGCCGCGTCCGCGAGCCGAGCAGCGGACGGCGGGCGTCCTCTCGCTGAACAAACCCGCCGGCATCACGTCGTTCGATGCCGTGCGCGAGGTGCGCCGCATCTATGGCGAGCGCCGCGTGGGTCACGCGGGCACCCTCGACCCCACGGCGAGCGGGCTGCTGCCCATCTGCCTCGGCCGGGCGACCCGCCTGGTGGACTACTTCCACGCGCAGCCCAAGACGTACCACTGCGTGGTGCGCCTCGGGGAACGGAGCGACACCTTCGACCTTGAGGGGACGGTGACGCCCGGCGCAGACGCGAGCGCGTTGAGCGAAGCCTCGGTGCGCGCCGCCCTCGGCGCCTTCAGCGGCGACATCCTCCAGGTGCCGCCGATGCACTCCGCGGTGCGCCACGAGGGCCGTCACCTCTACGAGCTGGCCCGGCAGGGGCGGGAGGTGCAACGCGAGCCGCGCCAGGCGACGATCCACGCCCTCGAGCTGCTGGCATTCCGCCCCGGTCGTGTCGCCGAGGCGGAGCTCATGGTCACATCGGGCAAGGGCGCGTACATGCGCGTGCTGGCGCACGACCTGGGCGAGGCCCTCGGCACCGGCGGGCTTCTCGGCTGGCTCAGCCGCACCCGCTACGGTTCGCTCACGCTCGACGGCGCAGTGCAGCTGGCTGAGCTCGCCGCGATGGAGGACCCGCGCGAGGCGCTGCTCGGCATGGAGGTGGCGGTGGCCCATCTGGCGCGCGCCGACCTCGGCCCGGCTCAGGCGCAGCAGCTGCGCCGGGGCCAGGCGGTGTGGCTGCCGCGTGGCCAGCAGCCGGCCGACGGCACCGAGTGCGCCGGGATGACGCCCGACGGCCGCCTGGTTGCGATCGGCGAGGTGCAGGGCGGGCTCTTCCGTCCCACCAAAGTCCTCGCCTAAGCGTCGCCCCGTGGCCGTCGAGCTTCCTCTGCGGGAGAGGCCGGTTGGCCCGGTCGTGCTCACGGTGGGCAACTTCGACGGCGTGCACCGCGGCCACCGCGCCCTTCTGCGAACCGTCGGCGCGGAGGCGCACAGGCGCCGCGCGGACTCGGCGGTCGTCACCTTCGACCCGCACCCCCGCTGCGTGGTCGACGCCCGGGGGTGCCCGCCACTGCTGGCGTCGCCGCAGGAGCGCGTGCAGCGGCTGCGGGACGCGGGCGTGGATCACGTAGCCGTCATCGCCTTCACGAAGGCGTTCAGCCGCTGGCCGGCCGAACGGTTCTGCGACGCGCTCCTCGAGTCGCTGGACCTGCGAGCGCTGGTCGTGGGCCCGGGCTTCGCTGTGGGTCACGACCGCACCGGTGACGTCGCCTTCCTCCGCCGGTACGGAGCCGCGCACGGCTTCGACGTCGTGGAGGCGCGACCCGCCATGTGGCGCGGGGAGCCCGTCTCCTCGAGCCGCATCCGTGAAGCGCTGCTCGACGGGCGACCCGGCGCGGCCAGTGCCATGCTCGGCCGCGTGTACACGCTCGACGGCCGGGTCGTGCGCGGCGAGCGGATCGGGGGGCGACTGGGGTTTCCCACGGCCAACCTGGCGCCGCCGGGCGGCCGCTGCGTGCCGGGCGGCGGCATCTACGCCGGCTGGCTGGAGGTCGACGGCGCGTGGCACGAGGCCGCCGTCAGCGTGGGTACGCGTCCCACGGTGTCCGACAGCGGCGCGGTGACCGTCGAGGCGCACGTGCTCGACTTCGACGGCGACCTGTACGGCCGGCGGACGCGGCTGGCGTTCTTGCGCCGCCTTCGCGGCGAACGCCGCTTCGCAAGCGAGCGCGCCCTCAGCGACGCCATCAAGCGCGACGTGTCCCGCGCGCGTGCTGTGCTGGACTCGGCCGCGCCACCCGCATGACGATCGACACCCTGGTGGTGGTCAACCCCGCGAGCGCCGGCGGGCGCACGGGCAGGCGCTGGTCGGAGATCGCCACGCTGATGCTCGACGCCGGCCTCGACTTCGAAACGCACCTCACGACCGTGCCTGGCGACGCCACCCGCGCCGTGCGCGCCGGGCTGCGTGCGGGGCGGAGCCGGGTTGTCGCCGTGGGCGGCGACGGCACGCTCAACGAGGTGGTGAACGGGTTCTTCGATGAGCGAGGAAGCCCGCTCGCACCGGACGCCGTGCTCGCGCTGCTGCCCAGCGGAACCGGCGGCGACTTCCGTAAGGCGGCGGGCATCCCCGGAGACCCGCGCGGGGCCATTGCCATCCTCACCGCCGGCGCCACCCGGAGGATCGATGCGGGCCGCATCGACTTCGAGGACGGCGAGCGGCGCCACTTCATCAACATCGCCGACTGCGGGCTGGGCGGCGCGGTGGTGGCCCGGGTCAACCGCAGCCGTTTCAAGAGCGGTGGCGCCCGGGGCAGCGCCGTCTTCCTGTGGCAGTCACTGGCCACTGTGTGGACGTTTGCCGGCGGCGACGTTGCGGTCCGCGTCGACACGCATCGCTTCGAGGGGGCGGTGCAGAGTGTCGTCGTCGCCAACGGACGCTACTTCGGCGGCGGCATGCACATCGCGCCCCACGCGCTGCTCGACGACGGTGTGTTCGACGTGATCATCGTCGAAGCACGCAGCCGGTCCCGGACTCTGCGCGGGCTGCCGTCCGTGTATCGCGGGCGTCATCTCGGCGAACCGGGCGTGACCGCGCTGCGCGGCGCGGAGGTGCGCATCGAGACCCGCGGAACGCCGCTGCTGTTCGACGTGGAGGGAGAGCAGATCGGCACGACGCCGGCCACGCTCACCTGCCTGAAGGGTGCGATTCGCATCTGCGCCCCCGCCGCAAACGGAGCAGCGTGAGCGCCCGTCCAACTGGCCCCTGCTAGACTGGCCCGGAAAAGTGCCAATCGTCAGACCAAAATCCGAGATCATCGCCGAGCACCGGCGCCACGAGAGCGACACCGGCTCTGCGGAAGTCCAGGTGGCCGTCCTGAGCGAGCGCATCAGCGCGCTCACGGAACACCTGCGGGATCACCCCAAGGACCATGCGTCGCGCCGCGGTCTGCTCAAACTTGTCGGCCAGCGGCGCCGCATGCTCGACTACCTCGCCCGCACCGACGTGGAGCGGTACCGGGCGCTGATCAGCCGTCTCGGTCTGCGCCGCTAGATGAGGCATCCGGCAGTCAGAGCTCGCACACGGGAGGGCTGAGGCTCGCCTCCCGGCGAGCAGCGACAACACACACTTACACCGCAACAAAAGGCAACAGCACCGACGCCGGTGCGAACCCCATCACTCCGGACGTGAGGCGGGTGAGACGTTGGGGACTGCGCAGAGCACGCGCACCGCTGCACACCATGTGCGCGAGCGCAGCTGGCACAGCTCCCAACACCTCGCCGGCCAGAGACGCCGCGCGACATGCGGGCAATCGTCACCGCGTCGGTTTCATTGGACAAGGAGACCGACACGCACATGGCGTATCAAAAGTTTGAGACACAGCTGGCCGGCAAGACGCTGACCATCGAAACCGGCCACATCGCCGAGCAGGCCAACGGCGCCGCGATCATCCGCATGGGCGACACCATGCTCCTGGTCACGGCCGTCGCTTCGCGGCAGCCCCGGGAGGGCATCGACTTCTTCCCCCTCACCTGCGACTACGAGGAGAAGCTGTACGCGGCGGGGCGCATCCCGGGCTCGTTCCCCCGCCGTGAGGGGCGCCCCAGCGAGGCGGCGATCCTCACCAGCCGGATGATCGACCGCCCGATGCGGCCGCTCTTCCCCAAGGACTTCCGCAACGACGTGCAGGTCGTGGCCACGGTGCTGAGCGCCGACCAGGAGCAGGACCCCACCACGCTGGCGGTGACCGGCGCGTCCCTCGCCCTGCAGATCAGCGGCATCCCTCATGCGGGCCCGGTGGGCTGCGTGCGCGTGGGCATGCTCGACGGTCGCCTGCTGGTCAACCCGTCGCTGACGCAGCTGGCCGAGTCGGAGCTCGACCTCGTGGTGGCGGGCACGCAGGACGCGATCACCATGGTCGAGGCCGGCGCCCGCCAGGTGGCCGAGGCGACCATGCTGCAGGCGCTGCGGCTCGGTCACGACGAGATCCGCCACCTGTGCGAGTGGCAGCAGGAGATCCGCGCTGCGGTGGGCAAGCCGCAGATGGACTACCCGTCGGCGGTGGTCAGTCCCGAGGTCGCCTCTGCGGTGCGCGACCACGTGGCGGAGCGCATCGGCCAGGCGGCGCGCAACAGCGACAAGGGCGCCCGCGACGCTGCGCTCGACAACCTGAAGAACGAGACCGTCGGCGCCCTGGAGGAGCGGTTCCCCGAGGGCAGAGGCGAGATCTCCAAGGCGTTCGAGGCCGAGCTGAAGAAGGCCGTGCGCGGCGCCATCCTCTATGACGGCGTGCGTCCCGACGGGCGGCGCACCGATGAGATCCGCCCGATCTGGTCGCAGGTCGGCGTGCTTCCCCGCACGCACGGCTCCGCGCTCTTCACGCGCGGCCAGACGCAGGCGCTCTCCATCGTGACCCTCGGTTCAGGCCAAGATCAGCAGAAACTTGACGGCCTCGGGCTCGAGGAGTTCAAGCGGTTCATGCACCACTACAACTTCCCGCCGTTCTCGGTGGGGGAGGCGCGGCCGCTGCGCTCGCCGGGCCGCCGCGAGATCGGCCACGGAGCCCTGGCCGAACGGGCGGTGCACAACGTGATGCCGGACGACGAGGAATTCCCCTACGTTGTGCGAATCGTCAGCGAGATTCTGTCGAGCAACGGTTCCACGTCGATGGCGTCTGTGTGCGGCACCACGCTCGCGCTGATGGATGCGGGTGTGCCCCTCCGTGCGCCGGTGGCGGGCATCGCCATGGGTCTCATCACCGACGAGAACGCTGAGCACGCGGCCATCCTCAGTGACATCCAGGGCATGGAGGATGCGCTCGGCGACATGGACTTCAAGGTCGCGGGAAGCGAGACCGGCATCACCGCCCTGCAGATGGACATCAAGATCAAGGGCCTGCGCTGGGACCTGCTGGAGCGAGCGCTCGAGCAGGCGCGCCAGGGCCGGCTGCACATCCTGGGCAAGATGGCCGAGACCCTGCCGGGGCCGCGCGCGGAGATGAGCCAGTGGGCGCCGCGCATCGACGTGATCCAGATCAACCCGGACAAGATCCGCGACGTCATCGGCCCGGGCGGCAAGACGATCCGCCGCATCGTCGACGAGACCGGCGCGCAGATCGACATCGAGGACGACGGTCGCGTGTTCGTCGCTTCGAGCAACGCGATGGCGCGCGAGCAGGCCCTTGCCATGATCCGCGACCTCACCGACGACATCGAGGTGGGGCGCATCTACAAGGGCAAGGTGTCGCGCCTGATGAGCTTCGGCGCCTTCGTCGAGATCATGCCCAAGAAGGAAGGCCTGGTCCGCATCGGACACCTGGCCGAGCACCGCGTGGAGAAGGTGGAGGACGTGGTCAACGTGGGCGACGAGATCTGGGTCAAGGTGATCGAGATCGACGACCGCGGCCGCGTCAACCTCTCGCGGCGCGAGGCCATCCGCGAGCTGGCGCAGAACCAGACCGAGGCGGCGGGCGCGGGCACCGCGTCGCCGGCGTGACCGCGCGCTGACGCCGTGAGCTCCGACGCGCCGGCGGTGGCGGTGGTCGGCGCCACCGGCGCGGCCGGGGGCACGCTGCTGCGCGTGCTGCAGGAGCGGAGCTTTCCCGCGGCCGAGCTGCGCCTGCTGGCGAGCCCCCGCAGTGACGGCGCCGAGGTCGTGTTCGGCGCGCAGCGCCTCACCGTGCGGCAGGTCAGCGACGAGCGTCTGCGCGGCGTCGACATCGCCTTCTTCGCGGCCGGGGCGCTGACCTCGCGCAGGCACGCGCCGGAGGTGGCGGCCGGTGGCGGCGTGGCCGTGGACAAGTCGAGCGCGTTCCGCCTTGACCCGGAGGTCCCTTTGGTGGTGCCCGAGGTGAACGCGGTGGCCCTGCAGCGGCACCGCGGGATCGTGGCCAATCCCAACTGCGTGGCCATCCCGCTGACGATCGCGTTGGCTCCCCTGCAGCGGGCGTTCGGTCTGCGCCAGGTAACGCTGGCGACCTACCAGGCCGCCAGCGGGGCCGGCCGGGACCTCGTCGCCGAGCTGGCGGCGCAGGAGCGCGAAGCGGCAGCCGGTCGCGAACCGCGCGCCACGGTGTACCCCCACGTGCTTCAGGGCAACGTCGTCCCGGGAGGCTGGGCCATGCGCGGCGAGGACACGGACGAGGAGGTGAAGGTGATCGCCGAGACGCGGCGCGTGCTCGACCTCCCCGAGCTGGCCATGAGCGTCACCACCGTGCGGGTGCCGGTGGCCGTGGGGCACAGCGCCGCCGTGTTCGTGGAGTTGCAGCGCCAGGCGTCCGCCGAGGAGGCACGCGACGCGTTCCGCGACGGTCCGGGGGTGCGCCTCGTGGACGAGCCCGGGGAGCAGCGCTACCCCACGCCGCGCGACGCGGCCGGCGGCGACGATGTCCTGGTGGGCCGGGTCCGCGCCGACCCCGGCCGGGAGCACGGCATCGCGTTCTTCTTCAGCGCCGACAACCTACGCAAGGGCGCCGCGACCAACGCCGTGCAGGTGGCGGAGCTGCTGCTCGCGGGGTAGCTCGAAGCGCTTCCTAGAATGCCCTCGATGCCGGCCACAACCGAGGAGCTGCTCGAGCTGCACGGCCGCATCCGCGCGTGCACGGTGTGCCCCCTGCACCTGACCCGCACGCAGGCGGTGCCCGGCTACGGACCGGTCTCGGCGCGGATCATGGCGGTGGGGGAGGCGCCCGGCGAGACCGAGGACCGCGAGGGCAAACCCTTTGTGGGCGCGGCGGGAAGGCTGCTCACGCAGCTGCTCGAGTCGGTCGGGCTCAACCGGCGCGACATCTACATCACCAACGTGCTCAAGTGCCGGCCGCCGGGCAACCGCGACCCCGAGCAGGCGGAGGTTGATGCCTGCAGCCACTTCCTCGACGAGCAGATCGCGATGCTGCGCCCTCAGGTGATCCTGCTGCTCGGGCGCCACGCGCTGGCACGGTTGCTGCCCGGCGCCGGCAGCATCACGCGCCTGCATGGCGAACGCGTGCGCCGCGGCGACCGTGTGTACGTGCCGCTGTATCACCCCGCGGCGGCGCTGTACAACGGGTCGCTGATGGAGACGCTCCGCGATGACATGGCGCGGGTACGGCGCTATCTCGACGAGGATGAATTGAAGGTATCGCTGGCAACTGGTCCTGCCGCCTTCGGGTCCCCCCCGCCCAGCTCCCCGGAACTCGCTCGGGCGGGCTCCGCCCCTACTGCGTCACCCGTCGCCAGCGATGGGAATCAAATGGACCTCTTTGAGTAGCGCCATCACGCTGGTTCCGCTGGGCGGTCTCGGGGAGATCGGGCGAAACATGCTGGCGATCTCGTGCCAGGAAGACATCGTGGTCGTCGACTCAGGTCTGATGTTTCCCGAGCAGGAGATGCTCGGTGTTGACCTGGTGATCCCTGACATCAGCTGGCTGCTCGAGCGCGTGGAACGGGTGCGCGGCATCGTGCTCACGCACGGTCACGAGGACCACATCGGCGCGCTGCCGTACATCCTTCCGCGGCTGGATGTGCCCGTGTACGGCACGGCGCTGACGCTGGGCTTGCTGCGCAACAAGCTGCGTGACCACGGGCTCATCGAGTCGACCGAGCTGCACACGGTCCAGCCGGGCGACGTCAAGAGCTTCGGCTGCTTCGAGGTGGAGTGGGTCCATACCACGCACTCGATACCGGACGCGTGCGCTTTGGCGATCAGGACGCCCGTGGGCCTGATCGTGCACAGCGGTGACTTCAAGGTCGACACCACGCCGGTGCAGGGCGAGCCGCCCGACCTCGCGCGCCTGGCGCGCCTCGGTGATGAGGGCGTCCTGCTGCTGCTGAGTGACAGCACCAACGCGGAGCACGACGGGACCACTCCCAGCGAGCGCTCCGTGGGCGACGGGCTGAGCCCGCTCTTCGCAGGCGCGGGCGGACGCATCCTCATGGCAACGTTCGCGTCCAACATCTCCCGTTTGCAGCAGGCGGTGAATGCCGCACAGGCATGCGAACGCAAGTGCTTCATCGTGGGCCGGTCGATGCTGAAGAACGTGCGCGTGGCGGAGGAGCTGGGTTTCCTGCACGCCCCCGCGGCCATGTTCGTGTCGCCCAAGGAGCACGAGTCGGTGCCCGACGCGGAGCTGGCGATTCTGTGCACCGGCGCCCAGGGAGAGCCGCTCTCAGCGCTGACCCGCATCGCCGCCGGCGAGCACCCGATGGTGAAGCTGCACGCGGGCGACACCGTGATCATCAGCGCAAACCCCATTCCGGGCAATGAGGAGGCGGTGCACCGCACCATCAACAACCTCTACCGACACGGAGCCCGCGTGTTCAACTCGTCGCGCCATCGCGTGCACGCGTCTGGGCATGCGAGCCGCGAGGAGCTGAAGCTGCTGCTCACGCTGACGCGGCCCAAGTACTTCATCCCCGTGCACGGCGAGTACCGCCACCTGGCGGTGCACGCGCAGCTCGCGCGCTCGGTGGGCATCCCGGCCGAGAACGTGCTGGCGGTGGACAACGGCGTCGTGGTGGAGGTCGACGCGAGTGGCGTGCGGCGCACCGACACGCGCGCACCGGCGGGCTACGTGTACGTGGACGGCCTCAGCATCGAGGAGGCGGACGACGTGGTCTTCCGTGACCGCCGCCAGCTGGCCCAGGACGGCGTCGTCATCGTGATCCTCACGGTGGAGCGGTCGACCGGGGCGGTGGTCGGCGGCCCCGAGCTGGTGTCGCGCGGCTTTTTGGAGGACGACACGGCACACCTTTTCGACGAAGCGGGCGAGCACGTGCTCGAGGTGCAGAGCGGCTTCGCGCCGGATGCCGACTGGACCGTGCGCCAGGCGGCGATCCACGAGGCGCTGTCGCGGTTTCTCTACAGGCGCACCAAGCGCCGTCCGCTGATCCTCCCGGTGGTGACCGAGATCTGAGACAATCCGCGGCAGGAAGGAGTTGCCGCGTTGAGTCAACGTCATGGATGGGTGCGCCCTGGCTGGATCATCGCCGCGCTCGCTGTGGTGGTGGTCGCGGGAGGCACCACCGCCGGAGTGCTCTTGGCGAGGCCGTCCCCGCAGTCGTCGCTGACATTTTCAGGAGCAATCTCCGGTCATGCGGTGTTCAACCGCTTTGGGACCGTGTGCGGGGAGCTGTCGGACTTTCCCGCGCAGGACATCGGCGCACTGGTGACGGTCAGCGGCCGTCAGTTCGGCGTCAGTGTCTCCCGGTACGAGGGTGCGTGGCTGGTCGCGGTCGGTCCTCCCAGCGAAGAGATGCCCGGGAATTTCACGTGGTTGGGACACAGCGGGGTCCAGAGCTTCGACCCCGAAAGGGCGGTCACAGTCGACGCAACGCTGGCTCCGTACGACCCGGCCGCGCAATCACTTCGAGTCGTGGGTTCGATCGCCTGCCCGAGCGCAGGACCGAACACCACGATCAGCTTCACCGGCGCGTTGCGCGGGCCGATGGACGTCAAGAACGTCAACTGTCACCTCGTGGCGGCCGACATGTTCACCTACCGGCCGTTCACGGGAGGCCGGCGTATCGACGTGATCGGACAGGCTGCCAGCATAAACGTCGAGATCGCAATCGAGGGTCCACAGGGTCAGACTCGCGGCTCGGTGGTTGTCGCCATGCCTCAGGGCGCCATCCCCGTGTACTGGATACCGACCGCGGGAGGCGTGAGCTCGTTCGATTGGTCCCGCGGAGCGACCTTCGCATCGACGAACAGCTTCCGTGGCCGCGCCTCGTCATTCACCGGCACATCGCTGCAGGTGAGCGGACAGGTGACCTGTCCGAACTGACGCCGCGCGCCTTCTCACTCCGTCAGCTGCAGGCTCTCCGCCTGGGATGGCGTGAGGCTCGAGTTGTACGACACCGACGAGTTCTGGTGGTTGCCGCCCTGGTCGTTCCAAGAGTTGACGATCACCTGACCCTGGTCTTCGATCGCTGTCTTGTTGTTGCAGGTGACGCTGCCGGTGGGCAGCCAGAGCACGCCGGTCACGCTCCAGATGCCCGACGACGAGCCACCGCCACCGGAGTTCAATGTGATGCTCGGCGCCGCGACGTTGTCGGACAGCACGACGTACCTGCCGTCACCGGGGTCGCCCGTGCCGGCGTTGTACGGGGTCTGCGAGATCGTCACCCCGGAGGGCAGGGTGATGCAGATGCCGGCGCCGCCCTTGAGGTAGAACGTGACCCCGGAGAGCGTCGTGACGCTGCCGTCCATGATCACGTCGCAGCCGCCCGTGGCAGCGCCGGCGTCGATCTCGTAGATGCCGGCGCCGAGTGGGTGGTCGACGGTCAGCGCGGCACCGGTGCTGCAGGCGTACTCGTGCGGCTGATACGCGCCGCTCACCAGTCCTGCGGCGCCGCAGACCGTCGACGCGTACGTCGGGAGGTTGGGTGGCGGCGCGACGGCTGGCGGTGATGGTGGTGGGTTCATCTCGCAGACGCCGTCCGTGTGGTCGTACGTGATGGTGGTTCCGGTGCTGCCACCGGGGAATGCGGCGACGCAGTCCGCGCTGGTGGCGGGCGATCCACTCATCTCGACCGAACCACCCGACGGCGGATTGGCGGTGCTGCACGCCACGCCGTCGCTGACCGTCGGTGCATGTGTGGTTGACTGGCCGTCATTGGCGTATGGCGGGGATCCGTCTCCCTGCTGCGGATACCCGAGGAATATGAAGCCGCGCGTGCCATCGCTCTGCGTCGCGGCACACACGCCCGCGTGCCCGTTGCTCTGCGGGGCGATGTAGCGATCCGCGTAGATGTTGCCCTGGATCACCTCGGCCTGGTTCCCGTCCTGCACGTAGGTGCGCGAGTAGAGCGCGAAGGGGAACGGCTGCCCGGGCGGCACGTGCAGCGCCACGGACTCGGCGGCGTCGGTGTTGTTCGACTGCCCGAAGATGCCCGCGAAGAACGCCCTTGATTGCTGACGCATCGTCACCTCGACGCGATGCGCATCGCCGTTGTAGGAGCTCACGGATGCGCCCAGCGGCGGCGTGTTGATCATGAGCACGAACGGCGACGCGCCGGCCGCGGTGACGTTCACCGTGCAGCTCCTGGTGCCGGTGAGACCGGCGCACACGGTCACGCTGCACTGGCCGTCGTCGCATCCCTGCCCAGCCAGCGTAGACGCCCAGTTCACCGGTGACGGTGTCCAGCCGTAGCTGTTGTGCATCACGTCCAGCGCGTTGACCACGGCCTGCTGCTGGTCGCTCGACGCGGGGGACGAGGGAAGGGCGCGAGCGCCGGCGAGCGCCGCCGCGTCCGTGACGTTCTGCAGCTGCCGCTTGTAGTGCGTGGTGATGCTGAGGTCGGTCGCCAGCGCCATGCATCCCACCAGCACCACAGCGAAGACCGCGAGCAGGGGGATCATCTGCCCGCGCTCACCGCGCCGCCTTTGCCGCACGTGCATCCGCACCTAGGCGCCGCCGGTGAGCGTGCACGGCTCGATGGCATAGGTGGCGCTCGAGGACGTCATGCGCACCCCCGGCTGCGTCTCGAACAGGTGCCCCAACACCGGCACGAACACCGACACCGGGTAGCTCACGGTGACGGTGATGTAGTCGCTGTCGGGCACCGTCTGTGTGGTGCAGCTGACGCTGGGCCCCGCAGTGGGGGTGGGCGTGGGGCCCAGCGTCGGCGTTGGGGTCGGCGTGGGAGTGGGAGTGGGCGCGGGCGTCGGCGTCGGCGTGGGGCACACCGGCTCGGCCGCCACGGACACGTTCTCCGTGTAGCTCTGTCCGTGGCGGACGCTGAACGGCCCCACGGACCCGCTGTACCCGCCGCAGCTCACCGTGCCGACCTGGGCCACGAGCGTCTGGCTGGTCGTGTTGCCGCTGGCTGCGACACACAGCGTGAAGGCGCCGGTGATTCCCGACTGCGTGTCGCCGGACGTGTCCGTCACCGTCGCCGTCGAGCCCGTGGGGATGTTGGAGACCGTCCCGGTCACCGTCGCCTGGTGACCGCTGTTGCAGGGCGATCCACCCGAGCTCATGAGCACGGCCGATGCGGCACTGCGAAATGCGCTGAGGTTGGCCGCACCCACCACCGAAACGGTCACGCAGCCCTGCCCCGACGCGCACGGGTTCGCGGTGAACAGCGAGCTGCTGAGCAGGCCGTCCGCGTTGAGCACCGCGATGCACACGGGGTTCGACGCGGAGCCCTCGGTGAAGTCGGTCTGCGTGCACTGATGGCTTGCAGGGACCGCGCCACCGGTGTCCCACGCAAACGCGGCGTTGGGTGCCGCAGCGCCGGCACGCGCTCCCTCGCGCGCGGCGGTGTCCACGGAGACCTGGCTGTACGCGATCTGTCCCACCTGCAGGCCGCCCATCAGCAGGACGACCAGCATCGGCGACACCAGCGCCATCTCCAGGATGGCCTGGCCCGAGCGACGGCTGCGCCGCGGGGTCACTGCTCGCACGTCGCCTCCGCCGAGGCATTGAGACGGCGCGTGCCATCGGGGTTGGTCTGGAAGAACGTGGAGAGGAGGGGGATGTACAGCGGCTGGTCGTAGTACATGTCGACTTCCACGATGCGTCCCCGCTGGCAGTTGGCGATGCCGCGGACGCCCGCGCTGGTGCAAGTGCCCGCTGCGGCCTCGGACGGCGTGCACACGTAGATCTGCGGCAGCACCGAGCCGGCCGGGATCGCCGAGAGATGGCTCGTGATGTACGCGGCCACCGCCGTGTCGGAGCAGGTGCCCGAGCCATCGGGCATCTGCGCGGTGGACACGCTGCCGCAGATGGCTGCGGCGCGCGCGCCGTCACGCGCGGCGTTGGTGAGCTGCACCAGGTTGGTGATCACCACGCAGCCGACGATGATGCTGAGGATCAGCAGAAAACCTATGGGCGCCACCAGCGAGAACTCGATGAGCGCGATGCCGTCGCTGCTGCCAGTGCGTGATGGCCGCCCCAACTTGCCCCGGATCACGACACAACACATTCTCGACAGAGTCGTCGCGGGTGTGGTGGCCGCGCGCTTGCCGGGCAGTCACAGGACCGTGCCTGCGCGTCTAATCGCTGTTGCGACAACAGCTTCACAGCCGCGCGCGCACAGCGCCGTGACACGGAAGCCACCGTCACGTGCACGTCCTCCCGGCGCGGGCGCTGCAACTGCTTTGCTGGTACGATCGCCGCGGTCGCCACAGCAACGTTCACGCCCACGTCGACACAGAGTTCGCATCACATGGCCCGCAGCACCTCCACCAAACGACGGCCCGCCGCGCGGCCCGCGCCGCGCAGGCCGCGAGCCACCCCGGCACGCGGCCGTGTCTCGCGCACGCCGCTGTTCAGCGAATCCCTGCGGCGCGAGCTCGTGGGTGTGGGTGCGATCGGGCTGGGCCTGGTCGTCGCGGCGGTCCTGGCGCTGCCCGGCGGAGGCGCCGTGGCGGGACCGGTGCACGACGCCCTCTACAACGTGCTCGGGATCGGCGCGTGGCTGGCGGTCGCCGGGCTGGCCGTCACCGGCATCCGCCTGGTGGCCACCGCCCACTGGCGTACCGGCGAGGCCGCCGCGGCCGGCTCGTTCGTCGCCGTGCTGTCGCTCCTTGGCCTCACAGGCCTGGTCTCACCCGGCTCGGCGGGCGACGTCGGCCGTTGGCTGGGGCCGGGCATCGCCCACGGCCTGGGGCGCGCCGGCGCCGGAGCGCTGCTCATCGCCCTGGCGGTCATCGGCCTGGTGATGGCCACCGACCTGCGCGTGTGGCCGATGGTGCAGGCCGCCGCCGCATGGCTCGCCCGGCTCCGCGAGTCCTCACCGCAGGAACAGGAGCGTTCCCAGCCGAGGCGCTTCAACCCGCCACAGGCCGGCACGGTCGCGGAGCTTCCCGGCATCCCCGTGCAGCTGCCCTTCGAGGCTCCCCAGAGCGTGACGCTGCCCCCGGAGGCGTTCTTCCCCGACGCCAAGCCGCCGCTGGTGGAGGAGGATGCGCCCGTCGAGGATGTGGCCGAGCCCGAGGGCATCGCGTTTCCGCGGCAGTTCGAGGGTGTGGTCAGCCCGCCGCCGGAGCTGGGACCGGTGCCGGAGCTCACGGCCGCGCACGCAGCCGAGGCGTCGGGCGCGGAGGAGCAGGAGAAGGTGTGGGTGCTCCCCGCTGCCGACCTGCTCGACACGGTCACCGGCAAGCGGGAGCGATTGCAGGCCGAAGTTCGTGTCACCGGTGACAAGATCGTCTCGACGCTCCAGTCCTTCGGCATCGAGACGCGGATTGTCGGAGCCAACAGCGGACCCACGGTCACGCAGTACGAGCTGCAGCCGGCGGTGGGTGTGCCGGTGCGCAAGATCCTCGGCTACCAGACGGACCTTGCCCTGGCGCTCGCCGCACCGATCCGCATCCAGCCGTTCATTCCCGGCAAGTCGGCGATCGGGGTGGAGGTGCCCAACAAGGCGGCCCAACTCGTCAGCCTGAAGGAGATCGTCAGCTCCTCGCCGTTCGCAGATGCGCGCAACCGGTTGAGCGTCGCGCTCGGCGCCGACGTGAGCGGCCACCCGGTGGTGGGCGACATCACGCGCATGCCGCACCTGCTCATCGCAGGCGCGACGGGCAGCGGCAAGTCGGTCTGCATCAACGCGATCCTGGGCGGATTTCTGCTGCAGGCGACGCCGGCGCAGCTGAAGCTCATCCTCATCGACCCCAAGCGGGTCGAGCTGTCCAACTTCGGTGACCTGCCCCATCTGCTCGTGCCGGTGGTGGTCGAGCCGGAAGCGGCCGTCGCTTCCCTGCGCTGGGCCGTGAAGGAGATGGAGGAGCGCTACAAGCTGTTCGCCTCGCACGGCGCGCGCAACATCGCCGTTTTCAACGAGCGCGCCTCCGGTCTCGGCCTGGCGCCGCTGCCGTACATCGTGATCGTCGTCGACGAGCTGGCCGACCTGATGATGGTGGCCGCGGGTGAGATCGAGGACCTCATCTGCCGCATCGCGCAGCTGGCACGCGCGGTCGGCATCCACCTCGTGGTCGCCACGCAGCGGCCGTCCGCCGACATCATCACCGGCCTGATCAAGGCGAACATCCCGAGCCGCATCGCATTCGCCGTCTCCTCCGGCGTCGACTCACGCGTGATCCTCGACGAGATGGGCGCGGAGAAGCTCCTGGGACGCGGCGACATGCTGTATCTCCCCATCGACGAGGGCAAGCCGCGCCGGCTGCAGGGCGCGTACGTGAGCGACCGCGAGCTCGACGCGCTCATCGGCCACTGGAAGGCGCAGGGCCTGCCCGAGTACCAGGAGGAGATCTTCAGCGTCGAGGCCACCGTGTCCTGGGCCAAGGAGGCGACCAAGCGCGACCCGCTCTTCGCCAAGGCGGCGCACACCGTCGCCGCCGAGGGGCGCGCCGCGGCGTCGCTGCTGCAGCGCAAGCTCAACGTCGGATACACCCGCGCCGCGCGCCTCGTCGACCAACTGGCCGAGCACGGGGTGGTCGGCCCGTACGAAGGGAGCAAGTCCCGGGAGGTCCGCATGGACGTGTTCCAGGTGGACGAGCTGCTCGAGTCCCTCGGCGAAGAGTAGTCATTCGCCCGGGTCCTGCCGCCGCAGGGAACCCTCGCCGCCCTGCGCAGGATTCCACCCCAGGTCATGGACGCGATCGGGGACTCTCGTGGCGATGTGGGCGCGCATGACCTTCTGACCTGGGTCCCGGAATCCTGCTCCGGTCGGCGCTGCCCCCTGCGGCGCCACCCGGGCGGAACCGCTCCTCTGCCGTGGGACATCGAGCCTAGGCTCTGAGCCATGGCGCCACGTACCGGCTTCCCGGGGGCCGGCCGATTTGTTCCGGCCGACGCCAACCTTGATTCGCTGCGCGCGGCGGCGAGCGGCTGCGAGGGGTGCGACCTGTATCGCAACGCCACGCAGACAGTGTTCGGCGAGGGCGACGGTCACGCGCTGGTGATGCTGGTGGGGGAGCAGCCGGGGGACCGCGAGGACGTCGAGGGGCATCCGTTCGTCGGTCCCGCCGGACGGCTGCTGGACCGCGCCCTGCATGAGGCGGGCATCGACCGTGGCCGCGTCTACATCACCAACGCCGTGAAGCACTTCAAGTACGAGCCGAGGGGCAAGCGCCGCATCCACAAGAAGCCGAGCGCCGGCGAGGTGACGGCCTGCCGTCCCTGGCTGGAGGCGGAGATCGCGGCTGTGCGGCCGCGGATCATCGTGTGCCTCGGGGCGACCGCGGCGCAGGCGCTGCTGGGCGCTGCGTTTCGGGTGTCTCGGGAGCGCGGCCGGGTGGTCGCGCGCGGCGACGGGCGCTCGATCGTCGCCACGGTGCATCCTTCCTCGATCCTCCGCGCGCCCGACGACGAGACACGGGACCTCGAGTTCGCGCGCTTCGTCGCCGACCTGCTGGTGGTGGCGGAGACAGCCAGAACGTAGGGGCGGTATCCTCGCGCACACCATGGCACAGGACCATTCGTTCGACGTCGTCAGCGAGTTCGACCATCAGGAGATGGTCAACGCCGTCGACCAGGCGCGGCGCGAGATCACCACGCGCTACGACTTCAAAGGTGTGCCCGTGGAGATCGAGCTCGAGCCCGCGTCGATCACCCTGACCGCAGCGACCGATTCGCAGCTCAAGTCGATCATCGATGTGCTGCAGAGCAAGGTGCACCGCCGCGGCATCGACCTGAAGGTGCTCGACGCGCAGAAGCCCGAGCCGGCGGCGAAGGGCAATGTGCGTCAGGTGGTGAAGCTGCGCAAGGGAATCAACGAGGACCTCGCGCGCGACTTGACGAAGCGGATTCGCGGGCAGCACCCCAAGGCGCAGGTGCGCACGCAGGGTGACCAGCTGCGCGTGGCCGCGCGCGACAAGGACGAGCTGCAAGCGGTCATCAAGCAGCTCAAGGACATGGACCTCGACGTGCCGCTGCAGTTCAGCAACTACAGGTGAAGCATCTCCTGACGCTGCCGAACCAGCTCACGGTCCTGCGGCTGCTGCTGGTGCCGGTGATCGGGTACACCCTCACCGCCACGTGGATGTACCACGACCAGGTCTCCGTCGCCGTCTATGCGTCGGCGGCCGCGACCGACACGCTCGACGGGCGCATCGCGCGAAGCCGCAACCTGGTCAGTGAGCTGGGCAAGTTCCTCGACCCGCTGGCCGACAAGATCCTCGTGATCACCGTGCTCGCGATACTGCTGGGCGCGAACCTGGTGCCCTTCTGGGTGGTGGTGGTCATCTTCGCGCGCGAGTTCGTCATCACAGGCATTCGCTTCGTGGCCGCGGGACAGGGCGTGGTGGTCGGGTCCACGCCATGGGGAAAGTCCAAGACCATCACGCAGAACCTGATGATCGCGCTGCTCATCCTCACGCCCGCGTACCCCGTGATCAAGCCGGCCGCGTTCGCATTCACCGTGGTGGCGGTGGTCGCGACCGTGGCCAGCGGGCTCGACTACCTGTGGCGGTATCGCCGGTTCGTCATGTGAGCGAGGAGCCGGCTGCGCCGCTGCTTGCCGAGGCGTTCCCGGAGTCGCGCGCGGCCGGCGAGGCGTTGCGCGCGGCCGGGCTCTCGGCGGCGGTTGCGGAGTCCTGCACCGGCGGGCTGCTGGGCGCTGCGCTCACATCTGTCCCGGGCTCGTCCGAGTACGTGCGCGGCGGTGTCATCGCCTACGACAACGCGGTCAAGGTTGCACAGCTCGGCGTGGATCCGGCGACGCTGGAAACGTGCGGCGCGGTGAGCGCAGAGGTTGCGGAGCAGATGGCGGCTGGCGCGCGCACCCGGCTGGGAGCCGCGCTGGGCGTCGGCATCACCGGTGTGGCCGGCCCCGGGGCGGCGGAGGGGGGCAAGCCGGCTGGGCTCGTGTTCGTGGCGGTCGCCGGCGCAAACGGCACGCGGGTCGAGCGCATCGATGGCGACCGCGGCCGCGAGGAGAACCGGGCCAATGCGGTCCGCGTGGCGCTTCGCCTCATCCACGATGCGGCGCGGAGCGGGCCGGGCGCTGGCGGATGATTGGAGCTTGATGCACCCCGCGGGCACACTGTCCGGCCGCAACCAGTTGCCATCCGGCCCCGCCCCGGATACAGTACATATGTTCGCCCCAGGCCGAACCCGGAATGCTCCGCCCGCAGCGGGGCCGCCAGTTCCTTCCACGTCAGTCACGGCAGGCCGCCCGAGTGCGCCGGCAGAGGAGTACAGCGTTGACAAACACACTAGAAAGTCGTACCTTGGAACACGACGTAGAAGTGGTCGGCCGGCGAGCGTCGCCGCTGAAAGAAAGGGGTGAGCCGGTGGCAACAGAACGCGATCGCGCCTTGCAGACAGCCCTCGGCCAGATCGAACGCGCGCACGGCAAGGGGGCGATCATGCGGCTGGGTGAAGCGCAGACACAGCGCGTCGAGGTGATCCCCACGGGCGCCCTGACGCTCGACATCGCGCTCGGTGTGGGCGGCGTGCCCCGCGGCCGGATCATCGAGGTGTACGGCCCGGAGTCGTCGGGCAAGACAACGCTCACGCTGCACGTCATCGCCGAGGCGCAGCGGAAGGGCGGCGTGGCCGCCTTCATCGACGCCGAGCACGCGCTGGACCCCCAGTACGCGGCGCGCATCGGGGTGCGCACCGAGGAGCTCCTCATCTCGCAACCGGACACGGGCGAGCAGGCGCTGGAGATCGTCGAGGTGCTGGTGCGCAGCGGAGCCGTCGACGTCATCGTGATCGACTCCGTGGCGGCGCTCGTGCCCAAGGCGGAGATCGACGGCGAGATGGGCGACACCCACGTCGGACTGCAGGCGCGGCTCATGTCGCAGGCCATGCGCAAGCTGACCGCGGCGATCAGCCGCTCCCACACCTCGGTCATCTTCATCAACCAGCTGCGCGAGAAGGTGGGCGTGATGTTCGGCAACCCCGAGGTCACGACCGGCGGCCGCGCGCTGAAGTTCTACGCATCGGTGCGCATGGACATCCGCAAGATCGACTCGATCAAGCAGGGCCTCGACGTCATCGGCAGCCGCGTCAAGGTGAAGGTGGTCAAGAACAAGGTGGCGCCGCCGTTCCGCGCCGCGGAGTTCGACATCCTCTACAACGAGGGCATCTCGTACGCGGGCAGTGTGCTCGACATGGCCATCGACGCGCGCGTCATCGACAAGAGCGGCGCCTGGTTCTCCTACGGCGACATGCGCCTCGGTCAGGGCCGCGAGAACGTGCGCGACTTCCTGCGCCAGAACCCGGAACTGCTCGAGGAGGTGGCGTCCAAGGTGCGCATCGCCTCGCTGCCCGAAGCCGTGCCCGCAGTCGCCGTGCCGGAGAACGGCACGGCACCCCCCGTGCCAGTGGGCTGATTACATCAGTGCGACGCCGCACCACCGCGGCGCAGGTCGACGACCCGGACGACGTCAGCGCCGCCGAGGCCACCGCGCTGCGCATACTCGGCGGCGCCTCACAGTCGGCCAACGGGCTGCAGCGGCGCCTGCAGCAGCGCGGCTATTCAGCCGATGCGGCGCAGGCGGCGGTGGAGCGCTGCCGTGAGCTCGGTTATGTCGATGACGCAAAGCTCGCCGCCTCGGTGGCGGCACGCCACCGCCGCTCGAACCATGGGCGAGTGCGGATCGTCGCAGACCTGCGGGCGCGCGGCGTGAACGCTGACGCGATCGCAGCTGCCACAGAGGCAATCGCCGGTGACGAGCAAGACGCGGCGGTTGCCGCGGCTCACCAGCTGGCGGCGCGGCGAGGCGGCGACAGCGAGGTCGACCAAATGACGCGACGCAAGATCGGCGCAGCGCTGCAACGCCGCGGGTTCAGCGGCGACGTGATCGTGCGCGCGCTGCGCTCCCTCGACTAGCGAGCCCGCCCCAGCGTCGGCTCCTCCTGATCCAAGCCGCCGAGATACCGGTCGGTGGCAGAGTAGGCGCAATGGACTACACGCATCTCGGCCGCTCCGGTCTGTCCGTAAGCCGTCTCTGCCTGGGCACGATGAACTTCGGTCCGCAGGCATCCGAAGAGGATTCGCACGACATCATGGATGCGGCGCTCGACGCCGGCCTCAACTTCTTCGACACCGCCAACGTGTACGGATGGAAGAAGGGCGAGGGCGTCACCGAGCAGATCGTCGGCCGCTGGTTCGCCAAGGGCGGTGGCCGGCGCGACAAGGTCGTCATCGCCACCAAGGTGTACGGCTCGATGAGCGACTGGCCCAACGACACATTCCTCTCCGCACGCAACATCCGCAACGCGTGCGAGGGCTCGCTGCGCCGCCTGCAGACCGACCACATCGACCTGTACCAGATGCACCATGTCGACCGGAACACGCCATGGGACGAGATCTGGCAGGCGATGGAAACGCTCGTGCAGCAGGGGAAGGTGCTCTACGTCGGCTCCTCCAACCACGCCGGATGGAACATCGCGCAGGCGATGGAGACCGCGCACGTGCGTCATTTCCTCGGCCTGGTGAGTGAGCAGTGCCTGTACAACCTCGCGGAGCGTCACGCCGAGGAGGAGGTGCTCCCCGCAGCTCAGCACTACGGTCTCGGCATCATCCCCTGGAGCCCGCTGATGCGCGGCCTGCTGGGCGGCATCTTGCAAAAGCCGAGCCGGACCGGCCGCTCCGCGTCGGACATCACGACGCGCCTCCTCGAGAAGCATCGCGACCAGGTGCAGCGCTACGAGGAGCTCTGCAACCGTGTTGGCGCACACCCCGCTGTGGTCGGGCTGGCCTGGCTGCTGCGCCAGCCCGCGGTGACCGCTCCGATCACCGGTCCGCGCACGATCGAACAGCTGAACACGAGCCTGCAGGCGCTCGCGCTCGACCTCACCGACGACGTCGTCGCGGAGCTGGATGCCATCTGGCCCGGACCGGGTCCCGCGCCAGAGGCGTGGGCCTGGTGAGTCGCCCGGCCTGAATCAGCCGGCCAGCGCCACCGCGGCACTGCGCCCGCCCGCCTCGCCCTCGCGGCGCGCCACCACGGCCAGCAGGCCGAAGGCAAGCGCCGAGAGCAACAGCCCCAGCAGGAACAGACCGTCGGCGTGCAGCCAGCGGATGGCCACGCCGCCGAGGACGGCGCCGATCGCGCCGCCACCCGCCAGCGCAACCGTGTAGAAGGACATGAGCGCCGCTCGGTCGGCCATCAGCTGTTCCGTGCAGTCCGCGAGGTACGCCACGGCCGCGGGACCGAATCCCGCGAGCCACAACACGCCCGCGGCCAAGAAGGGCAACGCCGCGGGCGCAGCGGCAAGCGGCACGTGGTTGATCACCACGAGCGCGGCGATGATGAGCCAGGCGCCGGGGACGGCGCGCCGCATGATGGCGAGGGGGCGACCCCGCGAGAGGTACGGCGTCCACAGCAGGATGCCGACCAGGAACAGCACCACCCACGTGACCAGCACCACGCCGATGAAGCGCGCGTCGAAGTGGTGCATGAGCGTCTGCCCCGGCACGGGCTCGTGCCGCAGGAGGGCGGGCAGGTGCGCCACGAATGCGCCCAGAAGGGCGAAGCACGCGATCCATGCAGGCATGAAGCTGCGCATCGGTCCCGGCCCCAGCACCGCGCGCAACACGGTGCGCAGCGGGCTCACGTGCATCGGGCGCAGGTTGCGCACCCACACTGCGCAGATCAGTGATGCGCAGAGATACAGACCCGCAAGCACGAGAAACGACACGCGGTGCAGCGACGGCCAGAGGAAGGTGCCCAGCGCGAATCCCCCGGCGTAGCCGGCGAGCGTCGCGCCCTCGAACGCCCCGCTCGCCCGGGCCCGGATCGGCTGGCTTCCCGACGTCGCCGCGGCGATGGTGCCCAGCGCCACCGGCACGAATGCTGCCGCCCCGATGCCCTCGATCAGCCGCGAGCCGGCGACGTGCGCTGCGTTGGTGGCCAGGGCCACGAGCAGCACACCGACAGCGCCGATGACCGGTCCGCCGACCAGGAACCGGGACCGGCCATAGCGGTCGGCCAGGCGCGCCATGAACGGGGCGAAGAGCATCTCCGTGATCGCCTGCGAGGCGCCCACGAGCCCGATGGCCACCCCGCTCGGCCGGTCGCCGGAGAACGCGCTGACGTCCAGCTGCACCGCCACCGCCGTGCCCACGGAGGCCACCCGGAGCAGGCCGGTGCTGGTCAGCAGCGCCGTCAGCGCCGCCGGCCGGTGCTTGCGCAGCTCCTCCTCGAGGCCGGCGATCCACTCCCGCTGGCCGTCGTGGGCTTCGTCCGGAACCCCCGGTGGCACCTTGAGGGTTTCGACGCCGCCGGCCACTGACTGATCACCTTCACTCACTCTGTGAAGCGTACGGCCTGAACGGCTCAAGGGATGCATCGCCCGCCACGGGTGCCCCCCGGCCCGTACAATCTGCGCGTCTCGCGCGGCGACCGACCGGAGGCGCTCCGGCCCGCGCAGAGAGCCGGGACCGAGTGCGTCCCGTCTCTCGGCCCTGTCGTCCGGACGAGACGCCCACACGGGGCACGGCCTGCCCCAGACCGGAGTTCATCCCATCACCATCGAAATAGTGGCCCTGATTGGGCTGGTCATTGCAATCGCGTTCGCGGTGGCCGCAGTGCTGTATGCGCGCAACGCCGTCGCGAAGTCGCGCACCGAAGGCAGGCTCGAGCAGACGCGCCATGACGAGGCCCGCGTGGCGGCCGAGCAGGACGCCAAAGCCATCTTGCTCGCTGCTAAGGAGGAGGCCGCCCGGCGTCGCGACGAGGTCGAGAGCGAGATCCGCGAGCGGCGCTCGGAGGTGGCCCGCCTGGAGCAGCGCACCAGCCAGCGCGAGGAGGGGATCGAGCGCCGCCTGCGCGACCTCGAGTCCAACGAGCAGCGGCTGGGCCGGCGCGAAACCGAGCTGGAGGAGCTGCGCCAGTCCATCGAGGTGGAGCGCGAATCGATCGAGCGAGAGCTGGAGCGCGTCGCCTCGCTCTCGCAGGAGGAGGCCCGCGCCGAGCTGCTGCGCGACGTGGAAGGCGAGCTCACCGGCGAGATCGCTGAGCGCATCCGCGCGGCCGAGGCCCGGGTGCGCGAGGAGGCCGGCGAGCGCAGCCGCGAGATCCTGATCACGGCGATGCAGCGCCAGGCGTCGGAGGAGACGGGCGAGGCGTCGGTCACGGTGGTGCAGCTGCCCTCAGACGAGCTCAAGGGCAGGATCATCGGGCGCGAGGGCCGCAACATCCGCGCGCTCGAGGCGGCGACCGGCGTCGACGTCATCGTCGACGACACCCCGGAAGCGGTGGTGCTCAGCGCCTTCGACCCGGTGCGACGCGAGGTGGCGCGCGTCGCCCTCGAGCGTCTCTTTGCGGACGGGCGTATCCATCCCGCGCGGATCGAGGAGATGGTCACCAAGAGCCGCAACGAGCTGGCGCAGCGGATCAAGCAGCACGGCGAGCAGGCGCTGCAGGAGGTGGGCGTCACCAACGTCCATCCCGAGCTGGCGCGGCTCCTCGGCACGTTGCGCTTCCGCACGTCATACGGGCAGAACGTGCTGGCGCACGCGGTCGACTCGGCTGGCATCGCCGGGATGATCGCCGCGGAGATCGGCTTCGACGAGCAGGTCGCCAAGGAGGCGGCGCTCTTCCACGACATCGGCAAGGCCGTGGAGCACGACGTGGAGGGCTCGCACGCGATCATCGGCGGCGAGATCCTCACCCGGCTGGGGCGCAAGCCGGCGGTGGTGCACGCGGTCCGGGCTCACCACTACGACGAGGAACCGCGCTCGATCGCGGCCTTCATCGTGATGACCGCCGACGCCATCAGCGCAGCCCGGGTGGGTGGCCGGCGCGAGTCGCTGGCAGCGTCGATCAAGCGGCTGGAGCGCATCGAGGCGCTGGCGAACGACTTCGCCGGCGTGGAGCGGAGCTTCGCCGTGCAGGCCGGCAAGGAGCTCCGCGTGATGGTGCGGCCGGAGGAGGTCGACGACGACGCGGCCCAGGTCATGGCCCGCCAGATCGCCAAGCGTCTCCACGGCGAGGGCAGCTACACCGGCCGGATCAAGGTCGTGGTGCTGCGCGAGACGCGCAGCGTCGAGTACGCCAAGTAGGGCCCAGCCTGACGGCGTGCCTGACGCCTGAATCGAATTCCGCGTAACGATCGCATCGCATCGGGCGGTGGTGGCACCGGCGGCGGGGCACAATCCGGGCGGATAATGTCCACAACCCCGCAATCGTTTTCGCAGACATCTGCTGAGGCCGCTGTTCCATTGGAAGTCCTCAAAGTCTCGGCAACCAGCAAGCCTGTCGCCGTGGCCGGCGCCATTGCCGGTGTGGTTCGCAGCCAGTCAAAGGTCGAGGTGCAGGCCATCGGGGCCGGCGCCATCAACCAGGCGATCAAGGCGATCGCGATCTCGCGCGGCTACGTCGCGCCCGGCGGCCTCGACCTGGTGTGCATCCCGTCGTTCATCGACATCAGCATCGACGGAGAGGAGCGCACCGGCATCCGGCTCATCGTCGAAGTCCGATAACAGCGGCTCCAGTGCGGGGCCCCTGCCGGGTGGCGGAGCAGGGGGCAGCGCCGGCCGGAGCAGGATTCCGGGACCCAGGTCAGAAGGTCACGCGCGTCCCCTGACCACGAGAGTCCACGGGCGCATCCGGAGACCTGGGGTGGAATCCTGCGCAGGACGGCGAGGGTTCCCTGCGCCGTCAGGACCCGGCCGGGGCCCTCGCCGGGACCGCTGGTACGCTTCCGGCGATGAGCCAGATGCCGGTGTTGAGCGACGCGGCGCGAGGGTTCATGCCGCTGACGATGGCCGCGCGCGCGAGGCGGCAGCCCATCGTGCCGGTGCTGGGCAGGGCGCCGCGCGTGCACCTGTGGCACATCGGGTGCCAGATGAACGATGCCGACCGCGAGGGGCTGGCCGAGCAGTTCGCGGACATCGGGTTTGTGCCGGAGGTGCCGCTGGAGCAGGCCGACCTGGCAGTGCTGATCACGTGCACGGTGCGGGCCAATGCGGAGCAGAAGGTGTTCGGCAAGTTCCGCGAGCTGATTCCCTGGAAGCGCGAGCAGCCGGGCAGGGCCATCGCACTCACCGGCTGCATGGCTGTGGAGCACGGCGAAGCGATCCTCGACCAGCTGCCCGAGCTGGACTACGTGTTCGACGTGCGCGAGCCCGACGGCTTCATGGCCAAGCTCCAGGCGCTGCACGCGATCGACCTCGACGGCCCGATGCCGCTGCCGGCGTCCGACCGGTTGTGCGCCTACGTTCCGGTCATGGGTGGCTGCAACGAGATGTGCACGTACTGCATCGTGCCATTCGTGCGCGGGCGCGAGCAGAGCCGGCCGGTGCACGAGGTGGTGAAGCACGTCGAGCGGCTGGTCGCTCGTGGTGTGCGCGACGTCACGCTCCTGGGGCAGAACGTCAACTCGTATCGCGACCCGGATTCCGGCGGGCGCCTGCCGGAGCTGCTCGCCGCTGTGGACTCAGTGACGGGCCTGTGGCGGCTGCGCTTCCTCACCTCGCACCCGCGCAACGCGGTGCCCGCCCTGTTCGAGGCGATGGCGGGACTGCCGACCGTCTGCGAGCAGCTGCACCTGCCGGTGCAGGCGGGCCACGACTCGCTGCTGCGCCGCATGCGCCGGCTCTACACCGTGGAGGAGTACCGCGCCAAGATCGACGCCGCGCGCGCCACGGTGCGGCCGCGCCTGGCGGTGAGCACCGACGTCATCGTCGGCTTCTGCGGCGAAACGGACGCGGAGTTCGCCGCTTCGGAAGCAATGCTGCGCGACATCCGCTTCGACACCGTCCACCTTGCCGCGTACTCGGTGCGCCCGGGGACGGCTGCGGCTCGCCGCGCCGACGATGTGCCGCCTGCTGAGAAGAAGCGCCGCCTCAACCATCTGCTCGCGGTGCAGCGCGACATCGCCGCGCGCATCAACGCGGGGTACGTCGGCACGGAGGTCGAGGTCCTCGTGGAGGGCGCCGCTGCCGATGGGCGCTGCTTCGGCCGCACGCGAGAGAACAAGGTTGCGTGGCTGCCGCCGCGCGCCGCCGGCGCCGGCTCGCTGGTGCGCGGCCGTGTCGATGCGGCAACCGCGTGGCAGCTGCACGTCACCCCCGCCGCCGCGGCGTGACAACGCGGGGGAAGGGGACTGCGCCCCACGCGATCGGCCCGGCGCCGGTCACGGCGAGGGTCACCATCGACATCGACGACGCAGGCGAGACACCGATCCTGCGCGAGTACCGCGCGGTCAAGGAGCAGCAGCAGGACGCGATCCTGCTGGCGCGGCTGGGTGACTTCTTCGAGATGTTCGGGCGTGACGCTGAGGTCGCGGCGCCCCTCCTCGGACTCACGCTCACCGGCCGCAAGTTCGGCAATGCCGGACGCGTGCCGATGTGCGGCGTGCCGCACCACGCGGTTGCGCAGCACGTGCGCAGGCTCCTCGAAGCGGGACACCGCGTGGCGCTGTGGGACCAGGTCGGCGAGGCCGACGGCGGGCGCATGGTGCGCCGCGAGGTCACGCGCGTGCTCAGTGCGGGCACAGCGGTGGACGCTGACTTCCTGGCGCCGGCAACGGTCATGCGCTGCATTGCGCTGGTGGCGAGCGACGGCCGCGTGGGCGTCGCCGCACTCGACGCCAGCACCGGGGAGCTGCGCCTCTTCGAGCTGCCCGGTGACCTGGACACGCCGGCGCTCCGGGACGAGCTGCTGCGCCTCGACGTCGCCGAGCTCATCATTGTCGAGGGCCTCGAGCTGCCAACCGGGTTCTTGCCAGGCGTGGCTAGAACGAGCCTTCCCGTTTCACTGTTCGACCTGGCGCGCGCCGACGATCGCCTGCTGCGAGCGGTGTCGGCGGTGACCGTCGCGGTGGTCGGAATCGACCATCTGCCCCTGGCACGCCGCGCGGGTGGGGCGCTCCTCGCGTACTGCGAGCGCGCGCGGCTCGCGCTGCCGCCCGAGTTTCTCCGTGTGCGCGTGCAGGACACCGGCTCGGCCATGCGGCTCGATCCGCAGACGCGGCGCAACCTCGAGCTCCTGGCTCCGCTGGGTTCGACGCGCGGCCCGTCGTTGGTGTCGCTGCTCGATCGCACCCGCACACCCATGGGGGCGCGGCTGGTCCGAGCATGGCTGCAGGAGCCGCTGCTCGACGTCGAGGCGATCCAGCGCCGCGCCGACGCCGTGGAGTCGCTGGTCATCGACCGAGGCTCGCGCCACGCGCTCGCCACCGCACTGAATCTGACGCGCGACCTCGAGCGCCTCATCGGCCGCGCCGTGCAGGGATCGGCAACGCCGCGTGACCTTGGAGCAATTCGCGACACGTGCGTCGCGTTGGCAGCGGTGCGCGCCGCCGTCGCGGACGCGGGTGACGCTGAAATCGCCGCCGCCGCCGAGGCGTGCACGGCGCCCGACGAGCTGACACGCACTCTCGGCGCGCTGCTGGTCGAGGACCCGCCGTCGACCAGCCGCGACGGTGGCTCGATTCGGCCGGGCGCAGACCAGGAGCTCGACGCTCTGCTGCAGGCCGGTGCGGCGGCGCGGACGTACATCGCGGGGCTGGAGGATGCGGAGCGTGAGCGCACCGGGATCCGTTCCCTGCGCGCCGGCTACAACCGTGTCTTCGGCTACTACCTCGAGGTGCCCAACGCGCAGCGCTCCGCCGTGCCGCCCGGTTACATGCGCAAGCAGACGCTGGTGGGCGCTGAACGGTACATCACCGCCGAGCTGAAGGAGCAGGAGTCCGTTGTGCTCCACGCGCGTGAGCGCGCGGTCGCACGAGAACAGGAATTGCTGCGCGACGCAGCCCGAGCCGTCGCAGCCGAAGCGCCCGCGCTACTCGCATGCGCCGCCGGGCTTGCGACGCTGGATGCCCTGCAATCGCTGGCCACGGTCGCCGACGAGGAAGCCTGGATGCGTCCCACGGTCGACGGGTCAGAGGTGATCGACATCGACGCCGGCCGCCATCCGCTCGTCGAGCGCGCGCTGGGACCGGGACGCTTCGTGCCCAACGGCTGCACACTCGACGCGGCCGAGCGGGTGCTCATCCTCACCGGCCCCAACATGGCGGGCAAGTCGACGTACCTCCGGCAGGTGGCGGTGATCGTCCTGCTCGCACAGGTGGGGTCGTTCGTCCCCGCGGCCCGGGCGCGCATCGGCGTGTGCGACCGGATCTTCACCCGGCTCGGCGCGCAGGACGACATCAGCGGCGGCATGTCGACGTTCATGGTGGAGATGACCGAAACCGCGAGCATCCTTCGTCAGGCGACGGCTCGCAGCCTCGTCATCCTCGACGAGATCGGCCGGGGCACGTCGACCTACGACGGCCTCAGCATCGCCCAGGCCGTCATCGAGCACTTGCACGACTCGCCGCATCTCAACTGCCGCACGCTCTTCGCCACCCACTACCACGAGCTGACACAGCTGGCGGCGACGCTGCCACGCGTGCGCAACGCGCGCGTCGAGGTGGAGGAGGAGGGCGACCGCGTTGCCTTCCTGCACCGCATCGTTCCCGGCGGCGCTGACCGCTCGTACGGCATCCACGTCGCCAAGCTGGCGGGCGTGCCCGCGGGCGTGCTGGCCCGGGCACGGCAGCTGCTGGAGCAGCTCGAGCGCTCGCGCCCGCTGGCCGGGCGTGGCGCCGGCGACACCGCGGGCCAGCTCACGCTTGGCATCAGCGCGCCCGCGTCACATCCGCTTCTCGTCGAGCTCGCGGAGCTCGAGCTGGACACGATGTCGCCGCTCGCGGCGCTGAACAAGCTGGCCGAGCTGCATCAGCGCGCCGGAACGTGATCGCCGCCGCGCGCATCCGGCTGCTGCCGCCGTTGGTGGCCGATGCCATCGCGGCGGGCGAGGTGGTCGAACGGCCGGCGTCGGTGGTGAAGGAGCTGCTGGAGAACGCCGTTGACGCCGGGGCACATCGCGTCGACGTCGACATCGAGGGAGGCGGGCTCGTGCGCATCGGCGTCGTCGATGACGGATGCGGCATCCCGGAGGAGGATCTGACGCTGGCGGTCACACGGCACGCCACCTCGAAGATCGCCGACGTGCACGACCTGGAGGGGATCCGCACACTGGGCTTTCGCGGCGAGGCACTGGCGAGCATCGCCGCGGTGGCGGATGTTCGCGTGACCTCGCGCCATGAGGCGTCGGACCGCGCCGTGACGCTGCGGGTGCGCGCGGGCGAGGTGCTCGAGACGGGCCGCGCGGCGCACGACGGCGGCACCACCATCGAGGTCTGCGACCTCTTCGCGGGCACGCCTGCGCGTCTGCGTTTCCTCAGGTCGGCTTCAGCCGAGGCGGCAGCGAGCGTGCGGATCGCGGCCGAGACGGCGCTGGCCAATCCGCAGCTGCGCATCACTGTGCGCAACGACGGCCGCCGCAGCCTCGCCGCACCAGGTGGCACGCTGCGCGACGCGATGCGCGCGGTGTACGGCGATCGCGCCGACACCGACCTGATCGACGTCGCGGGCTCCGACGCACACCTCGCCGTCTCCGGGGCTGTGAGCGCACCGCACGCGCACCGGGCCACGCGCTCCGGGCTGGTGATCGTGGTCAACGGCCGCCGTGTCCACAGCCGGTCGTTGCACGTGGCCGTGGAGGAGGCGTACCGCGGTCTGCTCCCGTCCGGCCGGCATCCCTACGGCGTCGTGGTCGTTTCGCTTGATCCTGCCAAAGTTGACGTCAACGTGCATCCCGCCAAGCGTGAGGTGCGCTTCAGCGACGAGCGCGCGGTGTTCAGCGCGGTGCAGCGTGCGTGCTGGGAGGCGCTGCGCGGGGGTCCGGTCGCGACGCCGCCGGCAGCGACGTGGGCGCCGCCGGCGGCTGGGTTCACGCCAGCGAGTCTGACGCTGGAGGACAGCACTGACGACCTCGCGCGTGCCCGGGTGGACGGCGAGGCAGCCGCCACGCTGGCCGGCCTCGCGCCGCTGCGCGCACTTGGGCAGCGTGAGGGCGATTGGATCGCGGCAGCGAGCGATAGCGCGATCGTCCTGGTCGATCCACACGCTGCGCACGAGAAGGTGCTGTACACGGAGCTGCTGCAGGCGTGGGATGTGAATCCGCAGGCGCAGCTGCTGCTGATTCCCGCGGTGGTCGAGTGCGATGCGGCGCAGCTCCAGGCGCTGGCCGACCACCATGCTGACGTCGAGCGTTTGGGATTCCTCGTCGAGGAGTTCGGCCCGGCCACGGTGCGCTGCACCGCCGTGCCGGCGATGAGCGCCGGCGCGAACGCGGGGCGTCTCGTCTCCGATCTGCTCGACGCGCTGCACGAAGGCGGCGTGTCGAGACAGGAACGGCAGCATCGCTTGGCCGCGCTGGTCGCATGCCACAGCGCCGTCCGCTTCGGCGACCGGCTCGACGCCGCCGCACAGCAGGCCTTGCTCGACCGGCTGGTGGCCACGCCGGGCGGGATGACGTGCCCCCACGGCCGGCCGACGGTGCTCGTGCTGTCCAACGAAACCCTTCGTCACGCCTTCCGCCGCCCTCCGATGTGAGCCGCCCTCGCGTCGCGGTCGTCGGCCCCACCTGCACCGGCAAGACCCGCCTGGCCGTCGGGCTCGCGCTGCGCCGCCAGCCGGCGGAGCTGCTCAACGCCGATTCGCGGCAGCTGCGCAGCGGCACGGCCGTGGCCACCTTCCGGCCGACGCCAGAGGAACTGCAGGGCGTGCGCTGCCACCTGCTCGACCTGGCGCCTCCCGGCGCCGAGTACACGGTGGCGCAGTACGCCACGGCGGCGCGGGCTGCCCTGGTGGAGGTGGACCGGCGCGGCGCGCTGCCGATCGTCGTGGGCGGGAGCGGGCTGTACGTCCGCGCGCTTGTCGACGGCCTGGACTTCGGCGGCGCACCGCCGGACCCGGCCGCGCGCTCGGCGCGCACCGCCGCGGCAGCGAGCCCTCAGGGCGTGCGGGCGCTGGCGGCCGAGCTCACCCGGCGCGACCCGGACGCGGCCGCGACCATCGACCTGCGCAACCCGCGACGGGTGATCCGCGCCCTCGAGATCCTGGACGCCCGGCCGGGGCCGCTGCGCGACGCACGGTCTCAGCCTGCCACCGGCGGCTGGGTGCTCATCGGCCTCGACACCGTCCCGGCGACCCACCGTCGCTGGATCGAGGAGCGCGTCAGCCGCATCTTTCGAGATGGGTCGCTGCTCAGGGAGATCGATGGTCTGCTGGCTGCCGGCGTGTCATCGGAGGCGATCGCAGGCAGCGGGATCGGCTATGCGGAAGGGCTGGCCCTGCGCGCCGGCGAGGTCGATGCCGAGGAGGCGGTGGCCCGGACGGTGCAGCGCACGCGGCGGTACGCGAAGGCGCAGCGCACCTGGTTCCGGCGTGACCAGCGCATCCGCTGGCTCGAGGCAGACAGCAGCCATGCGGGGGCGCTGGCCGACGAAGCGGCCGAGGTCATCGCCGCTGTCGCCGTGCGCTGACACTGGAGCCGCCGACTGCAATCGCCTCCGCCAGAACATACGTTTGCGTTTTGCGCGGACCCGTGTTACAGTCCGGCTCACCCACTCGGTCGGAGGAAACCGATTCAAATGCCGAACCATCTCAATGCACGGCAGCGTCAGATCCTGGACTTCCTGCGCGACCATTCGCAGACGCACGCGTACCCGCCCACGGTCCGCGAGATCGGGCAGGCAGTCGGGCTGAGCTCGTCGTCCACGGTGCAGAACCACCTCAACACGCTGGAGACCCGCGGGTTCATCAAGCGCGACCCCTCCAAGTCCCGCACGGTCGAGATCGTCGACAGCGAAGCCGCTGGGGCGGCGCCGCAGCGTCTCGGCAACATCATCCAGCTGCCGCTGGTCGGCCGCGTGGCGGCGGGCACGCCGATCCTCGCCGCGGAGAACATCGAGAACACGCTCACGGTCGGCCCCGAGATCGGCGGCAGTGGCGACTCCTACGCGCTCACCGTCCACGGCGACAGCATGATCGGCGCCGGCATCAACGACGGCGACATCGTCGTCGTGCGGCCCCGGCGCGACGCCCCGCCCAACGGCACGATCGTCGTGGCCCGGGTGGAGAACGGCAACACAGGGGAGAGCGAGGTCACGGTCAAGCGGTTCTTCCGCGAGTCCGACCGGGTCCGCCTCCAGCCCGAGAACCCCTCGCTCGATCCGATCTATGCGCGCGACGTGAGCCTGGAAGGCGTCGTCACGGCGGTCATCCGGCTGCTCGGCTGACGGCCGGCGCCGGGCTGGACACGGCCACCGGCGGCAGGTAGCGGGGGAGGGAGCCCAGATAGGCGTCGAGCGCAGCCGCCAACTCGGGCGACGCCAGGCCGTGCACTGTCACCCGGGAGCCGCCCGTGTCGTCCCGTATCGCGCTGATCGCCAGGTCCGGTCGCTGGTCCAGCAGCATCGGCAACGCCGGGATGATGGCCGCGGGCAGCAGGGCGATGAACACCGGGGTCACGGCGGTGAGGATGAGCACCGCCAGCACGATCACGATGGCCAGCAGCGCGGCGATGTCGCCGCCGTAGCGGATGCGCTTCTGGGGCCGGAGGATGAGGTAGTTCTCGCCGCGCTCCGCCACCGCGATGCCGGGAAGGCGCCGCTCAGCGAACTCCTCGAGGACCTCGGTGGCCGGCCGGGCGGTGCGCAGGGTGAACTGGTAGGAACGCGCCGGCCGCCGGCTCCAACGGAACATCTGCACCGTTTGCAGTTGTACCGCGTCGCGACGGGGTTCTGCCAATTCTCGTGGAAGTTGCCCGGAACAGTTGCGCTACGGTGTCCCCGTGGATCTGCCTCCTCCCGCGTCGGTCAACGCTGACCCGTTGCTGATCGGCGTCGCGGTGGCCCTCACCGCGGGGACGGTGTGGCTCATCCGCCGTGGCGGGGAGGAGCGACATGTGCGAGGGCGCCGGCTGCTGTCGCTGGGGCTGGCGGTGACGCTGCTGGTGGCCGTGTGGTTCAGCCCGGTCGCCGTCGTGGCGCAGCACTACCTGCTCTCGGCGCACCTCCTGCAGGTCACGCTCCTGATGGGCGCCGTTCCACCCCTTCTCTTGCTGGCGCTGCCGCGCGATCCACATCTCTCGCCGCCGCGCGCTGTGCGCCGCCTGCTCCGCGTGCTTTCGCACCCAGTTGTGGCCATCATTGCCGTCAACGGGGCGTTCTTCGGGTGGCACACCACTGGTGCGTACAGCGCGGCGATGCAGAACGACTGGGTCAACGCAGCTGCGCAGATATCGCTGCTGCTGACGTCGATCGCCTTCTGGTGGGCCATCATCACGCCGTTCTCGCCTCCCGAGCGGGCGATGACGCCGCTGATGAAGATGGGCTACATCCTGCTGGCCACCATCCCCCAGACCTTCGGTGGACTCGTGGTTGCGCTGGCCCACCACTCCCTGTTCCCGGTGTATGCGACGGCGCCGCGGCTGCTCGGGCTGGACGTGCTCACCGATCAGCAGATCGCGGGCGCCTCCATCGCACTGGTGAGCAAGGTGGCGCTGTTCGCCGCGTTCATCGTCATCTTCATGCACGCGCTGGAGAACGCACCCGACACCGATGACGGCGGCGGCGACGGTGGCCTGCACAAAGTCATCGAGCCGCAGCCGCTGCCGTCCGGCACGCCGCGCTGGTTGCTCGACGTGGCCCGAGGCCGCACCGTGGCGGAACCGAAGCTGCCGAGAGGCCCGCGCGTCAGGGAGCCGGCAGGATCAGGACCTGGCCGGGACTGATCGCGGCACCCGAGAGGTGGTTCACCACCTCCAGCTGGGCCACCCGTGCCTGGACGTCGTCGCCCGGGTAATGTGACCCGGCGATGGCCCACAAGGTGTCGCCGCTGTGCACCGTCACGTGCTGCGGCCCGCTGGTGGCGCCGCCGTACGCGGCTCCGCCCAAGCCCACGAGCGCGGTGAAGGCCACACCGATCGCCACGACCCAGGCGCGCGGCCGGCGCCGCGCCGGCGTGTAGCGGCGACAGCGATGGGGAGCGGACGCGTCGCGGACCAACGTCCCTGCACCGAACGTTTGTTCCATGTGCGTACCGTAGCAAGGAACGGGTGTTCGAGTCAACACCCCGGCGGCGATGGCTGACGCGGGCATCCGTGTCCGGGTGGCCGTCTGCCTCGTGGAGGACGGCCAGGTGCTGCTGGTGCAGCACGAGAAGCGGGGCGCCCGATACTGGCTGCTGCCCGGGGGTGGAGTGGAGCGGGGAGAGACCCTCCTCGAGGCGGCCGCGCGGGAGTTGGCCGAGGAGACGGGCTACGCGGCCGAGGTGGGCCGGCTCTTCCTCATCTGCGAGGCGATCGAGCCCGGCGGGCGGCACATCCTCAATCTGTTCTTCAGCGGCCGCCGCACCGGGGGCACGCTCGTCCTGGGACACGATTCGGCGCTGCGCGACGCCGCCTGGTGCTCCCGCGACGAGCTGCTCAGCCGCCAGGTGTTCCCGCCGGTTGCCGATGAGATCGCCGCCAGCTGGGACGAGGCGTTCGTCGGACCGGTCCGCGTGCTGGGCAACGTCTGGCGCCCGGCGCTGCCGGCCGACGCCTGAACCGCCGGAGCGTCAGCGGCCGCCGACCTCCTGCAGGTACTCGCCGAGACGCTGGTACGCCGCGCGCTTGCGCCGGTCGGTGATCTCCGTGTACACGCGGAGCGTTTCCAGCGTGGCGTGGCCGAGCACCTCCTGCACCAAGCGCACGTCGCCGTCGGTGGCCTCGAGCAGCGTCGTCGCGGCGGTGTGGCGCGCGACGTGGGGGCTGCGCAGCCGGCGGATGACGCTGAACACGGTGCTGTCGCCACCCAGCCGGCGGCGCAGGGCCGCCAGGGCGCGGCGCGCCCCGTCGGGCGTCAGCCGGTTGGCGGCGTGGGCGCGGCCGTGGGGCAGATCCGCCCGGGCGACGCTGATGAACAGCGCGTCGCTGTCGTCGGGCCCGCGCATCCGCAGGTAGTCCTCGACAGCCGCGTATGCCTCCTCGGTGCAGTACACGGTGCGGTGCTTGCCACCCTTGCCCAGAACGCGAAAGCCCTCGGGGCGAACGTCGCCGCGATTCAGCGCGCACGCTTCCGAGATGCGGCACCCGGTGGTGATGAGCAAGTGGACGAGCGCGCGGTCGCGCACGTCGCGAAGGTCGGCGCGGGGAAGGGCGGCGAGCAGGCGGGGAACGTCGGGCGTGGGCACCGGATGTGGATCGCCGACGACGTAGCGCGGCACGGTCACCTGGCGGCTCAGCTCCGGCGCGATCCAGCCCTCGTCGTAGGCGTAGGCGAGGAACCGCCGCAGCGCCACCAGCGCGCGGGCGCGGCTGCGCGGGTTGGGCAGCACCTCGGCCAGCTCGATCTGGTAGCGGCGCAGCACCGCGCGGTCGACGCCGGCGCAGAAGCTGTCGCCGAGCGGTCGCGTCCGCATGTATGCGACAAACTTGGCCAGATCCTGCCGGTACGCGCGTGCTGTCGTCGCGGGACGGTTGCGCTGGACGCGCAGCCAGTCGAGGTACTGCTCGATCTCGTCGGGCAGCGGGTCCGACGGCCCGGGCACGCTGCTCGCCCACGCGGGCAATCGGCGGGCCTTCGGCGCGGTGGGCCGGCGTGCGGCTGCGCGAGGACCCGCCATGACCCGCATTATCGAGGCGATTGCCGGACTGTGGCGCACCTTGCTGGCGTGCGCCACAGCCACGGCGTCAGTCAATCAGCGGAGCTGCGTCGCCTCACTGGACCGACAGCGTCGCGTCGCTGCCGCCCACGCTGGAGCGGAGCGTGCGCGCGGCGCGGTCGAGCACGAGGTGGACGCGGGCCGACTCGCCCGGCGCCAGCGAGGAGCGATCCTCCACCACGCCCTCCATGCGCACCTCGCTGCCGCTCGACACGGCCTTGGTGATCTTCACGACGCGCGTCATCCCCGGAAACGCGATGTCGGACGGGCTGCTCGGCTGACCGGCGAGGTACCGCGTCACCACCGTGCCGGTGCCGGCTGCGAGATCGACCGATCCGTCGACCACGGCGGTCGCGTACGCCGGCCATGGCTTCGCGGGAGCGCCGGTCCGCGCGTGGAACCGAAGCGTGTTGGCATTGGTCGCGAGCGACACTACAGAAGCGGCCCCCGCCGCGGTGACGAAGGCTGTCCCCGCGCCAGCCCCGACGACACCAAGGAACTTGCGGCGATTCATCGATTGCATGTGTCCTCTCCTCAGTGCGGCTTGCCCACGTAGGGGAAGTGGGTCAGGTAGTCGGTGTGGGGCCCCACGAAGTCGCTCGTGATCGCCCCGTTGCTGACCAGGGACAGCTCGGCGTCGATCACGTCGTCCGTGAGCTTGCGCCCGTTGAGAAAGCCGCTGGAGTTGTTGTAGTTGTAGGTGAGGATGTCGGGCAGCAGGATGTCAGCGATGCCCGTCGCCTGCGTCGCGCTGTAGCCACCCAGAGCTTCGAGCGTGCTGACAAAGCTGCTCAGGAAGAGTGCGCGCTGCTGGTCCGGCGGTGTCGCGTTGAACAGGTTCTTGGCCGTGCCGTGGTTGAACACGGTGTTGATCGCCGGACGGCCCATCTGGTCGTCCTGGCCGAGGTCGTCTCCGTTGCCCATCGGGATCAGCGTGCGCGCCCAGTAGCCGACGTTCGGGTTCTCGCCGAGGCCGCGCCGGTTCGGCACCTCGAGCACGATGCTGAACACGTTCTTGTCGATGAAGAAGTCGCTGCCGGGGTTGTGGAACTTCAATCCGGCAAGGAACGCAAGCAGGTCGAAGAAGAACGGGTCGCTGCGAAAGCCGGCGAAGAACTTGTAGCCGTCCTCGCCCTCGGTGATGTGCTCGCTCGACCCGAAGGACACGGGCGCGTGGTCGATGATCGGCTCGTGGTCCTCGCCGTCGTGATCGAGCTCCATGCTCGGCGCGCGACGAGTCTTCTCGACGTCGGCCCACTGCTTGCCGTCGTCCTTCTCCGTGAAGGTGATGCGGTAGCCGATGTCTGCCCGGGCATCGCCGTCCGTGTCGATCAGCATGTCGTACGCAGCGCTGTGTTGGAACTCGGTCGCCAGCGTCGGCGCCAGGGGATTGACGTTGAGGATCAGGATCGACTTGTCGTCGTCACCCGGCTTCTGAAAGATGTAGATGTCGGTGATGTCCGTCTTGGCGTCACCGAACGGCGACTTCAAGCCGGGCGCGTCCAGGTGGTCTGCCATGCCAACCCTCCACGTGGTGCCTATGGACCCTGTGCCCGCGGAGGAATACGGCTGCAGACGCTCGCCGGATCAGTCGGGGTGGCTTACGAGATGGGGGAGAAGCCCACGAACACCGGCTGGTCGCCGGCATTCACCGTATCCACGACGTTGGGGGAGGAGTGGCTCCCCGCGATCAGCGTGAGCTCTTCGCGGCTCCCGACGTGGCGCGCGGCAAAGGCCGTGCTGTCCTCCGCAAACGCCGCACCGTCCCAGCGCGGACCGTCGAGCTTCTCGACCTGCACCGGCGGCGCGCCGGACGCGTACATGAACAGCCCGAAGTCGGGACTCATGCTGATGCCGGCGAAGCCGCCGACCGAGGAGTCGTTGAAGAACAGCACATTGGTGCCGGCGGTCGACACCGCGAGCGTGTTGACGTTGTGGTGCGGCTTCTGGTAGACGATGGCCGGGGTGCCCCCCAGGCTGAAGGTGCGCAGCGTGTTGAAGGGCATCTGCGGACCGGGGCCGCCCTGTGAGTCGCCGTCGTCGCCGAGGGTCGGCGTGTGGATCGCGTTGGCAACGTGCGTCCCGTCAGCTCCATATACCGGTCCGGCGGCGCCCGCGACCGATGTGTTGGCGATCTCGTCGCCAGTCGTCGGATTGAGGCCGGCGGCCGCCTGCGGCCCGGCGTCGCTGTAGGGCACGACGTCGGTGGCGACAATGGTCGACGTCGTCCACAGGACGGGTGCGGGCACGGGCCCGCCCGAGTACATGTGGACGGTGGAGGAGGCGCCTGTGGCCACGGTCAGCACCTTGAGGCTGGAGCCGCTCGACATGGTCGCCACCGTGTACGCGACCTTCGTGCCGTCCGGGCTCACGGCGCCGCCGAACAGCGTGTCGCTGCCCGACGCACCCGTGGTGAAGCTGGCGTCAGCACCGCTGGCGAGCGACACCACGTGCAGCGCCGTCGGGCTCGTCATGTAGACGAGTTTGCCGCCGCCGACGCCCAGGATCGTCGAGTTCGACGGGATGGTGGCGATCGTGTGCGGCGATCCGCCGGTGGGCGTCAGCGTGCGTATGGCGGTTGATCCGCCCGAGGTGACCGTCCATACGACGAGCGGCGGGCCGGCTGACGGCGTGGCTGACGCGGTCGCCGTGTGGCTGGCCGTCGGTGTTGTCGACGAAGCGCCGGTGCTCGACCCGCACGCGTTCACTGCAATCGCGGCGGAGCTGACGGCGCAGAAGGCCCAAACACGCATCGCCGCGATTGTGATATGCGGCCGCCCAAAGTGGAGCAGGTGATGGCTCGGACGCCTCGTCCCCCTCGCCTTAGTTCCTGAGAATATGCATTATCAGGAGCTTGAGTGCCGCTTGCACTCGGCCGCCTCGCGGTTATGCGTATGCGCACTCAGACGTGCAGCGTCGGCCGATAGACCAGCTCTTGGATGCTGCGGTCCAGTGTGCGGGTCTCGATCAGCTCAAGGTCGAAGTCGGCCGCACCTTTGAAGATCGGTGAGGATCCGTTCTTTCCGGTGATCACCGGAAAGACTGTCACCTGCACGCGGTCGACCAAACCGGCGGCCATCAATGCGCGATTCATCGCGAGGCTGCCGTGTGAGCGCAGCGGCACTCCGGACTCCTCCTTCAGCCGAGCGACGACATCGACGGCGTCGCCGCTCACGATGGTCGCATTGGGCCAGCCCTCGAGCGGCCTTTGCAACGTGGTCGAGACCACCGTAGCGGGCATGTCCCTCATCCGCCTGACCCACGGGTCGCCGAGCTCCGGTTCGCTGCTCGAGGCCAGCATCTCGGCGAAGAGGCGGTACGTGTTGGCGCCGAACACCATGCGCTGCTCCCCGCCGTAAATGGCCAGCCGGTGGTCGAGCAGCTCTGGGCCCTGCTTGCCCCAGTAGCCACCCCAGTCGCCACCGCTGGCGGAGCCGAAGCCGTCGAGACTGGAAAAGACGTCGAAGGTGTAGGTGGCGGTCATGGTGCTCTCCTCGTGGCCGGTTGATCGGTACGAGGATTCAGACCTGAAGCGACGCCAAAACTGATCGCCGGATCCCTGGCCAAGTCGCCCTCCGCCTCGAAGCGCTGATACGTCGGAGGCGCAGCGGGAGGCTGCGGCGGCGCGCCCGCCGGCGGGGGTGGCGGCGGATACATCGGTCGCGGTTGCGGACGCCCGGGTCGAGCTCGCAGCCCAAGGGCGAAACCGGCCTCTCTCGGTGCACGCGCGCATCAGCGCGTGGTTCCGAAGCATCGAGCGCGCTCTCGGCCGGCGGCGAAGGAAGGTGGCCTTCGGCTCCCGCCCCTGGGATGACCGATTTCGAGGAGATGGCGGCGTCCAGGGCGCAGGGCGCCCCGCGCCGCTGCCCCCCACTCCCCCATCGCTGTCGGCCGCAGCCGCAATCGCCTTTCCGTCGGCCCCGTCCGAGTCGATGGACATGCGATTCGAGCGCAGGCGTCCTGGCTCACGCTAAGCGGCTCAGACCGAACGCCGGCTCATGTGCAGTCCGCGGACTTCGGCGTAGTCGCGGACATTTCGCGTGAGTAGCGTCAGTCGATGCTCGATCGCCGTGGCGGCCACGAGAGCGTCGGGCGTACGGATGAAGGTACCACCACGAAGTCTCCCAGCCCGCTGGGCAATTGCGCGATCAATGGGCAGCTCGTCGTACGGCGCCAGCAGCCGATCTATCACCGCTTCGCGCGTGGTTCGGCCGGCGTAGAGCTCACAACGCGTCACAACCGAGTAGCTCACGTCGTTCGGGCCGCGTCGAAACTCAGTTGCGCCACGCAGGTGGTCAATGAAGATGTCAGTGTCGACGAGGACGCGCACGGTCCCACTCATCTCGGCTTGGGACGGTGAGGTCCGGTAACGCGCCGAAGGTTTCCGCCAAGACGGCCGCCTCCTCTTCTGCCTCCATCCCTCCCAGGTAGGCGTCCACAGCCTCGCGAACCACCTCGGCCATCCGGACCTTTCGGCGCTCTGCAATGACGTCGAGACGGCGACGCTGGGACGCCGTGAAATACACCTGGGTTCTAGTGGAGGACGCCATATACAGCGCAGTATACATCAAACACGGCAGGGGTTCGGGCCAGTAAGCGCCCCGAGATTGCGCCCGGGTCCGATATCCGGTCAGGTGCGGCGACCCCTCCGAGCCACGGAGCGTAGAGCGACGGCGCTGGGTGGCACATCGAGTTGCTTGACGAGATCCTCAGACAACGCCACGCCTCGCCGAGAGGCCTGTCGCAGCAGCCGCGCATCCTTCTCTCGGCGGCGGGCACCGGGCGCGAGAATGATGCTCGCGTAGTGCTCCCGAGCATCGATAGGCGCACCCTCAGCGCGCCGACGTTCCAGATCGCGGGTTAGCTCTCGAAACGACTTTCGAAACTCCCGCTCGGTGTCGAAGGCCGCGACGACCTGATGGCGACCCTCGCGGCGCCGCGGATCATCGGAATTTGGGCAGCCAACCCGGCGGATTCGGCGACCCACGTCCGGTAATCACTCCTCTTGTCACCATTCAAGCGATGGATCCAAACGGGCGCCGGCGGCTGGCTCTGGGGGTGGCAGGGGCGGTGGGCTACGCTGGCGCATCCGCGGCCAGCGCGCTGCTGATCAGCGCGCGCACCGACCTCGACATCAGCTTCTGGCCGTCGGCGCTGGTGGCGGCGCACGGCGATCCGCTGCACGCGTACAGCGTCGCCGGGCAGGCTGATTACCCGAACGCGAACGGTCCCCTGAGCCTGCTGCCACTGTCGCTGGTCGCGTGGGCCGCCCGACAGCTGGGATTCGCGGTGCAGCCGGTGCCGCGGGCCGCGCTGACCCTGGCCGTGTTCAGCATGTTCACGCTGCTGCTCGCGCTGGAAGCGGCGCGAGCCGTTCGGCGGCTTCGCGGGAACCGCCTGGACGATCGCGTTCCGCTGATCGCGGCCGGGGCCGTGCTGCTTGCGCCGCCACTCTGGTTGGCGACCACGGGCTACGGCCACGTCGAGATGCCACTGCAGCTGTGGCTGGTCCTGCTCGGCGTCCGCCTGTTGCTGGAGGAGCGCCCCGCCGGCGTCGCCGGCATGGCCCTCGGCCTTGCGCTGCTCACGCGTAGCACGACGCTCCTGTACCTCATCGCCATCGCGATGTTCCTCCTGACGAACGGACGGTGGCGGCGCACCGCTATCACGCTAGGCGCAGCATTCCTTACTGCCGCCGCGGGCATCGCGCCATTTCTCATCACAGACACGAGCAACGTCGTCCATTCGCTGCTCGCGTATCGCGGCGCGCTGCCCATCGACGGCGACACGCTCTGGTATGCGCTGCGGGACTCCCCCATCGCGGCCGCCGTGCAGCACGGCGACACGCTCATCGTGGCCGCCGTCCTGGTGGCGGCCTGCCTGGGGCTGCGGCGCTACGCGCGCGAAGGCCGCGCCGGCGGCGAACGCCTGCTGGCGATGCTCGCGATCGCGGCGGTCACGTTTCCCATGCTGGCGAAGACCGCGTTCGCCTACTACATGCTGGAGCCGTTCGTCTTCGCCGCCATCTGGGCGCTGGCAATGGATCGAGCGCCGCGCACATCCGCACTTTGGGCACCCGCATTCGTTCTCCTGGCCACGCTCATCGCGGACTTCGGCGTGGATCTGCCCCGGGTGCTGTCAACTTCAGCCCAGGGAATCGCTGCCTCAGCCGCCCTGCTGGCTGCGTTGGTCGTCGTGGTTGCCTCAGTGATTGCAGATGACCGTCGTCTGGCCGTTCGGCGACCCGCTGCCACTCCAGCTCTGGCACTCGCCGGGCGCGACCGTGAGCTTGCCGTTGACGCAGGTCCAGTGGTAGTCGCCGGTCAGAAACCCGACGCCTGAGCCGCTGCTCGCGCCTCCCGGCGGACACCGGACGGGGAACTGTGTCGCCCACATTCCCGCGGCCAATACGAGCAGCGCGATGACACCGCCCGTGACGAACGAGAGGATGCGTGGCAGCGGCGAGACGAGCAGCCGGAAGGATGCGATCAGCGCAGGCACAGCCGCCAGCCACAGCAGCAGACCGATGGAGAACGCCGCGAGAAACCCGAGCACCAGCATGCCGATGCTGCTGAAGCTGAGCAGCACCAAGCGGGCACCCTTCAGCGGAACCACCACGCTGACCAGGCAAACGATGCCGCACACAGCGATGAATGCCATCACGAATGGGACGCGCAGCGTTCCGTCGTCGCCCCCCTGACGCGTAACGATGTAGACGTACACGCCGTCAGCGACAAAGGCGATGACCCCGCTGAGGATGGCGAAGCGTCGCATCGGCGCCCAGCCTACCCCTGCTCGGCCTCCAGTCGACTCAAGGGCTACGACATTCCCGCGGCGCGCGCCGCGCGCACCGCTGCCTCGGCGCCCTGGCGCCACGGCTCACCGTGGCCCGGCAGCACGAGTGTCGCGCGTGTCTCCTCCAGCGCGGTCAGGGAATCCAGTGCGTCCTGTGAGCTCACATTCAGCCCTGACGGCATGATCTGGGGACCACGCCGTCCGGTCATGGGGTTGCGCGTCACCAGCGCGTCGCCCGTGCACAGCACTGACGTCGCCTCGAACCACAGCGCGCAGCTGCCCGGCGTGTGGCCGGGCACGTGCACGGCGCGCGGATGGCCGGGCACGTCGATGGCCTCCCCCTCCGCGAACGTCGACACCTGCGCCACCGGCACGATGCGCAGGCCGCCGCCCGCCATCAGCCCGAACAGGGTGCGGTACGCCTCGGGGTGCACGAGATACCGCGCCACGCCGGATTCCGCCTTGCCCGATTTGCCGGATCGCGCCGCCTCCGCGTCCGCCGGGTGCACGCGCACGGTCGCGCCGGCCTCAGTGCGGGCTCGCTCGGCGAACCCGGTGTGGTCGCTGTGCGCGTGCGTGAGCAGCACGCAGTCCACGCTGTCCAGCGGCAGGCCCATCACCTCCAGCTCACGCAGCAACGCCTTCCAGTCCGAGGGCTTGCCGGCGTCCACGAGCGTGAGCTTGCCACCCTCGCCGACCACGTACCAGTTGCTCACGCCGTTGCTGAGCTTGCGCACGCCCGGGACCACCTCAGCCATGTGCCAGCCTCCGCTTGATCTCGGCCGGATACTCGGGGAAGTAACTGGCGATGACGGGCAGATCGAACCTCGCCAGGATCGATGCCGGCGACTCGCGCTCGAGCAAGAACGCGAATGACTCGCGCACCAGCGTCGCTGGGTCCACACCCGGCGCCAGCCGCCCCGCGTCCTCGGCCGTCACCCCGACGTCGTATGAGCGTCCGCCAACCCGCACGGTGAACCATGTCACCGCGCCCTCGGTGCGCGGCACGCTCACCGCGATGTCAGCGACGCCAGCCACGCGCTCACCTTCGACGCCTCGGCGAGCGTCGTGTCGAACACCGCCGCCTCGATCGAGTCCACCGTCCAGCCGTCGCGGAATGTTTCGTGGATCTCCGCCTGCGTGACGCGGCGCGGGCCCCAGTCACCCGGCTCGTGCTCGCTGAAGCAGGCGATGAACAGGCGGCCGCCCGGACGCAGAGCACCGTGCACGCTGCTCGCATACCGCGGGCGATCTGTCTCGCGGAGCGTGTGGAACATCCCGCTGTCGATCGCGGCATCGAACGTGCCGCCGTACCCGTTCAGTTCGAGAACGTCGGCAACCCGGAAGTCCACGGCAGCGCCGCGTTCCTGCGCCTTGGCACGCGCCTGCCGGATGGCCTCCGGCGCAAGGTCCACGCCCATCACGTCCAAACCGTGAGCGCTCGCGTACAGCGCGTTCTCGCCGGTGCCACAGCCCAGGTCGATGACGCGCCCGCGCACCGCGCCCGCGTCGACGAGATGCACGAAGATGCCCTGCGGCCGGCCGATGTCCCACGGCGGCGCACCGGCGAGGTATGTGGCCTGGAAGCTGGACGCCACGCTCAGCCTCCGGTCAACTCTGTCAAATACTGAGGCAGCATCCGCCGCCAGGTGGGCCAGTCGTGGTCGTACTCGTGACCCCATGCGTCCACGCGGTTGGGGATGCCCTTGGTCCCCAGCACGTCGGCCATGCGCCAGGATTCGCCCGCGTTCTCCCAGCGCCCCTGGCCCGACGCGAGGATGGCGAAGCGATGCCGCAGCTGGCTCAGGTGGTCGCCGTCGAGGCCGGGCAGGAAGTACAGCGGCGTGGCAAAGTACAGCTCCATGCCGGCGCCGTCGCCGACAAAGCGCGCCAGGTCGTATGTACCGCTCATGCCCACAGCGGCGTGCACCACGTCGGGAAAGCGGCAGAGCGCGGCCACGGCGTTGAAGGCCCCCACCGACGCGCCCGCCGTGATCACGGTGGCATCCGGCCAGTTGCAGTCCGCGCGGATCGCGGGAATCAGCTCGTAGCGGACGAACTCCTGGTACGCCTTCAGCATTGCGCCGCGAAAGCCGGGTGAGCCCTCACCCCGCATGATCACCGCGCCCGCGGTGCTGTCGCAGGAGTACACCTTGATGCGGCCGGCCTCGAGCAGGCCACCGAGCGCGTCCACCAGGTGCATGCGCTCGATCTCCTCCGCGTCGCCGCCCGCGGTCGGAAAGACGATCACGGGCAGGCCGAAATGGCCCCAGCGGGCCACGGTCACATCGCGGTACATCCGCTCCGAGTACCAGCGCTGAACCAGCTTCACGGCTGCGAAGTCTCGCCCAAACGCATGGGGTCAGGGGTAGATGGACCGGGCGTCGCCGGGCAGCAGCCACGCGAACCCGTCGTGCAGGCAGTCACGCCAGCTGATCCAGTTGTGCCCGTCGAGCCCCTCCTCCATCCGGTAGGACGCGGCCATCGCGCGCAGCGTCGCCGCCATGGCGCGGTTGCGGTCGGCCGAGGGCTCGAATGCCCCGAGGCTGTGGAAGATGCGGTCGCACAGGAACGCCGGATCAGCGCGCAGCTTGTTGACGAATCGCAGCACGCGCTCCAGCGCCGGCGCGCCGGCCGGGGGCCACCAGGGTGGCGGCGCTCCGCTCCCCCGCCCCACCGACGAGTAGATGAACGTCCCCGACTGCAGCAGCAGCCCTCCGTAGAAGCCCGGCGCTCGCGCGGCCGCCGAGAGGGCGGCGATGGCGCCCAGGCTGGCACCGGCGAGGATGCGGCCATGCGGGTCGCCGCGCAGCGGGAGCGACCGCTCCAGCTGGGGGATGAGCTCGGCGGTCAGAAAGCGCGCGTGCGCGGGATTGCCGGTGTACTCGACGAAGCGATCGCCCGCATGCAGCAGCGCCACCACGGCGTCCGCCATCAGCCGCCGGTGCATGAGGTTGTCCAGCACCGTGGTCACGCCGCCGTAGCGGATGAAGTCGCTGCCGTCGTGCATCACCACCACGGGAAGGCGGTCGTGACGCCGCATCCGCATGGGCAGATACAGCGTGAGGCGGACGTCGCGTCCCAGGTGCTTGCTCGCAACCCGCGTCTCGATCAATTCCCCGGGCACAACATCTGGGTCAGGCAACGCCCAGTCCGGCGTTGCGTAGCCGCCCGCCTCGAGCACGGACTTCGTGGTGCTGGGATCCGACACCTGCCGCGGGTTGCGCGGGTCGAGCACGTTCTCGATGTGGTCGCCGTACCGCAGCAGCATGCGGTACTCCACGCGCGACCCGGGCGGCAGCTCGACGGTGGCGAACCACACGTCGCTGTTGCGGATGCGGCGCAGTGGCAGCGGCTCCTGCAATCCAACGATGCGGTGCTCCACGGCAACCGCGTCCGCCTCACCCCGCCAGACGAATGTGGAGAGCGTGCCCTCCACGATCGGCACCGGCTGTTCCTGCAGGATGCGCTCCACATCCTCCGGCGAGCCGGCAGCCTCTCGCAGCCGCGCGACTGCGCGGCCCGAGCGTGCGCGCCGTACGATCACGCAGCCTCGGCTGGCCTGCGGATGACGCCGTCGAGGCCGATGACGCGCGCGCTGTCCAGATCGGGCGCACCGTCGGCACACGCGAGGCGGTCGCCATCGTCCAGCAGCACGCACGCGCGCGGTGCGCAGCGCCGCGCCAGGAGGGCGAGGCTGTCGCCGTCATCGATGCGCAGCCGCGCCTGCGAGTCCACCATCACCACCACGCCGCACACCGCCGCGCTCCCTGTTCCCATCACCTCTGCCGGCCGCGCCCCGATCTCGTGCTCGTCGGTCACCATCACGCGTTCCGTGACCACCATCGCGCCGGAGGACCAGGCGATGAGCGGCATGCGCACCGTCGCCGGGCCCACACCGCAGAGCCAGACACACTCGAGGAGCACGCCCACATGACCACCCGCGACGGCGATCGCCGCGCATTCCTCGAGCTGTGCCGCAACCGCGCCGCGGTGGGCGAGGATCACGTCGCGTTCGTGCACCGGCCACTCGTCCTCGAAACGGCGCACCGCGGCAGCCATCGCCGCCGCATGGTTGTCGTCGAGGGTGCGCACGTCGCTGATGGCGTCGTCGAGCTGCGTGCCCAGGCTGCGCCGCGAGCTGCCGCCCAGACGCCGCACCGCGTCGACGGCGGCGAGCCCGTGGACGAGGCGCGCGCGGTACAGCGTCTGCTGTTCAGCCAGCTCGATGCGCAGGCGGTGCAGCGCCGCGGCGAAGTCGGTGTCGCTCTCGAGGATGTCGAGCCGCCTGCCGTACAAGCCCAGGTTGCGCGTGCCACCGCCCAGGGCACGGTCCAGGTGGGCGTCGTTTCGCTCGGCCTCCTCGTAGCCGGCCGTGACCAGCGCGACCGGACCATCGACGCCCAGCGCAGCGACGTCCGCGTCCAGCCGCGGCGCCGGTGGCTGCGGCCCGAGCAGAATCGCCGCCGTCATGCGGCGCGCACGTGCAGCGTTTCGCCGACGTCGTTGAGCATGCCGCGCAGCGTGTCGTAGTCGGGGTGCGCCATGCGCACCCACGCGTTGGCCATGTACCCGGCCTCAACCGGCTGCGTGGGCGTGCCCGGCGAGGGCAGGTACGCGTCGATGATGTGCGGCCCGTAACGCTGCTGGATGGCGTCGGCGCCGTCGTAATGGCTGATGCGCCCGTCGTGGTCAGGACGGAGCGCCACAATGCCCGCGGCCAGGCGGCGCGAGAGGCCCGCCTGCACGTGCGCGTGCACCACCGCATTGGCCCACTCGCGATAGATGTCGATGTCGTTGCCCACCGCGTACAGGTCCCAGGCGCGGACCCCGGGCGGGCGGCAGCCGATCTCGCTGAAGCGCAGCCCCTTGGGCCCGAAGAACCACTCCATGTGCGTGGCGGAGGTGCCGATGCCGAGGGCGTCGATGACGCGCTTGCCCATCACGCGCACCTCTGCGTACGCCTCCGAGTAGTCGATGCGGTTGGTGGCGATGAACTGCGGGCTGATCCACCGCTCGCGCATCGCCTCCAGCACGTTGGGGTCGTAGTGCGAGATGAAGTCGTACACCGGCCGCCCGTCGATGCAGATGGTGTCGTAGAAGCCCTCGTGCCCCTCCACGAATTCCTCCACCGCGATCGAGTCCGAGCCACTCGCGCCCAGCTCCCCCAATGCCCGCTCCAGCTCCTCGCGGCTGTCCACCCGGCGTGTGCCGCTCGCTCCCGCGGCTGCGCGCGGCTTGAGGATGAGCGGGAAACCGACCGAGTCCGCGAACGCCCACACCTCCGCCGCACTGTCCGCCCCGGCTGACTGCGCAGTGGGCACGCCGGCCTCACGCAGCGTGTCCTTCATCGAAGGTTTGTCGCGGCAGAGGTACGTGGTGCGCACCGACGTCCCGGGGATGTTGCACCACTCGCGGACCTGCGCAGCCGCGAGCGTGTGTGCCTCGATTGTCGACTCGAGCCGGTCCACCCACAGCCGCTCCTGCACCCAGCGCACCGCACCGGCGAGCTGCTGCACATCGGTCACGTTGCCCACCTGGTGGTAGTGCAGCATCCAGCTCCTGAGGTCGGCATCCATCTGGTCGAGGGAGCGCTCTCCGATGCCGATCACGGTGGCGCCGACGGCCGCCAGGCCACGCACGAACTCGCGCTGGTTGGGCGGGAAGGCAGGCTCGATGAAGATGACGTTCATGCGCCGGTGATCCTAATGGGCATGGGCAGGGGTGGCTATCCGGGCGCTCATCCTCTCCCCCTGCGTCGCGGCCAGCGCCGCGCACCAGAGCACGGGCACGCTGACCCAGAGGACCTCCGACCTCCATCGGTACACCGTCAGGGTCAGCCCGGCCCAGGCGGCGATGCGCGCGGCAACGAGGGGCGAACGGATCAGCACGATGCCGAGTGGCAGCAGGAACAGGAAGTAGTGCGGCCAGAGCGTGGCCGCCAGCAGGGGCACCGTCGCCAGCGTGACGGCAAGCGCCGTCACGTCGTCGACGCCATGCCGCGTGACGGTGCGCGCCCACACCGCCAGCGTGAGCACGCGGATCGTCCACAGCAGCGCCAGCGCGTCGACCGGATGCGGCACCGCGAAGCCTGCCGGCGTTCGCTTTGTGACCTGCACGCCGCCGAGGATGTCCTGCAGCCGCGTCGCAAGCGAGATGTTGTTGGGATCGTGCACGACGCTGAACATCGTGAACGGCAGCACGCGGGTCAGATACTCGCTCGCCACGGGGAGTCCGAGGAAGGGGATCCACACCGCATTCACCGCAAGCGCCACGCCGCACGCCACCGCCGCCACCTGTGGCTGCCGCCGCAGCAGCGGAAGCAGCAGCACGACCACAGCGATGGGCTTGAACGCGACGGCGAGACCGAGCCACACGCCGGAGACGGCGCGCTCAGCGTGGCGCAACGACAGCGCGAGCAGGAGCAGCTCCACGCCGTCGACCTGACCGGAGTTGATCTCCCACTGCGCGGGCAGCGAGAGCGCCGCGATCAGCAGAACCACGCCGCTCAGCGCCCAGCTGCACCCGGCGCGGCGGCTGAAGAGCACCACTGCCGCGGCAAGCGCCACCGTGTCCACAACGGTCCATACGCCGGCGGCAAGTGGCATCCCGGCGGCGTGCTGCAGTGGCACCAGCGCGAGAAAGGGCAGAATGCCAAGGGGCGGGTACAGGAATGCGTTCTGCGCTGTGGCCCGGTGGAGCTGCGCGAGCGCGCCGTCGTACAGGTGCGCGGGATGGGCCAGGAACCGCTGCGCTGCTTCGAGATAGACGTAGGTGTCATTCCACGCGTGCGCCGCCACGGGCATCGTGAGCATGTGGTGCAGCGCCGTGTACGCGAGCACCGCGAGGGCCGCGGTCCACGCCGCCGGCCCCGTCCACCTCCTGATCGCCTCCGCCATCGCGCCGAGTGTAGGCGGAGCCGCGGCCTACACTCCCGCCATGCCCAACGCGGTGTTCGTCGCCCCCTTCCTGCTGGAGGCGACCAATCGATTCATCGGAGCCGCCGCGTCGCTGCCCGGGGCGCAGGTGGGCTTGATCAGCCAGGACCCCCAGGAGCGGCTGCCTGAGGCAATCCGGTCGCAGCTCGCCGGCCATTACAGGATCGACGACGGCACCGATGCAGCGCAGATCGCCGGCGCCGTCGAACGGTTCCGCCGCCATCTCGGCGGCGTGGATCGTGTCATCGGCACGCTGGAGCAGCTGCAGGTGCCGCTGGCACGCGTCCGCGAATGGTTCGACATCGCCGGCATGCGCGTCGAGGCGGCGCAGAACTTCCGCGACAAGGCGCGCATGAAGTCGGTGATGCGCGACCACGGCGTGCCGTGCGCCGGGCACGCGCTGGCGGCCTCACCTGAGGAAGCGCTGCGGGCGGCGCGCGCACTCGGCCTGCCGCTCGTGGTGAAGCCGCCCGCCGGCGCCGGTGCTCGGGGCACGTTCCGCGTCGACACCGAGGGCCAGCTGCACGGCTGGCTGCGGTTCGACGCGCCATCGCCGGACGCGCCGGCGCTGCTCGAGCAGGCCGTCAGCGGCGAGGAGCACAGCTTCGACAGCGTGATGGCCGGCGGACGCCTCGTCTGGCACTCCGTCTCCCGCTACCTCCCCACGCCGCTGGAGGTGCTGGAGAATCCCTGGATCCAGTGGGCGGTGCTCCTGCCTCGCGAGATCGGCGGCTATCACGCCATCCGCGAGGCGGGCGAGCGCGCGCTTCGTGTCCTCGGCATGGACACCGGGCTCAGCCACATGGAGTGGTTCAACCGCGGTGCCGACGGCATCGCCATCTCCGAGGTTGCCGCTCGTCCGCCGGGCGCCCAGTTCATGACATTGATGTCCTATTCCCACGACGTCGACATGTATCGCGCCTGGGCCGGCCTCGAGATCTTCGGGGCATTCGACCCGCCGGAGCGCCACTACGCGGTGGGCGCGGCGTACCTGCGCGGGCAGGGATCGGGACGGGTGCGGGCGATCCATGGCCTCGACACCCTGCAGCACGAGCTGGGCGACCTTGTGGTCGAAGCCCGCCTGCCCGCGGCCGGGCAGGCACCGAGCGGCACCTACGAGGGCGAGGGCTACGTGATCCTGCGCCATCCGGAAACGTCAGTGGTGGAAGCGGCGCTGCGCCGCGTCGTCGACGTGGCCCGCGTCGAGCTGGCCGGGGCCTGACGTCATGGGCAGCGTGCTGCTGATCTCCCCCGGCTACCCCGGCGAGATGCCGCTCTTCACGCGCGGCCTCGCCTACGCGGGAGCGCGCGTGATCGGCGTCGGCGACCAGTCCGTGCACGCGCTGCCCCAAATGGCGCGCGAGCACCTCGCCGACTACTGGCAGGTGCCGTCGTTCAGCGACGAGCTGGGCATCGTGCACGAGGTGATGCGCCGCGCCGACCACACACCCATCGACCAGGTGGAGTCGCTGTGGGAGCCGACCATGATCCTCGCCGCACGCATCCGCGAGGCGCTGCGGTTGCCCGGCATGACGGTGGGCCAGACGATTCCGTTCCGCGACAAGGAGGCGATGAAGCGCACGCTCGACGCCGCCGGGATCCGCACGCCCTACCACGAGAGCACGACCACCGCGGCCGGAGTCCGCGAAGCGGCGGAGCGCATCGGCTTTCCCCTCATCGTCAAGCCGATCGCCGGCGCGGGATCGGCCAACACGTACCGCGTGGACTCAATCGCGGAGCTGGAGCAGGTCATGCCGCGCCTCCTCCACGTGCCGCAGGTGAGCGTCGAGGAGTTCGTCGACGCGGAGGAGTTCACCTACGACACGATCTGCGCGCGCGGCGAGCCGCTCTTCGAGAACATGTGCTGGTACCGGCCCCGGCCGCTCATCGCCCGCTCGCTGGAGTGGATCAGCCCGATCACCCTCGCGCTGCGCACCATCGACGTCGACTATCTCGCCGGTGGGCGCGCGATGGGGCGGGCCGTGCTGCGCGCGATGGGGTTCACGGACGGGTTCACGCACATGGAGTGGTACCGCAAGGCCGACGGCGAGGTGGTGTTCGGCGAGATCGCTTCGCGGCCCCCGGGTGCGCGCACGGTGGACCTGATGAACTTCACCACCGATGCCGATCTGTTCCAGCGCTGGGCCGAGGCGGTGACGCACGGCTCCCTCTCGCAGCCGGTGACGCGCGCGTACAACGCGGCCTCGATCACCAAGCGGGCCGAGGGGCAGGGGCACATCCGTCGCATCGACGGACTCTCCCACCTGCTCGCGGAGTACGACGAGTGGGTCTGCGCCATCGACCTGCTGCCGGTGGGGTCGCCGCGGCGCGACTGGATGCAGACGCTGCTCTCGGACGGCATCGTCTTCGTGCGCCATCCCGAGCTGGAGCGGTGCATCGAGATATCGGACCGGTTCGCCAGCGACCTCCGTCTCTACGCGGCCTGAGCTACCGAGCTAGGTCGCCGCGGCGCTGAGCGCTGCCGGACGCGGTGCCGGCTGGTCGCTGCGCAGTTCCTGCACCAGGCCGTCGACCACATCGGTGAGCGTGCCGCCGGCCGCCACCACCTCACGCTGCCGGATGTAGCTGGGGCCGCGCTCCATCACCTCGAACGTGCGGCGCAGCTCCTCGGTGCACCCCAGCCGCGCCGCCACCGGCATGAGGTCCTCGACCATCTCCTGGATGGCGTCGCGCAGCGGCACGGTGGTGCCCTCCTCGTCCACGACGATGTGCGCGTCAAGGCCGTGGCGCGCGGCGCGCCACTTGTTCTCGCGCACCAGCCAGGCTCGGGTGGTCGGCAGCGAGTAACCGCGGTCGATCATGGTGTCGAAACGGTGCACCAGGCACTGGCTGATGGCCGCGACGACCGCGATCTCACGCAAGGTGGGGATGCCGTCGCAGATGCGCAGCTCGATGGTGCCGAAGCCCGGATGGGGCCGGATGTCCCACCAGATCTCACGGATGCTGCTGATGGTGCGCGCCGCGATCAGCGTGTCCATGAGCCGCTCGAACTGGGCCCAGCCGGTGAGCTGCCAGGGCGGCCCTGCCGTGGGCAATCCCTCGAACACCTTGGAGCGGCACGAGGCGAGCCCGGTGTCGTGCCCCATCCAGTACGGGCTCGACGCGCTCAGCGCGAGGAAGTGCGGGATGTAGCCCGACAGCGCGTTGACCATCGCGATCGCCTTCTCGCCGCTGCGCACGCCCACGTGCACGTGGATGCCGAAGATCTGCATCTGCCGCGCCGGCCACTGCATCTCGTCCACCAGGCGGATGTAGCGGGGATCGGGCGTGATCCGCTGCTTCGCCGGGTCGCTGAACGGGTGCGTGCCCGAGCACATGATCTGCACGCCCTCGCGGTCGGTGTACGTGCGCAGCTCGTCGAGCGTCGCAGCCAGATCGGCGTATGCCTCGCGCACGGTCCCGCATATGCCCGTGATGATCTCGACCGTCGACTGCAGGAGCTCCGACTTGGCCTTGGGATGCACGCCGTCGGCGTGCTTGCTCTTCATCTCGGTCAGGATCTCGTACGCGGCGGCGCTCACCAGCTCGCGCGTGCTCCCGTCGACCAGCTCGAGCTCGACCTCGACGCCGATGGTTGGTCGCGGGCTGGCAGCGAACTGGATCGGCATGCTCAGCGACGCATCCTACGCGACCAGCGCGCGCTGATCCTTGGCCCACAGCTCCAGCAGGCCGCGGAAATGCGCGATGAACTGCTCGTGCTCGTGCGCCGGGAACGTGCTGCGCACGGTGTCCACCACGAGGCGGTCGAACTCGTCGCTCTCCACCCAGCTGAGCGTCACCTCGTCGATGTTGGGCAGGTGCCGCGCGCAGAACTCGTGGTACCGCTCCACCTGGAGCTGCTCGTCGGCGAGCGCGCGGTAGCGCTTGATCTTCTCCGCATAGCTGAGGTCGTCGCGATCTGCGATGGCGAAGTACCGCTGGGTGTCCATGTCGACGGTCTGGCGCCGCTCCGTCACGCAGCAGAAGATGACCCACTTCACCAGGGCGCGGATTGCCCAGGGGAAGTAGTAGTGCAGGCTCGTGATTGCGAGGTCCGGCGTGGCGTTGGCGTAGTCGATGGGCACCACCTCGCTGCCGCGCACCAGCGTCTCGCAGCTGTTGAGCTCCCAGCGGAAGAAGCCGTTGACGATGCGCAGGATGCTCACGACCTCCTCGCCCACCTCGGGGCTCAGGAAGTTGTAGTCGACGGAGTAGCGGTCGTGCATCGGCCGCTCTGGGTGAAAGTTCATCACCATCACCTCGGCGCCCACTCCGAGGCTGCGCGCGAACGCGTCGTAACCGTCCACCGATGCCTGCACGTGCATCAGCCGCTCCTCCGACTCGTCGTAGGCGCGGTGCAGCGTCGCCGTGTCCTCGACGCGGCTCACCCCTACCCAGGCGCCGCCGTCGAACGGCTTCATGTACAGCGGCATCCCGACGGCGCGTGCCACCTCGTCAAGGTCGAAGTAGCGCAGGTACCGCTGCGCGGTGCCCTCGAAGCGAGGGTTGGCCGGCGGCTTCTTGTTGGGGAGCATCCAGGTCTCGGGGACCTTCAGCCCGAGCCGGATCATCGCGCAGTAGGCCGCGTGCTTCTGCATCGCCTCGAACGTGAACGGATTGTTGAGCAGGTGCACGGGGTTCATCAGCGTCACCTTCTTCAGCCACTCGCGAGGCATGTCGTACCACCAGGCGAGGCGGTCGATCACGAGCGAGTACCGCGGCACGGCGCGCAGGTTGAACGGCTCGATGGTCACGCGCTCCGTGGCGAACCGGTGCGTCTCACCGTCAACCGTGATCGCCGGGTCGAGGCGGCGCAGCAGCGACTCGAAGGCGCCCGGCCAGTCCTCCTCCACCCCAAGCAGCAGACCGATGAGATGCGTGCCGGCCATGGCCTGCTGAGTATCGCTCAGACCAGCCCCGGTCCTCCGGGCCTGCGGGACAGCTCCGCCAGGTGCTCCCAGTGGTGCTCGAGCATGCGGCGCACCGCCTTGCGCAGCGTGTAGCGGCGCTCCCCGCCGCTGAGCGCCCGCACTGCGGCGCGCTGCTGCGGCGTGGTGGAACTGACCAGCGACGAAGCCATGTCGGCCACCTGGCGAAACGCCTCGGGCAACGGTGTCTCGCCCCGCTCGGCGCTTGTGGCGAGACGGCTGAACCCGGGCGCGCCGCCGAGCGCGCTGCTCAGGTACGCCCCCGGCGAGCCCAGCGCGTGCAGCAGCACTGCGCGCGCGGTGCGGCCGCCGGCGCGCGGCTTCGCGTCGAGGGCGCGGCCGGACTGCGTCTCGGCCCATGCCGCGAGCGCCTCGCTGAGGAACGCGAAGCGCTGCAGGTAACGCTTCGCCTCCACCGGTGTCAGCGGCTGAAGATCCGGAGGAAACACCAGGTACGGCGACCCGTTGCCCAGCCAATCCCCTTCGGTGATGTGCTCGACGACCCGCACCTCGAAGGGCTCGTCGGCCTTGATGGTCTCACCGTGCGCAGCGAGGAAGCGACGGTATGCGTTGATCGCCCCCGGCGTTGCCTCCATCGCCGCATCGGTCGTAGGTCCGTTGGCGATGCAGCCCAGCAGGTCGAGCACGTGCACCATCGTGGTGCGCCGCTTGGGCCCGGATTCGAGGTAGAGGCCGTACCGCCTCACCGGCGTGACGCACGCGACGTGCTGTTGTCATCGCGATTCTCGAGGGTTGCCTCGAGCCGCAGCGTGCGTTCGAACGCCGCCCACACGGCGTCACTGACCACGGTGCGCAGACGCCCCTTCTCGAGCTGGTACAGCGCCTCCGCGGATGTGCCTCCCGGGGACGTCACCATGTCACGCAGCTCAGCGACGTGCTTGCCGCTGTGCAACGCGAAGGCCGCCGAGCCCTGCATCGTGTCGAGCACGAGCTCGCGCGCCACGTGGCGTGGGAAACCGAGGTGCACGGCGGCGTCGGTGAGCGCTTCGATGAACAGAAAGATGTACGTGGGGCCGGTGCCGCTCACCGCCGTGGCCATTGCCACCTGCCGCTCGTCGTGCACCTCGAACTCGCGGCCCAGCGCCGACAGCATGGCGCGCACGCGCGCCTTGCCGGCCTCATCGACGCTCTCCGTGGCGAACCACACGCTGACGCCCTGGCCGATCTGCGCCGGCGTGTTGGGCATGCAGCGCACGATCGCCGGATGCTGCAGCCCGTCTCCCACCGCCCGCGTGCTGGCCCCGGCGATGATGCTGAGCACCAGCTGCTGCGCGCGTATCGAACCGCGCAGCTCGGGCATCACCTCGGCCAGCATCTGCGGCTTCACGCCCAGCAGCACGACGTCCGCGTCGCGCACCGCCTCCGCGTTGGCGGATGTCGTGACGACGCCGTGTTCGCGCTCCAGCGCAGCGCGACGCTCCGCCCGCGGGTGGCTGCACACGATCCGCGATGCGTCGACCAGACGGCGGTCGAGCAGGCCGGAGAGCATCGCCTCGGCCATCACGCCAGTGCCCACGATGCCGATCCGCGCGCCGTGCAGCGAATTCTCAGCGTCCATCCGCCGCACGATAGCGGGTCATCGCAAACCGCCGCCGGACGCCACCGGCGGCCACAATGGGCACATGGCCACCACGTCTCCGCCGCCAACCGCCATCGATTGGGCCAGCTGGCTGCGCCGCTGGGACGCCCAGCAGCAGCTGCACATCCCCGATCGAGAGGCGCGCTTCACCGCGATGGTGGATGCGCTCGTGGCGTTCGTCGGCACCTCGCCACGGTTGCTCGACCTGGGCTGCGGGCCAGGCTCGCTCAGCGCGCGCGTGCTCCAGCGCATGCCCGATGCCGAGATCGTGGCCATCGATACGGATCCCGTCCTGCTCACCATCGGCCGCGGCGCTCTCGCGGGCCACGAGCGGCTGCACTTCGTCGACGCCGACATGCGCGGCGACTGGACCTCGCAGCTGCCACTGGAACCACCCTTTGACGCGGCGATCTCGACGACCGCGCTGCACTGGCTCGGGCTGCCCGAGCTGCTGCGCTTGTACGGCACGCTCGCCCAGCTGCTGCGCCCGCGCGGTGTCCTCCTGGACGGTGACCGCCTCGACTTCGACCACGACCAGCGCACCATCGCCGCCGTCTCGCGCGAGGTGCAACCGGAATGGCCGCCCACCCCAGAAGGGGCTGAGGACTACGACACGTGGTGGAGCGCCGCGATGAGTGAGCCCGCGCTGGCTGATTCAGCGGCCGAGCGCAAGCGCCGCCACCACGATCATCCGCACGACAACGACGCGCAAAGCTACGAGTTTCACCGGGCCGCGTTGCTCGCTGCGGGATTCGCCGAGGTGGGCACCATCTGGCAGCGGCTGGCGAACCGCGTGCTTCTCGCCGTGCGCTGAGGATTTGGATGAGCGACCTGAATCCAAGCGAGCCCCAGGGCGAGCAGCCGGCGATGTACACGTGGCAGCCGCAGCAGCCGCCGGGCTGGCTCCCGGCGCCGTATGCACAAGGGGCAACGCAGCAGCAGCACTCGCCCACGGCGCCGCAGCGGCGCCGCGAGGGCGGCATCATCACCGCGATCGGTGCGGGACTCGCCGCGTTCCTCAAGTACGGCGTGGTGCTGCTGAAGGCGGCCAAGCTGGGCCCAACGCTGATCTCGATGGTGGTGGCGCTGTTCTTCTACACGCTGTTCTTCGGCTGGCAGTTCGCCATCGGCGTCGTGCTCCTGATCCTTGTGCACGAATCAGGCCATGTCATCGTGTCGCGGTGGCAGGGCATCCCCATGTCGCTGCCCGTGTTCCTCGGGCCCTTCGGCGCATTCACGCGCTCGGCTCGGCCGTTCACCGACGCACGCCAGGAGGCCATCATCGCCATCGGCGGTCCGGTGTTCGGCACGGCCGCTGCGTTCATCTGCTTCATCTGGGCGCAGGCGGGGCCGTCAGGCAGCTTCCACTTCCTGCTCCTCGCGCTTGCTTACTTCGGCTGTTTCATCAACCTCTTCAACCTGATCCCGCTCAGCCCGCTCGACGGCGGACGGGTGGCCAACGCCATCTCCATCTGGATGAACGTCGTCGGCCTCGCCATCATGCTGGTGGTCGCGTTCTGGCTCTCGAATCCGTTCGCGTTCATCATCCTGATCCTCGGCGCGTTCACCACATACCAGCGCTTCCGCAACCGGCAGCACGGCCTCGAACCCGCCGCGGTGCCGCCGGCCACTCGTCTCGCCATCGGCGCAGCGTGGGTGACGATGATCGCCATCTGCTTGATCGGCATGTCAGTGTCGCACTCGTCGATCGTGCAGTCCAACTTCGTGCCCCATGTAGGCCAGAGCTCCGGCAGCGCCTGACGCTTGCGCGTGCCGCGCACTGCCGGCAGCGGTATGTCGCTGCGCGAGGTACGCCGTCGGACCCCCGCTGGGGGCCCGCGGCTCGACACTCGGCTGGACTCACGCTCCTAGTCGTGCCGTCTCGCCTCCGTGACGCCCTCGCTCCGGACATTCCGCTGCCGGCGTGGCACGGGCGCGTCGAATCGCGTCAGCCGCTGACGAAGCTCAGCCTTATGGTGCGGCGCGGGTTGTCTGCGTTGAGATCGACGAGTACGACACGCTGCCATGTGCCCAGCAGCAGGCGACCATCGCGCACCGGGATGGTCAACGACGGTGACACGATGACCGGCAGCAGGTGGTCGGCGCCGTGGCCGGCCGCACCGTGGCGGTGCTTGTAGCGGTCGTCGCGTGGCAGCAGGCGGCGCAGGGCGTCGACGAGGTCGCGTTCGCTGCCGCTGCCGGTCTCCATCAGCGCGACGCCCGCTGTCGCGTGTGGAGCGAAGACGTTCAGGAGCCCGTCGCCCTGACCCGCGACGAACGCCTCCGCGTCGTCGGTGATGTCCGTGACCTCGCTGCGCGATGTGTCGACGTGCAGATCGCTGGTGCGCATCAATGCGGTCTCACGTCGGCATCGGCGCAGGGCTCTGCGGCGCCTGGCACAGCGGGTACGGGAACGAGATGGAGTTGTACGCGTCGGCGAATGTGTCGAGGTCGCTCTGGTTCTCGTAGTTGAAGGCCAATTCCATCGCGTGCATGGAATCGAACGTCAGGCGGATCTGCGCGTAGCGCGAAAGCCACCTCGCACTGCTGCCCGCGATGTTGGGGCTGGCCGGCGCTGAGGCGCCACTCGCGCGCTGATACTCGACCAGCTCGCCGGTGTAGCCGCACACGATCTCCTGGTTGGAGTACGTCGAGGCGTAGCCGGGCGGCACGGGCTGCCCCAGCGCGGCGATGCTGCCTGCCACGCGCACCACCAGGCTCTGCTGACCCGTCGACTGCGGCCGAAACAGCGTGTCGGCGGGCTCCTCAGCGAAGGTCCACGTCGATGGGTACAGCAGCGAAAAGCCGCGGTCCGTCGACGAGTAGGACGTCAACGCACCGGCGGCGGTGAGCGTCGGATCCCCGACGATCCAGCCCGTCACCGTCTGGCCCTGCACCTTGAACCAGCCACCGTCGGACGCCCTGTAGTCCAGCACCGTCACCTGGGCGCCCTGCCCCAGCACGCCGACGACCGGCGCGCTTCGCGACGCGTCGCTGTGCATGTTCAGCCCCAGCTGCGTGAGGACGGTGCGCGTGGTGCCCGCCAGCTGCGGCGTGGCACTGGAGCCGGACGACGCCGAGCTCGCCGGCGTTCCGCTCGATGGCGGCGCGGCCGTGCTGCCACCGCATGCCGCGACGAAGAGCACGGCGCCGGCCAAGAGCGCGCGGGCAGACCGCGACGCGTCACGCAGCCGCAGTGTCATCCCCCGGCTCCGCCATTAGCACGCGCAGCACGGCAGCCGAGGACTCGGCGAGCGCGCGCAGGTCATAGCCTCCCTCCAGCAGCCACACGGAGCGTCCTGAGGCATGCCGCTCAGCGAGCTCGCGGATGCGCCGGGCCACCGTTGCGTACGCGTCGGCTGTCATTCCGAGCTCCGCCAGCGGGTCGGCCTGGTGCGCGTCGAAGCCCGCGCTCACCAGCAGCAGGTCGGGGCGGAACGCATCGACAGCCGGCACCACGCGCTCCTCGAAGCGGGCCAGCCACGTCGCCGCATCGCTGCCCGCCGCCATGTGCACGTTGACCACGGTTTCCTCCACGCCACGCTCGGTCTCCAGGCCGGTGCCCGGGTAGAAGGGAAACTGATGCAGCGAGCAATACAGTACGGTCGGGTCGGCGGCGAAGATGTCCTGCGTGCCGTTGCCGTGGTGCACGTCGATGTCCACCACGGCAACCCGGGCCAGCCCGCGAAGCTGGGCGGCGCGGACCGCTATCGCCGCGTTGTTGAACAGGCAGAAGCCCATCGGCACGTACTCGGTTGCATGGTGTCCCGGAGGCCGCGCCAGCACGAACACCGAAAGTGCCTCCTCCCCCGCCACCGCCTCCACCGCGAGGGCGGCGCACGCCGCCGCCTGCAGCGCGATGGCGTACGACTCGGCGCGGCAGTACGTGTCGGCGTCGAACCATCCGCCCCCCGCGCGGCTCATCGCCTCAACGGCGCGCACCTCGTCCTCCGAGTGCACCAGCAGGGGCAGCTCGGCCCTCCCCTCCTCCACCTGGAGCCACGGCAGCGCGGCGAGGTCCGCCTGCGACTTGATGTGGTCAAGGATGGCCATTACTCGCTCGGGCCGCTCCGGGTGCCCTGGCATGAAGTGCTGCCCGTGGCCGTCGTTGCGCACCAGCGCGAGGGGAACGCTCATGCCGACGCGGGCGCGGCCACACGCACCGCGTTGATGCGGTCGCGGAAGCTGACGGCGGCGGCGCGAGGGCCCTCCGCGGCTCCGGCGATGCCGCGGCTCACATTGACCACGAGGCCGCGGCGCCACGGATCCAACCCGGCTCGCACCGACTCCTCCAGCGCGCCACCCTGCGCGCCCACGCCCGGCACCAGCAGGGGTGCCTCGGGCGCCGCCGCCCGCACCGCGGCGACCGCTGCGGGGTCCGTGGCCCCGACGACGAAGCCCACCCGGCCCCCCTGGTCCCAGCCGAGCCCGAGCTGGACGATGCGCCGGTACACCGGCGTTCCGTCCGCCAGCTGCTGGTCGAGCAGGTCTGCCGCCCCCGGGTTGCTGGTGCGCGTGAGCAGAAAGGCGCCGCGGCCGGCGCGGGACAGGAACGGCGCCACAGCGTCGCCTCCCTGGAGCGGGTTGACGGTGACCGCGTCCGCACCCAGCACGTCGAACAGCGCCCGGGCGTATGCCTCCGCCGAGCTGCCCACGTCGCCCCGCTTGGCGTCGAGGATGAGCATCCGGTCCTCGGGGATGCGCGGCCGCAGCCGCTCCAGCGCTGCGTAGCCCGCCGCGCCGAACTGCTCGAAGAAGGCAACGTTCGGCTTCACCGCGCACACCAGGTCGAGGGTGGCGTCGAGCACATCGAGGCACTGCCGCTCCGCCGCCTCGGCGCTCTCCATGCCGGCCGGGTCGAGGCCCACGCACAGAAGGGAGTCCGCCCGCTCGACGCACACGTCGAGGCGTTCGGCGAACGTCATGCCGCTACCAGACGTCTCGCGAGGTGCTCGGCTGGATGGCGCCCTGGTCCTGGCGCGGTGCGTACGGAAGCTCGATGCGCTCCTTCTGCGTGGCCACGCAGCGGGGGCACACCCGGGCGACGTGCCCGTCCAGGATCACCCCGGCGAGGCGGAAGATGGGCGTGGGCCGCCCGCAGCAGTCGCACGGCTCGAGCACGGCCATCGCGTTTGATGCTACGCGATCACCGGACCCGCGACACCCGGCGGCGCCGCCCGCTGCCGCGAGCCAGGACTGGAATGGCGCCGCGCCAGCCGGGCCTTCGCGCTGATGTCCCACAGCCAGGCTTCCGCCTCGCCCTCGTCGCGGCAGCGCATGGACGCCTGCCACCGCTGCCCGGCGGTGTCCACGTGCACGGAGGCGAGGCCGAGCATCCGCTGCACCGGGCCGCGTTTGAGCCGGACGCTCTGCACCTTGTGGAGGGGCACCACCACCGTGGCCGCCTGCAGCCGGCCGGTTCGCGCGCACGCGTACCGCGCCCCGTGCCAGGCCGCGAGGAAGTGGTATGAGAGCGGCGCCTTGAGCATCGCGCGGCGCGGTGGCTTCGCTCCCGGAGGCTGCTCCACACCCGCCTCGGCGAACACCCGCCCCAGGAGGGCGAGGACCTCGGCGCGCGGGGCCACCGGCACCAGCGTGCGCGCCACCCGCTGGGGGTCGTCGCGCGATTGCTGCGCCCCGTGCTGGCGGGCCACGTCCACCTCGAGGCGAAGCCAGCCCGCCGGCCGCCACAGCAGGGGCTGCACCACCCGCAGCGCCTGGATCCGGCCGAACGGGATCGTCTCGTGGCGACGCTGCAGCAGGCCCCGGTCGAGGCGCAGCCCGTCGCCCGCCTCGCTGACCGAGAACTCGAACTCCTCGTTGAACGTGCGCGCGATGGTCACCGCGCTGGTGAACAGGATGGGCAGGCACGTGCTCAGGACGATCGCGCCGGCCCGCGGCGCCACGATCAGCACGACCGCCGCCGCGATCATCAGGAGCAGGGGGACGGCGATACCGGCGCGAAGGGTGAGCGCAAGCACGAGCCGGAGGTTGTCCACCACGGCCAGCGGCTGCGCGGGTGGCTCGGGCGTCTCGGCGGCGAGGCCGTGGGCCAGCGCCAGGAGCCGCGCCCGCGCCGCGGTGGCCTCGGCGGCGGTGAGGTAGGCGAGGCGGCCGTGCTCGCCGCCGCGCCCGGCCGACACTACGCGCACCTCGGCGAGACCGAGGATGCGCCCGAGCAGCGGGGCGACGATGTCCACCGCCTGGATCCGGGCCAGCGGAATGCGGATCGACTGGCGCCGGATCAGCCCCGTCTCGATCTGCAGGTCACCGTCGCCGATGCGCCAGCGCGTGACCAGCCAGGAGACGACGCCACCGATCATGCTGAGGCCGAGCAGCGCCGCCCACACAATCAGCGATGTGGTCAGGCTGCGGCCGCGGCCGGCGGCCCCGCCGCGGGCGGCTTCCAGCGTGGGCACTGCCACCACGATCAGCCCGACGACGATGCGGGCGAAGCGCACCAGCGGCGAAAGCGGGTGCAGGCGGCGCCACGACGTGCCGACTGGCAGGGCAGCGTCGCTCACAGCCCGGTCGCCTCGGCCTCGCCCACCGCGGCGAGGCGGTCGCGCAGCAGGTCCGCGTCGGCCCGGAGCAGGCCGGGGATGCGCGCGTCGGTGGCGGCGGCTGCCGTGTGCAGCTGCACCGTTGCCAGGCCGAAGGCCCGGTCGACCGGGCCGGCGGTCACGTCGATCAGTTGCATGCGCCCGTACGGCACGACGGAGACGCGGCGGAACATCAGGCCGCGTCGCACGATGAGGTCATCCTCGCGTTCCGCGTAGCCCCAGGTGCGATAGCGCCCCAGCTCGATGACCCACTGCAGCACCGCCAGGGCGGCCACCCCGGCGGGCAGCAGCACCCAGCCGCCGCCGCCGAGGGCGGCCATGACGGCGAGCGCGCCGCCCAGCAGCGGGGCGAACACGAGCGCGATCACGGTCTGGCGCGCCATCCAGAAGCGGGGCGACACGCGCCTGAACTCAGCGGGCGCGCGCGGTTCGCGAAGCATTCTGCTGATAGTGTGGCCCGTGACGATGATGGCGAGCACCACCGCAGCGACACCTGCGTCGCAGCTGCGACGGTGGCTGCGCGGCAAGCGCGTCGACACGACGTCCACGCTCACGCGCATGCGGCCGCATGTCGCGTCCGATGTCGCGGGCTGGTGGGACGCGGTGGTCGCGCTGGTGCGCGAGCTGCCAGACGACCGCTCCGCGGAGCCGCGACTGCACGACGTCGCCGCCGGTCCGCTGCGAGTGCTCATCGACGTGGATGACGGTGTGCGCTTCAAGCTGCTCGGCCTGGCGCGCGACGACGATCGCTTCGCCAGCCTGGCCGCCGGCGCGCTGTCGTCGCGCATGAACGCGCGCGAGATGGTGCGTGCTCTGGGTTACGCGCACACCATCGACGGCTATCTGCGCCACTGCTCCTTCGACGCCGGCGACGCCTCGCGTCCGGCCAGCTTCTGGGCGTGGCAGGTGATGGACCAGCTCGCCAACGAAAAGGGCGCCGCGCCGACGGCATGGCAGCTCTTCAAGGAAGCGCTGCGCCGCGCCGACGCGCACCAGAGCACCGCCATCGGCACCGGGCTCCTCGAGGACTTTCTCCGCGCCGCCGACGAGGACGCGATCGAGATGGTCCTGCCGGACCTTCGCGCCAACCGCAGGCTGGCGGCCGCCGTGTGCATCTACCACCTGCCCGAGGAGCACGCGGAGCGGATCTGGCGCGCTGTGGGGCGGCGCCCGTGACCGCCGGCTGCTACCAGTAGTACCAGCGGCCGCGGCGCGGACGGACCAGGAACCCCAGCAGCCAGATGACGAGAAACGCCAGCGCAACCCACCACAGCGCGTGCAGCGCGGCGCCGAAGCCGAACAGAGCCGCGGTGAGGATCAGAAAGCCGATCAGGAGGCACATGGCGCTGCTCCAAGTCTAAGGACTGGCCGCGCCCGGAGTCACCAGCCCGGTCTCGTAGGCAAGCACCACGGCCTGCACCCGGTCGCGCAGCCCGAGCTTCTCGAGCACGTGCGACACGTGCGTCTTCACGGTCGTCTCGCTCACATGCAGATCGGCTGCGATCTCCGTGTTGGAGCGTCCCGCGGCAAGCAGCCGCAGCACGTCACGCTCGCGGTCGGTGAGGTCATCCCAGCCCGGCGGGTCTCGGCGCACCTGCAGTCGCGTCATCACACCGTCGAGGAGACGACGAGTCACGGTCGGCGACAGCAGCGCGTCACCCGCGGCGACGACCCGCACCGCGCGCACCAGCTCCTCCGGCGGCGCGTCCTTCACCAGGAATCCGCTCGCGCCGGCGCGCAGCGCCTCCACCACGTACTCGTCGTGGTCGAAAGTTGTGAGGATGATCACCCGCGTGTCCTGCAGGCGGCGGGTCGCCTCGACCCCGTCGAGCCGGGGCATGCGGATGTCCATGAGCACGACGTCGGGTCTGGCCGTGCGTGCCACGTCGACCGCCTCTTCCCCGTCACCCGCCTCGGCGACGACGCTGATGCCCTCCTGCGCCTCGAGGATCATGCGAAAGCCGGCGCGCACCAGCTCCTGGTCGTCGACGATGAGGACGCGGATCACGCGCGCGCCTGCACGTGCAGCGGCAGCGTCGCCTGCACGGCGAAGCCGCCGCCCGGCACGGGACCAGCGAACAGCTCGCCGCCGAACAGGGCGACGCGCTCGCGCATGCCCACCAGCCCGTGGCCGCGCGAGCCGGGCGCCCCCGCGGGCGCACCGCGTCCGTCGTCGGTGATGCGCAGCTGCAGCGCCCCGTCGGCGCGCCGTACGTCGACGGTGCAGTGCGCGGGTCCGGCGTGGCGCAGCACGTTGGTCAGCGCCTCCTGCACGATGCGGTACGCGGAGAGATCGACCCCGGGTGGCAGCGCGGCGGGAACATCGTCCATGCGCAGCACGACATCGACACCGGCGCGCCGCGTTTCCTCGACCAGCGCATCGATGTCGGCGATGCCCGGCTGCGGCGCGCGGCCGGCGATATCCGCGGCGTCGCCGAGGCGCAGCACCCCGAGCATGCGACGCATCTCATCCATCGCCTGGCGCCCGGTGCGCGCGATGACGTCGGCGGTGGCGCGCGCCGGCGAGTTCGCACCCACCTGCGTCTGCAGCGCCCCCGCCTGGACCGTGATGAGGCTGAGGTTGTGCGCCACCACGTCGTGCAGCTCACGCGCGATGCGCACCCGCTCGTCGGCGACAGCCTGGCGCGCGAGCAGATCCTGCTCCCTGGTCAGCTGCTCGGCGCGCGCGCGCAGCGCGTCGATGTACGCGACGCGCGTGCCCACATACGCGCCGACCGCGTACGCGCCCGCGATGGGGATGAACGAGGCGACGAAGTTCGAGAACGACAGCTCGCCGCGCGACACCGAGCCCGCGGCGAGGAAGGCGGCGAACGTCAGCGTGGTGAGCGGCAGCGCCAGCCGCCAGGTGAGCCGCGCCGCGAGCGTGTACACCGCCACCAGCACGATCGGCGTCACGATGGCCGACGCGCGCAGCAGGCCTTCGGCGACCAGCGCGACGATGACCAGCCCCAGCATCAACAGCGGATGGCTGCGCCGCACCAGCAGCCCCGCCAGCGCCGCCAGCACAACCGCGAAGACCACCGCGTGGTCGCGGTTGAGCCGCGGGATCGCGTTCGTCGTCGAGAGCACGATGGCTGCCCCGACGGCGAGCAGCGCCAGCACCACGCCCACGTCGAACAGCCGCCCGGGCCACCGGCGGAAGCGCCACCAGGGCCCGGGGTCGAGGGACGCTGCGCTCGACGTCACGCGTCCTGCGTCACCGTGCGCCACATGCCCAGTGCCGTCGCGACCGCGATCCAGGCGACCACCACGACGAGGGCGACCGCGATGGTCACGGTGATTGTGTTGCCCTCGCGCATTGTGACCAGGTCGGTCGCGTTGGGCAGGAAACGGTCCGTCGCCACAGACGACACGAGCACTCGCCAGTTGCCCAGCGGAGCGGCCGTTTCGATGAGCCGCGACAGCGCGAGGTGCCATGCGATCAGCAGGCCGATCGCGGTGCCCCGGGCCTGCAGCAGAACCGCCAGGCCGAGCGCAACGCAGAAGTTCAGCACCGCCACCGCCATGAGCCAGCCGAGGCCCACGAGCATGGTGGTGCCGTCAGGTGTGGGGGTCCCCGAGGCGAACAGGAACGCACCGGCCAGCTCCACGCCATACGCCACCAGCAGGACGGGCAGCAGCAGCATGAGACCGCCCGGGATGCGCACCCCCGCCAGCTTGAGCCGCGACTGGCCGGTGGCCACCAGGCTGCGGAACACGCCGGAGCCGGTGTCCTGCGCGCCCGCGGTGGCGCCGAGGATCACCGCGGCCAGCGTGGCGGTGATGTTGAACAGCGTCAGATTCGTCAGGAAGCCATGCATGCCACCCGCGGCGGCGTACTTGAGCGGGGATGTGGCGTGGTAGATCGCTTCGAAGACGTTCGCCACCACGACGCCGCCGACGGTGAGCACGATCGCCAGCGCGAGCATGCCGCGCCGCTTGCGCAGCTTGAGGAACTCAGCGTTGATCATGGGGACGATCCGGCTCATGCGATTGCCTCCTCCGGCGTCTGCAGCCGGGTTGTCAGGTCGAGGAAGCGCTCCTCCAGCGATGCCTGGGAGCGCTCCAGCCGGGAAACGTCGATGCCCGCGGTGACCAGTGCGCGGTTCAGCTGCGCGGGCGAGGTGCCGTCGGGCAGCGTGCACACCAGCGTCCGCGAGTCCTCGCCGGCGACGTGTTCGATCCCGTTGACGGACTGCAGCACGGTCCGTGCACGCGCGACGTCGCTGCACTCGACGATGACGCGGTTCTCGCCGCCACGCAGCTCGGAGAGCCGGCCCTGCCGCACCAGGTGCCCGCGGTCGATGATCGCAACCATGTCGCACGTCCGCTCCATCTCATCGAGCAGATGCGAGGAGAGCAGCACGGTGCGGCCCTCGTCGACGAAGCTCCGGATGAAGTCGCGCACCTCGAGCATGCCGGCGGGGTCCAGGCCGTTCATCGGCTCGTCGAGGATCAGCAGCTGCGGGTCGTTCAGCAGACACCGCGCGATGCCGAGGCGCTGCCGCATGCCGAGCGAGTACGTGCCGACGCGCTCGTCCGCGCGCTCCGCGAGCCCGACGCGTGCGAGCACGGACGGGATGCGCGCCTCGGCCGCATCGCTGATGCACGCCGCGACGATCGCCAGGTTTTCCCGCCCCGTCAGGTGCGTGTGGAAGCGCGGCTCTTCGACGACCGCGCCCACGCTCGCCAGCGCCGCGGCATGCTCCGCGGGCATGGCGTGGCCCATGAGCCACGCGTCACCCGCGCTCGGCTTGATCAGCCCCAGCAGCACGCGGATGAGCGTCGTCTTGCCGGCGCCGTTGGGTCCGAGCAGCCCGAACGCGACGCCGGATGGTATGCGCAGGTCGACCCCGTCGATGGCCGCGCGCGCGCCGAAGCGCCGCGTCAGCCCGCGCGTCTCAACCAGGGGTGCGGCAGAAGTGGTGGTTGTCATGTGCCGAGGCTATCCGCGACGTGAGGCGGCGCACATCGGGCGCGAGCACGAAATTTCGCGCTTCGTCGCTCCTCCCTCAGGATGAGGTGGGCGCCGCCGGCGCCAGCGCCTGCTCCCGCGCGGGTGTCGCCGCCGCTTCGGCGGCGGGCGCCACTCCGTCGCCCGGCGATGTGAGGCCGGTCACGCTGAGGATCTCGCTCTCGGTCAGCGTGTCGTGCTCCAGCAGCGCGCGCACCAGCGCGTCGAGCTTGCCGCGATTCTGCGTGAGCAGCTCCTTCGCCTGGGTCAGGCATTCGTCAGAGATGCGCTTCACCTCCGAGTCGATGAGCGCGGCGGTCTCGTCGCTGTAGGCACGCGCGGCGCCCAGCAGCGGGGAGGCGCCGTCTCCGTCCTCCGCATAGTTGAGCGCTCCCACCTTGGGGCTCATGCCCCAGCGCACCACCATCTGCCGCGCGATTGCGGTGACCTGGCGCAGGTCATTCTCCGCACCGGTTGTGACGACGCCGTACACGAGCTGCTCCGCGGCGCGACCTCCGAGCGCGCCGACGATGCGCCCGCGCAGGTAGTCCTCGCCGTAGTTGAAGCGGTCGTCGACCGGCGTCTGGATGGTGACGCCGAGCGCCTGACCGCGCGGGATGATGGAGACGCGCCGCACCGGGTCCGCGCCGGGCATCAGCAGGCCCAGCAGCGCGTGACCGGACTCGTGGTATGCGATGCGCTCGCGGTCGCGCGGGCTGAGCGTGAGCTTGCGCTCCGAGCCGAGCTCGATCTTCTCCAACGCCGTCGCGAAGTCCTGCTGTGTCACCTCGGCCGCGCCGCGCCGGGCTGCGGCGAGGGCCGCCTCGTTGGCGAGGTTGCGCAGATCCGCGCCCACCATTCCGGCGGTCAGCGACGCAACCAGCTCAAGGTCCACGTCCTTGGCCAGCGGCATGTTGCGCGTGTGGATCGCGAGGATTGCGGCGCGGCCGCGGCGATCCGGCGGCTGCACCGCCACGCGCCGGTCGAACCGGCCCGGCCGCAACAGTGCGGGGTCGAGCACATCCGCGCGGTTGGTCGCGGCCAGCACGATGACGCCTTCGCGAGTGTCGAAGCCGTCCATCTCGGTCAGGATCTGGTTGAGCGTCTGCTCCTGCTCGTCGTTGCTGCCCACGCGCAGCGCCGCGGTGCGCGAGCGCCCGATCGCGTCCAGCTCGTCGATGAAGATGATCGCGGGCGCCGCTGCGCGAGCTTTCTCGAAGAGGTCGCGCACGCGCGCGGCGCCGACGCCGACGATCGCCTCGATGAACTCGGATGCGGAGATCGAGAAGAAGGGCACGCCCGCCTCGCCGGCCACTGCGCGCGCGAGCAGCGTCTTGCCGGTTCCGGGCGCGCCGATGAGCAGCACGCCCTTGGGCACCGCCCCGCCCAGACGCTGGTACTTCTGCGGCTCCTTCAGGAAGTCGACGACCTCCATGAGCTCGGCCTTCACCTCGTCGATGCCGGCAACGTCGGCGAACGTCGTGGTCGGCCGCTCCGCGTCGTACAGGCGCGCGCTCGACTGGCCGAAGCGCCCAAGGATGCCGCCCGCGCCGCCCCCGGCAAGCGCGGCGCTGCGGCGCATCAGATAGAGAAACCCGAACACCAGCAGCAGCGTCGGCCCGAAGCTGAACAGCAGCGTCTCCCACAGCGGCGTCGCAGGATTCGGGTTCTGCGCGTTGATGGTCACGCCGTGCTTGGTCAGCAGTGTCTCCAGGTCGTCGCCCGCGAACGACGGGCGCTGCGTGATGAAGTTCGTCGAGCTGTCCTGGCCCGGGCCCGCGCTCACAGCGGTCTTCGCCACGCCCGTTATCGAGTCCGCGGTGCTGGTGATGCTGGTCACATTGCCTGCATCGACCTGCTGGATGAAGACGTTGTATGGAATGGTCACCGTCTTCGGCTGGCCCGAGCCGAGGATGACGTTGGTGATGACGAAGTTGAGGACGAGCAAGCCCAGCAGGATCACCCAGAAGCGCGACGTGCGCATGGTGGCCATGAGGCAAGCCTAGTGGAACGCGTCAGCCAACCGGCAGGGGATGTCGGCGTCCTCGTCCAGCTGATGGCTCGCGCAGATGCGGTGGTAGCCGTCGGCGACCGTGAGCGGCCGCCCCGAGCGCGCGTCGCCGCGCAGCAGCAGCACGGGTGACAGCAGCTCTCCCCGCTTGACCTTGCCCAGGTCTTTGGCCACGTGCACGTTGTCCTGCGGCAGCAGCGGCAGCGCGCTCGCGCGCAGCAGGTCCTTGGCCTTGCGGTGCTCCAGCGGCGCCTTCTCCAACGCTGCCACTGCTGCCGTCGCCTGCGCCTCCGGGAGCACAAGGCTCAGGTAGTCGTGCGCGGCGGGGAAGTCGTGAGCATCCGGCTCTTGCTTCCAGTGCTCCTTGGGCATGGTGCGTGCCTCCTCACGTGCTGTGCGGGGACCGTACGGCGGTACGGCGCGTCAGGATATGGCCATGCAGAGCGTGGAGCGCGGTCTGCGCGGGCTGGAGCGGCGCCTGGGCATCAACCGTGAAGGCCGAACCGTCTGGGTCTGGGCGATCCCCGCCGTCTCCGGCATGGTCATCGGCGTGCTCTTCGGCGTCATGCCCGGCATCCCCGTCGCAGCCGACGTCGGCATCCGTCTTGGCTTTGCGCTCTTCGGACTGGTGGCCACCACCGCGGTGTCGGTCATCTGCCTGATGTCGTTCGACAACGACCGCAACCAGCAGGCCGACACCTCGCCCCGTCGCTGACGGCTGCGTCCCGTATCCTCTGCGGCGATGGCCCGCACAACGTCCACGTCGCGCCGCACCCGCCGCGAGGCCCCGGATCCCGCCGCAAGCGGCTTCGGCAGCATGCTGCGCGGCTCCGTCAACAGCATGGTCGGCGCGGCGGGTCTGAACCTGCCGCTGCGCGCGGTTGAGCGGCTCACGGGCGCCATCGAGCAGGCGACGTCGATGCTCGAGCGTCTGGAGCGCGCGACGGTGCACCTCGACGAGCTCGATCCAGACTTCGTGCAGCGGCTGAGCGAGTCGCTCGATGTGCTCGCGCGAATGCACGAGGACACGAGCGCCATTCGCAAGCGGATGGACGCCATCGAGGCCGAGGTGCGCGGCATGCGCATGCTGGTCGAGGAGCGGTTCGACCGGGTTCCGCTGCTGCGCTCGCCCCGGCGCGCGCGGCGAGCGCAGCAGGACACGCCTCCTCCCGGGCGCCGGCGCGCGTGAGGGATGCCACCGGCTGACTCCGCGTCGCGCGACGGTGCGGATGTCGTGGTCATCGGCGCGGGGGTCATCGGTCTCGCGGTGGCCTATGAGCTGCGCCGCGCCGGCGTGCGCGACGTCGTCGTGTTCGAGGCGCAGCCCGCGCCGGGCATGGGCTCGACGGCGCGGGCGAACGGTGGTGTGCGCGCGCAGTTCGCAACGGCGGCGAACATCGCGTTCTCGCAGTTCACGATCGAGCAGCTGGCCGGGCTCGACGAGCGCAGCGGCGGCCGCGTCGGGTTGCGCCGCATCGGCTATCTCTTCCTCGCCGGCGAGAGCACCGCGGCGCAGCTTCAGTCCAACGTATCGCTGCAGCAGGACATGGGGGTTGCCGTGCGGATGCTGCCGGCGTCCGCGGTGCTCGAGCTGGCGCCGTTCGTGCGCATCGCGGGCCTTCTGGCAGCGTCGTTCTGCCCCGACGACGGCGTCATCGACCCGCACGGCGTGGCGGCCGCTCTCTGCGACGCGGGGCGCGAGCTCGGTGTGCGGTACAGGACGTCCACCCGCGTGACCGCGCTGGAGCAAACACGAGCCGGCGCCCGCGTGCACACCGATTCAGGCGCTGTCGACGCGAGCTGGGTCGTGAATGCAGCCGGCCCGGCAGCTGCGCAAGTTGCATCGCTGGCCGGGCTCGAGCTCGAGGTCCACCCCCACCGGCACAACCTCGTCGTCACGGAACCGGTGCCCGGGATCATGCCGTCGACCCCCATGTGCGTGGACATGGACACCGGCCTGCACGTGCGCGGCGAGGCCGGTGGCGCGCTGATCGGCTGCCCTGATCCGGCCCGCACACCCACCACCGACACGACATTCGACCCGCTGTACCTGGAGCTCCTCGCGACGCGCGTCGGCAACCGCTTCCCGCTCCTCGACGTCGCGTCCATCAACATGCGCAAGTGCTGGGCCGGCCTCTACCCGGAGACGCCGGACCACGCGGCCATCATCGGCACGTTCAACAGCGCGCCGTGGTTCATCCAGTGTTGCGGATTCGGCGGCCACGGCATCATGCACTCGCTTGCCGCGGGGCGAGCGGTGAGCGAGCTGGCGCGTCACGGCACGTGCGCGACCTTCGACCTGTCGCCGTTGCGCCCGGCGCGGTTTCAGGAGGGCGCGACGGCTGCCGAGACCGCGGTGCTCTGACCCGCCAGCCACGCCTCGAGATCGCGCTGCTCGTCAACCGTCAGGGTGCGCAGCGGCGCGCGCACGTCCCCGTTGATCTGCACGCCACGCGCCCGCAGGATGACCTTCAGCGCGGCCTGGAACGGGAAGCGCTGAATCGCGGCGCGGCAGCGCGCGGCGGCGGCGCTGTCCTCAGCGGACCCGCTGCGCACGGCGCGCAGCGCGACCTCGGGCAGCGCTGCGGCGAGTCCCGAGACGGCGCCGGCTGCACCGTCGCGCAGCCCGTCGTGGATCAGCTGCTCGGCGCCGATGAACACCTCGAGTCCGTCGATGATGTAGGGGCGCACCGCGTCGTACGGGCTGTCCGACACCTTGAGGCCGGAGAAGTTGGCGGCGCGCTCGCGCAATTCCGCCAGCACCGCCGGCGGCACCGCGTAGCCGCTGCGCGCCGCGAACTCGTACACATAGAACGGCAGCGGAGCGCACGCGGCGGCCGCCTCCGCGAAATGCGCGAGCAACGAGGCCTCGTCCAAGGCGTAGTACGGCGGCGCGATCACCGCCACGGCGGATGCACCCGCGGCCGCCGCATCGGCGCAGAGCGCGGCCGTGTCGTGCGTTGACAGCGCCCCGCAGTGCACGAACACCACCAGCCGCCCGTTCGACGCTTCGACGAATCGCTGTGCGGCGACGCGGCGCTGCTCGAGCGACAGCAGCACCCCCTCACCGGTCGTGCCCAGGGCGAGCACACCGTCGAGGCCCGATTCCGCGTAGAAGTCGACAACCCGCCCGATCCCGTCGGCGTCCGGTTCAGCTCCGCCTGCGGTCAGCGGTGTCACGGCCGCAGCAAGTGTGCGGCGCTGCGTCACGCTTTTGCGGCCTTGCGGCGGCGCCGCGACACCTTGTACGTCTGCCCCGCCGCGCGAAGACGCTCCACCAGCACATCGCCCATCGCGGTCGCGGGCGTGAGCACGCCGGCGCGCGCGGGAAGCCGGTTGCGATCGAGCGCGAGACACAGCGCGCTCTCGCCCAGCATCACCGAGGTCGCGGCGTATCCGGGGTCGCCCTTCGCGGCGATGTGCGCCACGTATCGCCGTCCACTCGACGTGCGCGTGTGGATGTCGATGCGGAAGAAGCCGGTGCGGCGCAGCTCCTCGTCCGGTCCCTCGCCGGGCTTGGGCAGCACGTGGCCCACGGCCTCGCGCGAAGGGCGGAACGACATGGCTGTGCTGAACATCGCCAGCCCGGCGCTCATCGCACCCGCCTTGATCGGCGCGGTGGCCCCGGTGCCGAAGCCCATCACCTCGCTGTAGCGAAAACGGCGTCCATACGCCCAGTCCAGGAGCGCGTTGCTGCGGCGCACAACCCGGGTGTTGGTGCGCGCCATGATGAACGGCCCCACCCACATGCCGAGCTCATCGTCGCGCTGCACGCCGGCCAGCTCGCGCTGCTCGCCGAGGTCGGGCTCCCGCTCCCGGTCAGAGCTCAGCGCATACGGATCCACCAGGACGCTGCGCAGCTCGGGGTGCTCCTGCAGCTCCTCCATGAGGCCTCGCATCGACTGGATCGTGCCGCCGCTCAACCCACCCTTGAGGCCGGTGACGACGAGCGTCGTGTCCTCCAGGTCGCCGGCGCGGTCGGCGGTCGCTGCCTCGTGCAGCAGCAGGACGCCCAGGTCGGACGGTATGGAGTCGAATCCACACGAGTGCACGATGCGGGCGCCCGAATGCTCCGCGGCCGCGTGATACTGCGCGGCGCTGTCGTGCATGAACAGCACCTCGCCGGTGAGATCTGCATAGTCGGTGCCCGCTTGCGCGCATGCCGCCACCAGCGGAAGGCCGCGACTGCGATACGGACCCACCGTCGTCACCACGACCCAGGTGCTCTTCGCCAGTGCATCGATCGACTCCGGCTCCGCCGAGTCTGCGACCACGATGGGCCACGACTTTGCCCCGGCGCCCAGACCATCACGCACGCTCTTGAGGCGTTCGCGCGAGCGCCCGGCGAGTGCAATCCGCACCTCCGCTGGAGCGTGCTCCGCGAGGTATGCGGCGGTGAGCTTGCCCACGAAGCCGCTCGCCCCGAAGAGGGTGACGTCATACTTGCGCCTCGGTGGCATGGGCGGAGCCTACCGGATCACGCGAGGCTCACCGGCTGGAACGGTGTCGTGCAGGGCCGTCCCGCCGCGTGCAGGTACCGCACGGCGCCGTCGTTTGCCTGCCACACCGCCGACGCCGACACGGTGCCGTACTCATCGCCGTGGATGCAGACCGCGCCGCGCGCATCGTCGCCGCCCGAGTCGTGATGGCCGAGCAGCCTGACCATCCGCTCGACGGCGGTCTCCGCGTCGCGCACGTCGCGGAGCTCGTGGCGGAGGCGCTCGCGGATGCGCAGCTCCTTCGCATGCGTGCCGTCGTCGACATCGTGGACGCAGAGCACGTGCAATCCAGGCTCCAGGTCCAGGAGACGCATCGAGTCGCCGCCCGCCGCATGCGCGACCACCGCCGCGCCACCGTCCACGGCGAGCACGTTGAACGGGTTGTACGCGCGCGCATCGATCCGCTCGAGTGCGGGACGCACGCCCGCCGCGTCGCGCAGCAGCAGCAGCGGCAGATCGCCTCGCGAGCGCAGCGCCGGGTCACGGACAACCTCGTCCTGCTCGTCCGACCGGCGGTTGGTCACCGCCGCCAGGGCGCCGTCCTCGCGCACCGCGAGCCACGTGCCCCCCGCGAGCAGGTCACGTCCCCCATGAATCCGCGGCGTGTCGCTCAGCAGCGCCGGGCCCGCGGACGGTCGCGCGACAAGCTCGTCGCGGTTGCCGGCCACCACGTAGCCCGCGTCATCGAGACAGCGCCAGGCGATGAGGATCGTGCACACGCGTGAGAAGGTTGTCACACCGCTGTCGCGCTGAGTAAACGGCTCGCTCCCGCACCCGCGGTTCGCGAGAACGCCATGCGAGCGTCATTGGGTCGTGCAAACGAGCCGTGAGCTTTCGATCGCACCCGAGCGCCGCGATGCCGAGGCCACGCCGGCCGAGTCGCGACGCGCGCTGGGGCTCGCACTCGGACGACGGGCTGAGGAGTGCGCGGACGCGGTCGACCAGCGCATGGCCACCGCCAAGTGGGTCGGCAAGCAGCCCAGCGACGCATATCTGCGCGGGCGCCGCGAGGTGACGTGGTTCGCCACCATGCTGGTGGCGCGCTGGCTTGCCTCCGCCATCACCCCCGAGGACGCGGAGATGGCCTGGGGCAGCCTGCGCGGCCGCCTCGCCGCCGAGGAGGGGCTCTCCATCATCAATGTGGCGCGCGGATACCTCGTGTGGCGCGATGTCGCGATTGCGATCCTGGAGGACGAAGCGCGCTTGCAGGGAACGCCGAACGCTGTCCTCCACCAGGCGCTCGCCTCGGTGCGCGCCAGCTGTGACGCCGGCCTCATGCGCATGAACGCCGAGTTCGACCGGCAGCTGCATGCGGTCAGCGAGGAGCGCCGGCTCTTCGAGGACCAGCTGCGTCACCTCGCGTTCCACGACGTGCTCACCGGTCTCGCCAACCGCGCGCTGTTCGGCGACCGCCTGGAGCACGCGCTGGCCCGGCAGCGCCGGGTCGGCGAGACGATCGCCGTGATGATCATCGACGTGGACGACTTCAAGGCCATCAACGACAGCCTCGGCCACAGCACCGGCGACAGCCTCATCGTCGAGATCGCGCTGCGCATGCGCTCCCGCGTGCGTTCTGCAGACACGGTGGCCCGCCTCGGCGGCGACGAGTTCGCCGTGCTGCTGGAGAACGTGGCCGGCATGGACGCGGTGCTCGAGACGTGCAAGCGCGCGTGCGAAGCGTTCAACGCGCCGTTCACGCTGGCCGACCGCACGCTCCCGGTGACCGCCAGCATCGGCATCGCGCTGGCAACCTCGGAGACGGAACGCGCCGACGACGTGGTGCGCAATGCGGACGTGGCCATGTACGTGGCCAAGGCGCGCGGCAAGGCGGGATACGTCCTCTTCGAGCCGGGCATGCAGCTGGCGATCCACGACCGCATGCAGCTCAAAACCGACCTCGTCGCAGCTCTGCGCTCCGGCGGCGAGATGGAGCTGCACTACCAGCCGGTCGTCGACCTCACGACGCAGCGCATGATCGGCGTGGAGGCGCTGCTGCGCTGGCGCCATCCCGTGCGCGGCCTGCTCTCGCCCCTGGAGTTCATCCCTCTCGCGGAGGAGACGGGCCTGATCGTCCCGCTCGGCCGCTGGGTGCTGCAGCAGTCGTGCCTCCAGCTGCACGAGTGGGAAGGCCGCCACCCGGCGGCGCGCGACCTCACGCTCAGCGTCAACGTCTCGGCGCGGCAGCTCAGTGACAGCGCGCTGATCGACGACGTCCGCGCCGCTCTGCGTGAGTCGCAGCTGCCCGCGCGGCGGCTGATCATCGAGATCACTGAGAGCATGCTGGTGCGCGAGACCGAGCAGACCCTGCATGTGCTGCAGCAGCTGAAGGATCTCGGCGTCGGCATCGCGGTCGACGACTTCGGCACCGGGTACTCGTCGCTCGGGTTCCTGCAGCGCTTCCCGCTGGACATCCTCAAGGTGGACCGCACGTTCACCAGCAGCCTGGATGATCCGCAGCGGGCGCGGCTGGCGCAGGCGGTGGTTCGCATCGGGCAGTCGCTCAACCTGCGCACCGTGGCGGAGGGCATCGAGGAACAGGCGCAGGTGGAGCACCTGCAGGAGCTGGCGTGCGAGCTGGGCCAGGGGTACTTCTTCGCCCGCCCCATGGCCACCGACGCCCTCGAGGACCTGCTGCGCGAGCAGGCCGCGAACACCTCGGACTGAGTCGCGGGGACGCGGCGCCGCCCGATACTGCGCGTGTGACGGCGGAGCCCGGCGAGGCGCAGCGGCTGGCGCAGAACGCGGCGGACCGCATGTACGCGGACGACGTGGCGTCTCAGTCGCTGGGCATCACCATCGAGAACGTCGCGCCGGGCGCGGCGACCGCGCGCATGCGCGTGACGGCGGCAATGGTCAACGGCCACGCGATCGCCCACGGCGGCTACATCTTTCTCGTGGCCGACACCGCGTTCGCGTTCGCCTGCAACACGCGTGGCGCGCGCGTCGCCGGCTCCGCGGACATCGTCTTCCTGCGTCCAGTTCGCGAGGGCGAGGAGCTGGTGGCCGAAGCCCGCGAGCGCGCGCTCTCGGGCAGCAGCGGCGTCTACGACGTCACGGTGCGCGGCATGGACGGCGATGTGGTGGCCGAGTTCCGCGGCCAGAGCCGGCGCATGCGCGAGCCGTCGAGCGACGGTTGACCAGGGTGCCTGCTTCGACTTACACTTACCAACCGAACGGTTGGCGGATTAGGTGAGCCCCCAGTGAACGACCTCGAGGCCGGCTTCAACGCGATCGTCGAATCGGACCAGCGCGTCGAGCCGCGCGACTGGATGCCGGAGGGCTACCGGCGCACGCTCGTACGGCAGATCGCCCAGCACGCGCACTCCGAGATCATCGGCATGCAGCCCGAGGGGAACTGGATCACCCGGGCGCCCTCGCTGCGGCGCAAGGCCGTGCTGCTGGCCAAGGTGCAGGACGAGGCGGGGCACGGCATGTACCTGTACAGCGCGGCCGAGACCCTGGGCGCCGACCGCGACGACCTGACCGCCAGGCTGATCAGCGGGCGGCAGAAGTACT
>JAFARE010000012.1 GCA_019245575.1 Candidatus Dormiibacterota bacterium | reverse complement strand
CGAGGGCCGGGTGCGCCGCGCCTACCTCGGCGTGGCGGGCGCGCAGCGTCCGCTGACGCCCAGGTGGCAGGAGGAGCTCGGCCGCCCCGGGGGCATCGAGGTCGCCGAGGTGGTGGCCGGCAGCCCCGCTGCTGCGGCCGGCATCCGGCCAGGCGACGTCATCGTCGAGGTCGACGGCACGCCGGTGCAGCGCCCCGGCGACATCCTGCGGCTCATGGTGGGCACCGCCATCGACCGCTTCATGGTGCAGCGCCTGCTCCGCGACGGCCGCCTCCAGACGCTGACAGCGATACCCGACGAGCTGCGCGCCGCCTGAACGCCGCGCCGCCTGGCGGACAATCGGGCGATGCGCCCCTGTGTCGCCCGGCCTGACGGCTCCCTCGAGGTCCTCGGCGGCCTGCGCCCCGCGGGCCAATCGGGGTCGGTCATCCAGAGCCTTGACGCCGCCGAGATGGTGCCCCTGCCGGACGGCGCCGCCCTCATGCACCTGCCCGGGCGCACCGCGCTGACACTGGATTCGCGTGGGCGGCCCTTTGCCGCCGAGGGCTTTCTGCCCGTCGCGGCCGTGCTGCCGGTCGGCTACGTGCGCACCCTGCTGCCCGCGGCGCGCGAGGAGACCGGACGGCAGCGCCTGCCCCTCTTCGGCTACGCGGCGGTCGCGGAGCGCCGCGGCCGGCTCATGGTGGCGGCAGCGGCGTCGGACGACTTCGCCTGGTGGCGGCCGTCGCTCCGGGCTCCGCGGGGCGACCTGGAGAGCGCCCTCGCCGCGGCCCGCCAGGCTCTGCCCGGCAACCGCCTGGTCGACCACCTCGCCGTCTGCGCGCTGCAGAACCGCTGCTACACGGCGCAGAACACGCTGCTCCGCCAGTACGAGGGAGCGCTGCCCGCGTCGCCGGCGTGCAATGCCGACTGCCTGGGGTGCATCTCCCTGCAGAGCGACGGCGAGGCGCCCGCGCCGCAGCCGCGCATGCGCTTCGCGCCGACCGCCGAGGAGCTCGCTGGCCTGGCGTCGTATCACCTTGCGGGCGAGGGGGCGGCGATCGTCTCCTTCGGCCAGGGCTGCGAGGGCGAGCCGCTCACCCGCGATGACGCGCTCGTGAACGCGACCGCCGAGATTCGCCGCCGCCACCCGGCAGCCACGATCCACATCAACACCAACGGCAGCAAGCCGCGAATGCTCGAGCGGCTCATCGAGGCCGGGTGCGACAGCGTGCGCATCAGCGCGATCTCCTTCACTGACAGCGTGTTTCGCGCCTATTACCGGCCTGCCGGCTACGGGCTCGACGACGTCATCGCGTGCGGCCGCGTCATGGCCGCGTCGGGGGGACAGGTCTGCTTGAACCTGCTCACGTTTCCCGGCCTGACCGACGCGCCCAAGGAGATTGAGCGGACCGCGGCCGCGTGTCGCGACATGCGCGTGCAGCAGGTGCAGTGGCGGTCGCTCAACGTCGACCCTGGATGGCTCATCGCAGTGCTGGAGCGGGGCGGCCACGACCTCGGACGGGGCATCGGCGTGCGCGCGGCGATGGAGGAGCTGCGGCGCCGCCTTCCCGGCGTGGAGCACGGCAACTTCACACGGCCGGTGACGAAGCCCGTCGCGCGGCCGGCCCAGGCTTAGGCCTGTGCTATCGTGGGTACGTTGTCTGCACGCGGATTGTTGTTGCCATGAAGACCGGAATCCATCCTGAGTACCACACCGACGCGGTCGTGCACTGCCTGTGCGGCAACACGTTCACCACGGGCTCGACCCTGCCCGAGCTGAAGACCGAGGTGTGCTCCGTCTGCCACCCGTTCTTCACCGGGACTCAGCGCATCGTCGACACCGGCGGCCAGGTGGAGCGCTTCCGCCGCCGCGCGCAGCGAGCCCAGAAGAACTAGCTCGGGGCTGCCACAGCCTGGACACGGAGCCCTGTTTGGGCGCCGGGGCGCGGGTACCATGCATCGCATGAGGCTGCTGCGCTTGGCGCGCGACATCACGCTCACCGCGGCCGTCAACGCAGTGAACGCCCCGCCGGCCACCTTCTTCTACGGCGGCCAGGCGGTGATCGAGGGCGTCCTCATGCGCGGCCGGAACCACTACGCCGTCGCGGCGCGCAAGCCGGATGGGCAGATCACCGTCGTGAGCGACGAGCTGCGCTCGCGCGTGTACACGAGCAAGGTGTGGAAGCAGCCGTTCCTGCGCGGCGTCGCCGGGTTGTTCGAGATGGTGCACCTCGGCATGCGCGCGCTGCAGTGGTCCGCCGGGGTGCAGCTCGGCGACGAGGTCGCGATCAGCGCGGGCGCCATGCGCATCGCCATGGGCGTGTCCGTCGTGTTCGGCCTCGCGCTGTTCATCGGCGCGCCGCTGGGCATCAGCGCGCTGATCCACCGCGCCCCGGCGCGTTCGGTGACCAGCGTCGTCATCGAGGGCGTGGTGCGCGGCGTCATCCTCGTCGGGTATCTCCTGCTGATCGGATTGGTGCCGAGCGTGCGGCGGCTGTTCCACTACCACGGCGCCGAGCACAAGTCGATCAACTGCCTGGAGAGCGGCGCGCCGCTCGACGTGGAGCACGTGCGCCCCGCCAGCCGTCTCCATCCCCGCTGCGGCACCGGCTTCATCGTCGTGGTGGCGGTGGTGAGCATCGTCGTCTTCACCCCATTGGGGCTGCTGCCCACCGCGGTTCGCATCCTGTGTCAGATCGCGCTCGTCCCCGTGGTCGCGGCCATCTCATACGAGACCATCCGCGCGCTCGCGCGCGTCCGTCACACCGCGGTGGGTCGGATTGCGCTGGCACCGGTCCTTTCAGCGCAGCTTCTCAGCACGCGGGAGCCCAACGACTCGCAGATCGAGGTCGCCATCGTCGCGCTCCAGGCCGCCCGCGCCGACGAATCCGCGGTCGGCGAGCTCGTCGCTGTGCCCTGACGTTGTAGACAACCATGGCGGGAATCGAAGAGCGGCTCCAGGCCCTGGCGAGTCGCTACCACGAGCTGGAGACGGAGCTGGCACGGCCCGAGGTGTATCAGGACCACGGGCAGGTGCAGCGCCTCTCCCAGGAACAGGCGAAGCTGCGCGATGTGGTGGAGACCGGTCGCCGCTGGCAGGATGCTGAGCGCGCGGCACGAGAGGCCGCCGAGATGGCGCAGCACGAGCGCGATCCCGAGGTCGTCGCGTTGGCCGAGGATGAGGAGCGGACACAGCGCGCCGCCGCCGCGGGCGCGTACGAGCAGCTGCGCGCGCTCCTGCTTCCCACCGACCCCAACGACGACCGCGACGTGGTGGTGGAGATACGCGCCGGCACGGGTGGTGACGAGGCCGCGCTGTTCGCCGCCGACCTGTTTCGCATGTACGCGCGCTACGCGGAGCGGCAGCGATGGGGAACGGAGGTGATCGACACCAACGAGACCGCGGGCCACGGCTTCAAAGAGATCGTCTTCGAGGTGCACGGCCACGGCGCGTACTCGCGCCTCAAGTACGAGAGCGGCGTGCACCGCGTGCAGCGCGTGCCGGAGACCGAGGCGCAGGGCCGCATCCACACGTCCGCGGCGTCCGTCGTCGTGCTCCCCGAGGCCGAGGAGCTGGAGGTGGACATCGACGAGAAGGACCTCAAGATCGATGTCTACCGCAGCACCGGCCCGGGCGGACAGAGCGTCAACACCACCGACTCCGCGGTGCGCATCACGCACCTGCCCACCGGACTGGTGGTCGCCATCCAGGACGAGAAGTCGCAGATCAAGAACCGCGCGAAGGCGATGCGCGTGCTGCGTGCCCGGCTCTATGACATGGCCGAGGCGCAGCGCGAAGCCGAGCTGAAGGAGACGCGCCGGTCGATGGTGGGCAGCGGCGACCGCAGCGAGAAGATCCGGACCTACAACTTCCCCCAGTCGCGCGTCACCGACCATCGCGTCGACTTCACGCTGCACCAGCTGCAGCGCGTGCTCGACGGCGAGCTCGACCCGATTGTGGAGCGCCTGGCGCAGGAGGACCAGGCGCGGCGGCTGCTGGAGGAGTCCGAGGCGGTCCCGGTCACCTGAGTGGCCGTCTCCACTCGCACCGTGCTCGACGTGGTGCGGCTGAGCACCACCTATCTCGCCGAGCACGGCAGCCCCAGCGCGCGGCTCGACGCCGAGCTGCTCTGTGCGCACGCACTTGGCTTGCGCCGCCTCGACCTCTACCTGCAGTACGACCGGCCGCTGCGCGATGACGAGCTGCAGCGCGCGCGCGATGCCGTGCGCCGGCGCGGCTTGCAGGAGCCGGTTGCGTACATCACCGGCGAGCGCGACTTCTACGGCCGCAGCTTCGAGGTCGACCGGCACGTGCTCGTGCCCCGGCCCGAGACGGAGACGCTCGTCGGGTTGGCGCTGCACCGCATGCGCGAGCGCGCGCCGCGCGACGTGACGCCGCGCGTCGCTGACCTGGGGACCGGCAGCGGCTGCATCGCCGTCACGCTCGCGTGCGAGGTTGCCGGCGCCGACGTGGTCGCCACCGACATCAGCGACGAGGCGCTCGCCGTCGCCGCGCGCAATGCGGCGCGGCATGACGTGGCGGAGCGCATCAGCTTTCTGCAGGGAGACTGGGCCGCGCCGGTCGACGGAGCGCTCGACATGGTGGTCAGCAACCCGCCGTACGTCACGACCGATGAGCTCGAGACCGCCGACCCCGGGGTGCGTGAGTACGAGCCGCGGCTTGCGCTCGAGGCAGGCGACGACGGGCTCGACGCATACCGCGCGCTGCTCGCGTCGCTCGAGGGGCGCCTGCAGCCCGCCGGCGTGCTGCTGTTCGAGGTGGATCCGCGGCGGGGCGCAGCTGTTACTGCGCTGATGGAGCTTTCCTTCCCGGGGTGCAGCGTGCAGCTGCACCCGGACCTCACCGGGCGGCCACGCGTCGCGGAGTGCTCGCTAAGTCCGCTGCCCTAGAGTGGGATCGGTGGACAGCGCCGTGCGCACGCAGTCGGTGGAGGAGGTCGCGGCCGCGATCGCCAACGGCGGTGTCGTGGCCATCCCCACCGACACCGTGTACGGACTGGCGGCCGACCCCGCCGACCCGGGCGCGGTCGAGCGCATCTACGAGATCAAGCGGCGCCCGGGCGACCTCGAGCTGACGCTCCTGGCGGCCGATGCCGGCGACTTCGCCGGTCTGGTCGACGTGCCGCCGCTGGCCACGAGGCTGGCGCGCCGCTTCTGGCCCGGCCCGCTCTCGATCATCGTGCGCGTCGGTCCGGTGCAGACCGCCGTGCCGCGCCGCGGGACCACGATCTCGTGCCGCGTCCCGGACCACGACGGACTGCGCGAGCTGCTCCGCCTCACCGGTCCGCTGGCCACGACCAGCGCCAACCTTCACGGCGAGCCCCCGGCCACCAGCGCGGAGGCGGTGGCATCGACGCTCGGTCCGGAGCTGGACGCGATCCTCGACGGCGGGACCGCAGCCGGACAGCCCTCAACTATCATCGATTGCACAGTGACCCCCGCACGCGTGCTGCGGGAGGGCCCGATCAGCACGACCGAGCTGCTGCCTCCTGCGGACGACTTCACTGCCAAGCCCGCTCTGCGCGCCACCGACCCCGAGGTCGCGGCGCTCATGGATGACGAGCTGCGCCGGCAGGAGGAGACGCTCGAGCTGATCCCCTCCGAGAACCTCGCGTCGCCTGCCGTGCTGGAGGCGCTCGGCTCGTGGCTCAACAACAAGTACGCCGAAGGCGTTCCCGGCAAGCGCTATTACGGCGGCTGCGAGTTCGTCGACAAGATCGAGATCCTGGCGCGCGAACGGGCCAAGGAGCTGTTCGGCGCGGAGCACGCCAACGTGCAGCCGCACTCCGGATCACAGGCGAACATGGCCGTGTACGCGAGCGTGCTCGAGCCGGGCGACGTCGTGCTGGGTATGGCCCTCGACCAGGGCGGGCACCTCACGCATGGGTCGCCGGTCAACTTCAGCGGCAAGCTCTATCGCGTCGAGCCGTACTTCGTGTCCGAGGAGACCGGCATCCTCGACATGGAGGACGTGCGCCGCCGCGCCCTCGAGGTGCGGCCGAAGATGGTCGTCGCGGGCTACAGCTCGTACCCGCGCGTGCTCGACTTCGCCGCGTTCGCGGAGATCGCGCGCGAGGTCGACGCGATGCTGCTGGTGGACATGGCGCACTTCGCCGGCCTCGTCGCCGCGGGGATCCACCCCAGCCCGGTGCCGCACGCCGACTTCGTCACGCTGACGACGCACAAGACCATGCGCGGCCCGTGGGGCGGGCTCATCCTGTGCAAGTCGCAATACGCCGACGCGATCGACAAGGCGGTGTGTCCCGGCATCCAGGGCGGGCCGCATCCGCATGGCATGACGGCGAAGGCCGTGATGTTCAAGCAGTGCATGCAGCCGGAGTTCCGCGCCTACGCGGTCAAGGTCGCGGGCAACGCGAAGATGCTCGCGCAGGCGCTGATGGAGCGCGGCGCGGTGCTCACCACCGGCGGCACCGACAACCACCTGATGGTGATCGACCTGCGTCCCTACGGGCTGCGGGGACGCGCCGTGCAGTCCGCGTTCGACGAGGTCGGCATCACCGTCAACGCGAACACCTTCCCCGGCCACGGCGGCACGCCGTTCAACCCCAACGGCATCCGCCTGGGCACGCCCTCGGTGACGTCGCGCGGCATGGGGGAGCCGGAGATGGTGGAGATCGCCGAGCTGATCACGCGCATGCTCGGCGCGCTCGACGATCACGGCGTCCGCGCCGAGGTGCGCGAGCGCAGCCTCACGCTCTGCCGCAGCTTCCCGCTGCCGTACGGACCCAGCCCGGCCGCGTGATCGCCGACGCGACGCCGTGGTTGCCGGCGGTCCTGCCGTTCCTGGTGGCCAGCGGCGTGTGCGTGGCCGCGGTGCCCACATCGATGGCGGTGGCGCGGCGGCTGGGCGCGGTCGCCGAGCCTGACACCGACCGCCACCTGCACCCGCTGCCCACGCCTCGGCTGGGCGGGATCGCGCTGTTTCTCGGCTTCGCCGCGGCCATCGCGATCTTCGGCACCTCGATCGCGTTCCGCTGGCAGACCGTCGCGGTGACCGCGGCGATCACCGCCGCCATGGCCCTGGACGACATCTTCGATCTGTCGTGGCGCATGAAGCTCGCCATCGAGGTGGGCGCGGGCGTGCTCGTCGCGCTGCTGGGCATGACGATCACGTTCATCGCCGTCCCCGGGCTGCACGGCGCCAGCTATTTCGAGCTGGGCTGGCTCGCGGTTCCCGTGACGATCGCCTGGGTGCTGGGCATGCAGGTCTCGGTCAACTTCCTCGACGGCGCCGACGGGGTCGCCGCCGGTGTCATCGCCATCGTGGCCGGTGTGTGCTTGCTCGCCGCGATCAACCGCGTGCAGGGTCCGGGCGACCTGCAGACCGGCGTCATCGTGATGAGCGGCGCGCTCATGGGGTGCTGCCTCGGCTTTCTCGTGTTCAACCTGCCGCCGGCGCGCGTGTTCATGGGCGACACCGGCAGCCACTTCCTCGGGGTTGCGCTCGCCGTGATCACCGTCCTCGGCGTGGCCAAGATCGTCGTCGGCCTGTCGCTGTTCGTGCCGCTGATAGCCCTCGCACTGCCCATCGGCGACACCGCATTCGCCATCGTGCGGCGCCGGCGCGCGGGACGCAGCGTGGCCGAGCCCGACGCCGGCCATCTGCACCACCGCCTGCTGGCGCGCGGCATGACCCCGGTCGAGACCGCGCTCACCTTCTACCTGGCCACGGCGATCCTCGGCTGCATCGCACTGACGATCTATGGCCATCGCAAGGTCATCGACGTCGCGCTGGCGCTGCTGGTGGTCGCCCTGGGCGGTCTCATCTGGCGCAGCCGGCGGCGCGCCCCGGAGCGCCAGGCGCCGCTGGTCGACGACGAGGGGTACCTGATCGTCGAGGGCCGCCGCTCCGTGCACCCGCACGTGCGCCACTCGAGCGAGACCGACTGAGCAACGGGCCTGCGGATCGCAGGCAATCGCCGTCCATGCCGGGCCGGGCCGAGTCACCTATGTGCTAGTGTCCGGCTCGTTCGGTGACGGCCGGTTTCAGGGTTTCTCTTCTCGCTTGCTGACGCACGCCCTCCGGCGGCCGTGGGCCGCCACATCAGCGGGGGTCAGCGCAGTGTCCGACCAGGGTGATGGGCAGCGGCAGACACGCCGTCCGGCCACCCCCAGCGGCACTGAGCTGATCGGCCTTGGAATGGCTATTGCATTGGCACTGGTCCTGCCCGCGCTGGCCGGGGTCGGGCTGGACGCGCTGTTGCACAGCAGTCCGGTCGGCTTCGTGATTGGGCTTGCGGTGGGCATCACCGCAGCCGCAGCCACCGTGGTCTCGCAGTTCCGGAGATTTCTGTGACCGCCGTCTCGCCGCCCACCGCTGAGACGCGGCGGCCTATCCGGGTCGCCGCGGTGGCCTGTGTGGTCGCCGCGGTCGCCGCCGCCGCAATCCTTGCCGGCCTGCGCCAGCCGCTGGCGGGTGGCGCGCTGGCCTCGGGCCTGCTGCTCGGAGCCGTCAACGGCGCGGCCGCCGCGCGGCTCATCGCCCTGCCCATCCCGTTCGTGACCAGCAGCCTGCTGCGCATCGTCACGCTGAGCATGATCGGCATCGCGATCGGGCTTGCCTTCGGCATCGAGCGCATCTGGCTCGTCATCCTCGGCCTGGGCTTCGCCCAGCTCGCACTCGCGGGGGCGGCGCTGCGCGCGTCGCTGCGGCGGCCATGATCATCGCCGACGAGGCCATCCCCGGCAACCACCCCACGGTGCAGCTGTGTCACGGCAGCTCGTTTCTCTGCACGTTCAACCTGGACACGCTCTATTCGAGCGGCGTGGCCATCGTGCTGACGCTCCTCGTGGGTCTCGGCGTCGCGTACGCGCTGCGGAGGCGGCGCGCCGGCAAGCCGTCGCGGCTGCAGATGGTCCTCGAGATGCTGCTCGGCTACACGCGCAACCAGATCCGCGACAGCGTGGGCGACGACGGAGCCACCTTCATCTTGCCGATCGCGGCGACGATCTTCATCTTCATCCTGATCGCCAACTGGATGGACTTCTTCCCCCTGGTGCAGCCCTTCGAGCCTGCCAACGCCGACGTCAACCTGACCATCGCGATGGCGATCGTCGTGATCCTCATCGTGCAGTGGTACAGCGTGCACGTGCTCGGCTGGAAGGGCTATTTCCGCCGCTTCACGAAGCCGTTCGAAGCGGGGAGGACGGTGCGCATCCTGTTCACGCCGCTGAACGTCATCGAGGAGGTGGCCAAGCCCATCAGCCTCGCGCTGCGGCTCTTCGGCAACATCTTCGGCGGCCTCGTGATGGTGTACCTGCTCACCCTCGCCTTCCACGCGTTTGCGGGATCGGGCCCGGTGCTGACCACCATCTCTCCGCTCTGGGTCATCCTGCTTGTGGTGTGGAAGCTGTTCGACGTCTTCCTCATCGGCACGATCCAGGCGTTCATCTTCATGCTCTTGACGATCATCTACTTCGGCATGGCCCGCGAAGGACTGGAAGAGGAGCACCACGCGGCCCCAGCGCACAACCCAGCGTAAGGAGAAACGGCACATGAACCATGCACTCGCCATCATGGGTGGCCTGATCGCCGCCGGCCTCGCACTCGGCGGCGGCGCGATCGGCGCAGCCATCGGTGACGGCCTCGCGGGCAGCGCAACCATCGCGGGCACCGCGCGTCAGCCCGAGGCGCAGGGGCGCCTGCAGGTGACGATGTTCCTGATCATCGGACTGGTCGAGGGCATGTACTTCATCAACCTCGCGCTCGGGTTCTTCTTCGTCTTTGTGATCGCGAGCGGAGTGTCCTGAGGTCCTCATGCACACCGTGGTGGCCGACGCAGGCCTGCTCGACTTCAACGGCACCTTCATCGCCGAGCTGATCGCGTTCATCGCGATGATCGTGATCCTGGGCAAGCTCGCCTACCCGCGCATCATCAAGGCGGCGGAGGCGCGCGAGCAGAAGATCGAAGACGGGCTCCGCGCGGCGCAGGAGGCAGAACGCCGGCTCGCGTCGGTGCAGGCCGAGGTGAAGCAGGCGCTCGACGAGGCACGCGAGCAGGCTCTTGTGAACTTTGCCCGGGCCCACCGCGAAGCAACTG
>JAFARE010000014.1 GCA_019245575.1 Candidatus Dormiibacterota bacterium | reverse complement strand
GACGAGGGCGTTGATGACGGCGCGCACGTCGTAACCCGCGCTCTCCTTCTCGGGAATGACCGAACTCGCGAATTCCGTTTCGGGTGCGACGGGTTCGTACGCCGGCGGGTCGTCGAAACAATTGACCGGCAAGTAACTCAGGTACAGGCGGGCCTGCGCGATGGCGTCGGCGTCGTCGACGGCCAACTGGTCGCCGCAACCCGACACCGTCGCGTGCATGCGCGCGCCGCCCATCTCTTCGAGCGTCGCCTTCTCCCCCACGACCATCTCGGCGAGCCGCGGCGAGCCGAGATACATCGACGCGTTGCCCTCGACCATGATCACGATGTCGCAGAACGCGGGGATGTACGCTCCGCCGGCCGCGCTGGGGCCGAAGAGCACGCAGACCTGCGGCACCTGGCCGGACAGGCGCACCTGCATGTGAAAGATGCGGCCCGCGTGACGGCGTCCGGGGAACATTGCCACCTGGTCCGTGATGCGCGCGCCCGCGGAGTCGACCAGGTACACGAGCGGAATCTGCAGGCGCTCCGCCGTCTCCTGGATGCGCACGATCTTCTCCACCGTGCGCGCTCCCCACGATCCCGCCTTCACCGTCGGATCGTTGGCCATCACGGCACAGCGGCGGCCGTGCAGCACGCCGATGCCGGTGACGACGCCGTCGGCCGGCAGCTCGGGGTCGGCGTTGTTGGCGAACAGGCCGTCCTCCACGAACTCCGTGTCGGCGTCGAAGAGGCGCGCAATGCGTTCGCGTGGCAGCAGCTTTCCCTGCTCGCGCACCTTCCGCCGGTGGCGCTCCGGCCCGCCCGCCAGCGCACGGTCGCGGCGTTCCTCCACAGCCTCAGCCAACGCGCACCTCCCTGGTCTCCGGCGCCGCTTCGCCCGTCCACACACCGGCGCGGTACAGCTTCCCGGGCAGCGGCTGCCCCAGCACCGCCTCGAGCTCCTCACTCACGCGGCACAGCGCGGCGATGTCAGCGTCGATGCTCGCGCCCAGGGACACCAGCGCCTGCAGAGCGTCCTCGCTGCACACATTCCCGGTGGAACGTGGCGCGAACGGGCAGCCACCGACGCCGCCCACCGAACCGTCGAACCGATTCACCCCCGCCTCGTATGCGGCGGCGACGTTGGCAACGCCCAGGCCGCGCGTGTCGTGCACGTGCAGCGAGACGCGCTGCAGCGGCACCACGCCTGACACCGCGGCGCACATCTCGGTCACCGCGCGCGGAGTCGCCACGCCGATGGTGTCGGCCACGCCGACCTCGGCGACGCCGGTCTCCGCGATGCGCGCGCAGAGCTCGACCACGCGATCGACGGCGACCCTGCCCTCGAATGGACAGCCGAAGCTCACCGAGAGCGCAACGTCCACGGCGCAGTCGCCGCGCTGCGCCGCGTCGACGATCCGCGGCAGCTCCGCGAGCGACTCGTCCACCGAGCGGTTGACGTTGCGCCGGTTGAAGGAGTCGGTTGCGCCGATGGTGACGAGCACGTTGCGCACACCGTTTTGCAGCGCCAGCTCCAGCCCGCGCAGGTTGGGGATCAGCACGCGAATGCGTCCGCGCGGCTCATCGCCCAGCGCGGCCAGCAGGTCCGCGGAGTCGGCGAGCTGCGGCACCCACTTCGGCGAGACGAAGGCGGTGGCCTCGACCCGGGGGACTCGGGCGTCGAGCAGCCCGCGGACGAGGTTGAACTTCGCCTCGGTGGGAATCGTCGCCGCGATGTTCTGCAGGCCGTCGCGGGGCGCGACATCGGTCCACAGGATGTGGGTCACCGGCGGCGCTCCGGCGGTGACTTCGGGCAGAACATGGCACAAACCATCGAGTTGATCGGAAACAGCGGGAGCGCCGCCACGACGAGCCACACCATGGAGCCCGCGCGCAGCGCGAGCACAACGCCGCCGAGCCAGGCCACGATGCCGCACACGATTGCGGCCGCGGCGAGCAGCGCGACCAGCATGCCGCTGGGCCCGGCTCCCGAGGCATCGCTTCCCGCCAGCAGCTGATAGCCCACGCCCCCGAGCAGACAGACGGCGGAGAAGCTGAGGATGCTTCCGCGAGTCACGAACGGCGCGGTGCTCGCGCGCGAGGGCCGCTGGCTGGCTATGGCTGATCCTCGAGAGGTCGGATGACGCGGCCCACCGTATCAAACGCTGCGCTCAGGGTCACCGCCCTCGGCGCCGGATTCGGGCTGGGTCTAGACTGTCGCGCAGCGATGCCGCGGTTCCGTCTCGGCCACTACATCTCGACCACATTCGCGGTGACGGACTGGCGCGCCTTCCGCCTGTGCGGCATGGACGAGGTGGGCCGTGGCGCGTACGCCGGCCCGCTCGTGGCCGGGGCGGTGGTGCTGCCGCAGCGCTTCCGCCATCCCCTGCTGCGCGACAGCAAGTTGCTCAGCGCGAAGCAGCGCGAGGAGGTGGCGGAGGTGATCCGTCGCGAGGCCGTGGCCTGGGCCGTCGCGGAGGTGACTGTCGAGGAGATCAACGCCCGGGGCCTCGGCTGGGCCAACGCCGACATCTTCCGCCGCCTGGTGGACGCCGTCCTGGCCGACGGCTACTGCTGCGACGGCAACCTCCACGTCATCGCCGCCCAACCCGTGCACTCGCTGGTGGCCGGCGACCGGCTGATCCCGGCAGTATCAGCCGCGTCGATCGTGGCCAAGGTGCACCGCGACGCCCTCATGACCACGCTCCACAACGCCGCGCCCCACTACGGCTGGGCGCGGAACAAGGGCTACGGCGCGCCCGAGCACCGTGCCGCGATCCGCGAGCACGGGCCGCACCCGGCCCATCGCCGGGTGTTCATGGCGCACCTGATGCAGACGGAGCTGTCCCTGGCGGGCTGAACGCGTCCCTGCGGCGTCAGTTGGCGCCGCAGCCGCAGGCGCCGCCGCAGCAGCCGCCGCCCCCGGACGGCGCCGGCGATGCACCCGCGTCCGCGCGGCCCCCGGCGTGGACCGCGACGCGGCTGATCAGGGGCATGCTGGCCCGGCTCTCGCAGCCGGGGCAGACAGCGCTCAGCTCGCGCTGCGCCATGGGGCGCAGGACCTCGAAGACGGCGTGGCAGTCGTTGCAGCGGTACTCGTAGAGCGGCATCACCCTCAAGCGTATCGGCGGGCGGCAGTTCCGGCAAGCCTCGCTTGACTCCCGAACATCTGTTCGCTAGACTCGCAGCATGACCGCCCGCCCATACGAGCTCCAGCTCCCCCTCGATGACCAGGGCGCGGGCAGCCTGGCCCGGCGCCGCATCGATCATCTGCGCCTGCTCGGCGAGGTCGAGCCCGCGGCCCTGGTGCAGCTCGCCCGGGCCTTCCCCAACCTGCGCGCCATTTATGCGGCCAGCGATGAGGAGCTCGCCCGCGTGGTGGGGTCTGTCGGCGCGGCGCGCATCCGCTGGTTTCTGGACGCTCCGCTCGACACTCGCCTCGCGCGCGAGCCCGCGGCTGAGGCGCCGGTGCGGTTGCGCAGCGCCGCATAGCCGAGCGATTGCAATCGATTCGCTCGATACTGCTGAGGGACCGAGCACGTAGAATCGACACCTCTGTACCCCGGAGGGGTGGTAGCTGCTCGGAGGTGTTGTTTGATGAGGCGTCGCCAATCCAGGACAGCCGTGCTCGAGCGCGACCTCTCCGAAGCTGGGAGCCGCGCTGCGGAAACCATCAGTGACCTGGCCGAACATGCGCTTGCGGCGGCTCGCGATGCAGGCCACGCGGCCAGCCCGGCCCTGCAGCAGACCGCTCAGAGTCTGAGCAAGGCGCTGGAGAAGGCGGCGGACGCGCTGGCTGAAACTGGCGAGCAGTTCGCGCGGACCGGCGAGAAGCGCGCGGCGGTCGCAGCGCACATCGCGCGTGAGCGTCTCGCTGACGCGTCGGAGAAGTTCGCCGGATCGATCCGGCCCAAGAAGCAGAGCCATCGCATTCGCAACCTGCTCATCGCAACCGCGGCGATCGGCGGCGTTGTCGCGCTGGTGCAGTCGCCGCTGCGCGGGAAGATCACCGAGCGCCTCTTCGGCGCATCCCCCGAGGATGAGCCGGAGTCGATTCAGCTGCCTGGATCCGAGTCGCTGGCCGGCGCTGAAGCGGCCACACCGCCCGCCGATGTGACAGACGCGCCTGACGTCGCCGTCGAGGGCAACGGGGTCGCCTCGGCACCGAGCGCGCGCGAAACCTCCCAAGGCTGAGAGGCCGACCATGCCGGACGATCGGCCCGCGCGCCCGGCGCGCCCCACGGACCGGCAGAGCTTCCAGGCCGCGCGGCCGTTCCGGCCCGGACCACGGCCGGACGCAGGCCCTCCCCCGCACCACAGCGTGCGCATCCGCGACGGAGACCGCGAGATCGAGGTGACCGGCTCTCCGATGTTCGTGCGCCAGGTGCTCGAAGACCTGCACAACATCTGGGCGCAGCTCGGTGGCGAGCCACCGCGCCAGCCTGCATCGATCCGCATGCCGTCACCAGCGCCGAGGCCGGCCGATCCCGACCCATCGTCAGCCGAGGCCGGCGAGGTGGCCACCGGCTGACCGCGTAGCCGCGCGCGTTGCGGCGCGGTCGGAGGCCGTGCCACGCGTGTTGCGGCACGGACGGATTGCTGTGCCCCGGGCGTCGTCGTTTCGCCGCACCGCCGTTACGCGGCAGGGCGAGACTTCGCCCATGCCGACGCGGCTGTTCAGGAAGTTCCTGCGCGACCGGTGGTGGGAGATCACCGCCGTGGCTGTTGGAGTCTTTGTCGTCGCCTTTGTCGTCGCCCTGGTGCGCAACGTGGCCGGTGACGCCACCGGCCCCTACCTGGACAACCTGACCGAGACCGTCGCGGCGTTCATCGCCGCCGCCACGTGCGCCGTCGCGGCCGCGCGGCACCAGGGCCGGGTGCGGCTCGCATGGGCGTTGCTGGGCGCTTCCGCGTTCATGTGGGGCGCCGGCCAGTCCGCGTGGGACTGGTACGAGGACGTCGCCAAGATCCAGGTGCCGTTCCCGTCGCTGGCAGACGCGGGCTTCCTCGGCGCCGTGCCGTTCGCGGTGGCCGGCGTGCTCTCGTTCCCGGTGGCCTTCGAGCGGGCGCGCACCTACGTGCGCAGCGTGCTCGACGGTCTCATCATCGCCGCCGCGCTGCTGGTGGTGAGCTGGGACACCGCGCTCGGCGCCGTGTACCACGCGGGCGCCGACTCGGTCCTGGCGATGGTGCTGAGCCTGCTGTACCCGCTGAGCGACGTCGTCATCATCACGATGATCCTGGTGCGTCTGGGGCGCGTCGCGCACGGCGATCGCACTCCATTGATGCTCGTCGCCGCGGGCTTGGTGGCGGCAGCAGTCGCAGACAGCAACTTCGCGTACACGACCGCCAACGGCACGTATGGCTCGGGCAACGCCCTCGACACGGGCTGGGTCGCCGGCTACCTGTTCATCGCGGTGGCCGCGCTGCGCATGATCAAGCATCCGCTGCGCGGGCAGATGCCGCACGTGCTGCCCTCGCGCGTGTCCTCATTGCTGCCCTATCCACCGATCGCCGCCGCGCTCGGAGTGTTGATGGTGGAAAAGGTCACGAGCGGTGGGCTGAGCGAGTTCACCTTCTGGACGGTGGTCGCATTGGTGGGCATCGTGCTGGTGCGCCAGTACCTCGTGGTGGGCGACAACGTGCGCCTGCTCCGCACGCTGACGGTGCGCGAACGCGAGCTCGCGCATCAAGCTCGGCACGACGCGCTCACCGGGCTTCCCAACCGCGTGTACTTCCGCGACCGTGTCACGGCGGCGCTGGTCCGCGGCTCAGGCACGCGCGAGCACAGCGCAGTGATGTTCATGGACCTCGACGAGTTCAAGGCGATCAACGACACGTACGGGCACGCCACCGGAGACCGCGTGCTCACCGTGGTCGCCGAGCGCCTGCGCGGGGCACTCCGGCCCAGCGACGTGGCTGCTCGCCTCGGCGGCGACGAGTTCGCGATTCTGGTGGAGCACGCGCCTGACGCGGACCATCTGGACGCGATCGCGCGGCGGGTGCTGCAAGCGCTGCGCGAGCCGGTGAGCGTCGAGGGACTCACGATGTCGGTGCCGGGCACGATCGGGCTTGCCATCGCGGAGGGGAGCGACGACAGCACCGACGAGCTGCTGCGCCGCGCCGACGTGGCCATGTACGCGGCCAAGCGCGAGGGCAAGGACCGCGTGGGCGTGTATCGAGCGCTCGCCGCCTAGCGGCGCCGACCCCTTTTCGGCCGCCCGCCCGTATTAGTGGCGTGATCAGTGTGCGAGCCGGCGACGCCCCTGGGGCCGCTGCCCTGACCGAGCAGGCGATGTTCGAGGCAGAGCTGGCCGAAGCTCTGCCCCAGGCATTCCATCTCGCCGCCGGCTTGCTCCTCGACCGGCAGGACGCCGAAGACGCTGTGCAGGAGGCGTCGTTGCGCGCCTGGCGACGCCGAGGCAACCGCCGGCCGGGCACGGACCTTCGCCCGTGGTTCCTCGCCATCGTGGCCAACCAGTGCCGGGAGAGCCGCCGCGGCTCATGGGCGCGCCTCCTGCGTATGGCCGAGCCGCCCGACGCGGTGGCCGAGTCGAGCGACCGCGCCGCCATCGTCGACCTGCGCTCGGCGCTGCGCCGTCTCCCGCATCGCATCCGGCTTGTCGTCGTGCTCCGCTTCTACATGGACCTGTCGTTCGAGCAGGTCGCGAGTGTCAGCGGCTGCAGCGTCGAGGCGGCCAAATCGCGCACCCGCCGCGGATTGCGCGCGCTCGAATCCGCGCTCACAGGAACGGAGGCATCGCGGTGACAGACCTACTCGACTCGGCGCTGCGCACGCGGCTGCAGCGGGCGATCGCTCCTTCCGTGCCCACGCCCGGCGCATCACAGCGGGTGCTCCGCCGGCTGCGGACGACCATGGAAAGCGGGACGTCCGCGGGATGGCGGCCGTCGCGCGCCTTTGCGGTGGCGCTCGTGAGTACGGCAGTGATCGCCCTGCTCGGTGGTGCTGTCGGCGCGGTCTTCGCGCTGCGCCATGCACAGCCGAGCCATCCGCCACTGCCCGCTCCCGCGGTTGCGCACACGCCCGCCGTCACACCCACTCCCGCCGCGACCCCCACTCCGAGCAGCGGTCCATCCCCGTGCGACGGCGCGTCTCTCTCGGCGAGGACCACCTTCACCATCGGCGCCGCCGGCCATGACGGATTCGACGTCCAGCTGCACAACCAGGGTGCCGTCGCGTGCACTCTTACCGGCTATGCCGCGCTGAGTGGTGAGCAGGGTTCACAGCCGGTGACCCTCAACGTGCAGCACGAAGCATCGGGAATGGTGATCAACCCCACCGGCCCGGGTGGAACCGTGCCGGTGCGCACGATCGTTCTCGCGCCGGGCGGCGACGCGTACTTCAGCGTCGAGTACGTGACGGTCAACAGCGATCCCCGGCCCTGCGCAAGGTTGACGCACTTGCTCGTGACACCGCCAGGCGCCGCCACGCAGTTGGTGCTGAATGCAATGCCATCTCTGGGCGCCGTGTGCGCTGTGGGCGGCGGCGATCCCTGGATGAATGAGACCCCGGTTGCGGCGGCGCCCTATCTCCCGTACCCATAGCTGAGCCGACCACCTGGGCGATTCCCACGCCGGCGCTTCATACTCACGCCCGACCGTTCAAACCATCGGCGGGGCTGAGCACGATGTACACGCAAGCGATCATCGCGGTGCTGATCATCGTGGTCTTCGGGCTCCTGTTCCTGCTCGATCGCGCCGAGGTGCTTGGGCGGCGTCTCCTGCGCCGGCCGCGGCGGCGCGACAACACCCCGCCCCCTCCTCCACCACCACCGCCCCCGCCGCCGGGCTGACGCGCGGCAGTCAGCGTCTGGAACGGCGCGTCGCCGGCGTCGCTGCGAGCGCGGCGATCAGATGCTCCGCCGCGGCGCGGAACCGCGCCGCGTCGTGGTACGAGCGAGCCACGAGCATCGCTCCCTCCAGCGCACTGATCACGAGTTGTGCTTGCTCGCGTGCGGAGCCCGCGAAATGCAGCGTGCCGTCGCTGCGCCCCGCGTCGAGCACGCCCGTCAGCCATGCCTCGCTGTCGTCGAAGAAGCGAACCACGGACCGGCGCATCGGCGCCGGCAGCGTGTCGAAGTCGGCGGCGAGCATGCCGCACAGGCACATGCGCTGCTGGTCGAGCACGTCCGCATAGAGGTGCGCGTAATCACGCAGCTTGCTTGACGAGGTGGTGGCAGTGGAGTCGATCCCGCGCAGCGCGTCGGCGAAGCGCGCGGCGTAGCGGTCGATGAGCGCAGCGCCGAGATCGGCCTTGCTGGCGAAGTGGTAGTGCAGGCTGGGCTTGCTGAGGCGCAGCTCCCCGGCCACGTCGGCATAGCTGAAGGCGTTGAATCCCTTCGTCTGCACCAGCCGCTCCGCGACGTCGAGGATCCGCTCGGCGGTGCCGGTGTCGCCCCTCCGCACCACGGTCGCCACGTTGCCGGCCTCCATTGACTTTTACCTTCTAGAAGGTCAGAGTATACCCGCTTCAGCGGAATTCGTTCGGAGGGCACCCCATGAGCGCCACGACCACGCACCAGGCGGAGCACAAGACGTTCAACACGCCCGACGAGGTGCGCCCGTTCCCCAACGGCAAGGCCGAGCTCGTGTCCCTGGGCGGCTCGGACATCGGCCGCCTCGTCCTCGAGCCGGGGTGGCGCTGGTCCAACGACGTCAAGCCGATCGCAAACACCGAGTATTGCGAGGCCCCGCACTTCCAGTACCACGTGAGCGGCCGCCTCAAGATCGTGATGGAGGACGGCACCGAGTTCGAGGCGGGACCGGGTGACCTGACGTCGCTGCCGAGCGGCCATGACGCGTGGGTCGTCGGCGACGAGCCTGTGGTGGTTGTCGACTTCTACGGCGCGAGCAACTACGCCAAGGGCTGAGGCCGCGTCCCGCGCGGACTCGTAACCGGTCGCCGCCGGCAGCGTTAACAGCTGTCAGCAAGGAGGCCGGCGGATCGTGAGTCGCGTGGCACTGGCCAGCGCGTCGCTCGTGGCGCTGTTCGCCACGGCGTGCAGCCAGCCGTCACGCGTGGTGCACACTCCTCCGCCGGCCGGCCGCTCGGCGCCCAGTGCTGACCCATGTGCCGATGGACGCGGCAAGCCGTGTCTGGAGCAGTCGCTGCCCACGCCAGCACCGGAAGCCTTTCCACCTGTTGCGGCACTCAGCTCCGTGGCGTTCTCCGACCGCGTGCACGGCTGGGCGGCCGGTTACGACTGCGGGCAGACGTGCATTCTCGAATTCGCGGCGACGGACGACGGCGGCTCGACGTGGGGCATGGTGACCGCCGTCGGCACGACAGGGGCCTACGTGAACAACACGGCGCCACCGCAGGTCGATGTGCGCTTCGTGGGACGCGACGGCTGGATATTCGGCCCCGGAATCTTCACGACGCACGACGGCGGAACGACATGGCGGCAGACGAGCAGCGACCAGATCCTTGCGCTCGAACCTGCTGCGGCAACGGTCTGGGCGATCGCGTGCGATTACAGCGATCCGTGCACGCCGCATCTGCTCGTGTCGGCGCAAGCGGGTGATGACTGGCGACCTGCCGCGGCGCAGCCGCCACTCGCGCCGCATTGGTCCAACTCATCCGTCTACGCACAGGCCGTTCTCGAACGCTCCGCGGGAGGCACCGCCTTTCTCGCGGAGCACGCCCTTGCCGACCAGCAGCAGCTGTTCAGGAGCCGGGACCAGGGCGGGACCTGGACTTCGCTCACGCCGCCGTGCAGCAGCATCCACAGCATCCGCAGCGCGGACAGCGTGCACGTGTGGGTGCTGTGCTCGGAGCCGTGCTGTACGGGCAATTACATCAAGGGCGTCTTCACGTCCAATGACGGCGGAGTGTCGTGGACCGAACGCGCCTTCAGTGGCTCTACCACCGCGGGATCCATCGACTTCTACGGGCCTGCGGGCTCGCTCACGATCACATCTGCCGGCACCGGCCTGTACGGCGGCGACGGCGATGCAGGTGTGTGGCGAAGCGTGGACGGCGGCACCACGTGGAAACCGGTGCTGACCGGCTACTGCTTCGGCGGGGGCTACGACGTGTCGGAGCTGTGGTTCGCGAACGCGGACGACGGCTGGGCGGTCTCGACGTCGTCGTACAGCGACCCAGAGTGCCCGTCGCTCTTCCGGACCGTCGACGGCGGTACGACATGGACAACGCTCGCCGCGCCGCTCGGGCCGACACGAGGGTGAACGGCCGAGGGGTACGCTTTCAGGCATGACCACCCTCAAGGACCGGCCGCACAGCGCGCTGCTCGTCATCGACGTGCAGAACAGCGTCGTCGCGGATGCGCACGCTCGCGATTCCGTCATCGCGAACATCAACAGCCTGGTCGAGCGCGCGCGCCGTGAGGATGTCCCCGTTGTGTGGGTGCAGCACTCCGACGAAGATCTGGAGCGCGGTAGCGACGCATGGCGGATCGTGCCGGAGCTCACGCCCGCCGGCGACGAACCGCTCGTCGAGAAGCACTGGGGCGACGCCTTCGAGGACACGGATCTCGAGAACGTGCTGTCAGGGCTCGGCGTCGGCCGCCTCGTCGTTGTCGGCGCGCAGACCGACCAGTGCGTTCGCTCGACCCTGCACGGTGCGTTCGCGCGTGGCTATGACGCGCTGCTGGTGGGTGACGCGCACACCACCGAGGACAACACGGCCTACGGTGCGCCGCCGCCCGACATGGTCATCGCCCACACGAATCTGTACTGGAATTACCAGGAGGCGCCGGGGCGCACGGCGGGAACCGTCGACACCAAGGACGTCGAACTCCAGTGCCCGCGCCCGGCCGCAACCGCGACCTGAGCCACCGCCCGGCGAGCGGGTGTAGCACTTCTGCTACACTGCTCCCATGACGGACATTCCCGCGCGCGAGCTTCGCAACGACGTCAGCGGGGTGCTTCGCCGCGTCGAATCCGGTGAGCGCTTGCGTGTGACGGTGAGTGGCAGGCCGGTGGCGGTGCTGGTCCCGCTCTCCAGGCGACCGCGATCCGTGCCCTGGCATGAGCTCCTTGAGGCTGCAGATGAGTGGCGCGCGGACGCCGCCCTCTTGGACGAGTTGAGACAACTGCTCCCCGACACGACCGACGACGTTCCGGTCCAGTGACCGCTCGGCTGGCAGACGTCACCGCTCTGGCAGACACCTCCCTCTTCATAGCGGTCGAACGGCACCGACGTCTGTCGCAGCAGCTCCCGGAACGGCTTTCTGTTTCGATCATCACGCTGGGGGAGTTGCGCCTTGGAGTTCTCGCCGCGGCGGCAGCGGATGTGCGGGCGCGGCGACTCGAGACGCTGTCGCGTGTGGAGATGCTCGACCCAATTCCGATCGACCGGCGAGTGGCCAGTGCGTGGGCGGCGCTCCGGCTGGCTCTGCGCGATCAATCGAAGCGTATGCCGCTCAATGACTCATGGATTGCCGCGACCGCGATAGCGCACCGCCTTCCCGTCGTGACGCAGGATGACGATTACGACGGCGTCCCCAACCTGGTCGTGATCCGCGTTTGACCGACTGGTAAATGTCGACTCGATACCGGCCGACAGTGGTTCGGATCCGGCTGTCGAGTCCGGTGGGCGGGCCAGGATTCGAACCTGGGACCGTGGGGTTATGAGTTCGAAAATGAGCCGTCCGGCGATGATCGCGAACGTCCGTAGTCGTTGCTGCACAAGGGATTTGGACTGACCGGACGTCCGGCGTAGTCCGCCGGTATTCGTCCCGGTTGGGGTCAGCGTTGGGGTCAGACAGTGCGCTAGGCCACGAGCGCGGGAGCGGGCTAGGACGCCCGGATGTAACAGATCGCCGTTGGTCGTGTGACCAGCGTCCCCATGCGCTTCACTACCGCCGCTAGTTCTTCCACCGCGTACTTCGATGAGCGGACGGCAGGCTGTCGGCGAGCGCTGGCTCGTTCGGAGCCGCACGGTCGTAGGCGGGCACGCGGCATTCTGGGGTGACGCCACATGGCGGAATCGTCGGTGTACGCACGCACGCCCTCTCGTCCGTCGCGCGACAGCAATACCGCCCGCGCGCTCCTGCTGCTGCTGGCCGCGCTGTCCTTGGTAGCTGGCACCGTGCCGGCCCAAGCCGCGACTTCTCCTACAAGTGGCGCTGCCGCACCGGCGAATCTGTCCCCGAGCTTCCTCGCGCCGATGCCGCGCGGCGTGGATGCTTCAGCACGCAAAGCGCCGATTGGTGGGCCGCTCGACTCGCGTTTCCTGGCATCTGCGCGCCGCCGTCAAGCAGGCTCGATGGCCGCACCTTCGGGCCCACTGCCGCTGCTCACCGTCACCGAGGTCGTCGACCGCGTTGGACAGGGCGGCAACGCACCGGTGTACCCGCGCGGCGGACAGGTGACGTACACGATCACGGTGGCGAACCAGCTCAACAGCGCCGACGTGATCAGCGTGGTGGACGTGCTTCCGACGACTTTGCTGACCGGAGGTGCGCCGCTCACAGTGAACGGCGGGGCGTGCCCGGTGGGAGCCACATGCAGCTTCACCGGGCAGACGGTGTCGGTGACCAACCTGGCGCTGCTGCCGCTCGGTACCGACACGGTGTCGTTCACCGTGATCGCGCTCGGCCTTGACCGGCAGTGCTCGACCGTGCAGGACAGCCTCACGGTGAGCGACGCCACCGGCAACCTCGGTCCCACCCAGGTGCCGATCACCATTTGCGACTCGGGATTGGGTCTCGAGAGCTGGTGGAGCTACGTCACGCGTCCCATTGGGCCGTCAGCCACCGCGAATGTGAACGCGGCCAACGGCAATCTGGTGCTGCAGCAGGGGGACTTCACGCCGATGCAGATCCACGGCCACCTCGGCCTGGGGCTGACGCGCACGTACAACAGCGAAGACACGACGCTGCTCAACCTGCCAGGGAGCTTCGGCGCGGGCTGGACCTTCAACGTGTCCGAGGCCGGCGACCTGGTGGGTGATGGGCACGGCGTGGACCAGCTCTTCGTGCCGACGCTCGAGGGGTTGAACAATCCCTTGAGCGTGACGCTGATCGACCAGGACGGAACCCGTCACGTCTTCCAGCCCAACGGGCTCAACGTAAGCGGACTGGTCGACGTGACCGTGCCCCTCAGCGACGCGCGCGCAGCGCTCAACCCTGTGACTCTTGTCCGCACCGGCTCATACGACCACACCTGCGTCGATGAGACGTTCAAGTCGCCGGCAGGCGTGCACATGTCGCTCTGGCGCTATGTGGAGGCCACCGGATCCTGCAACAACCTCGCGCAGCAGACCCCGCTACCGGTGGTGCTCGGCTTTGCGGTGGAGCGCTCGGACCGGCTGCGCTACGAGTTCAACGTGCTCGGCCAGCTGGTCGACATCCGCGACCCGGCGGGCAACGAGATCAAGTACCAGTACGACGTCAGCAACCGCTTGAGCAAGATCTTCGAGCCGGTGACAGGGCGCGCCTTCACGTTCGCGTACCACGTAGGCCAGAGCGACGCAGTGGACATCACCGACGCGGCGGGCCGCGTCGCCCATTACTACCTCGACAGCACGCTGCCCGCCGCCAATCTAACCGAGGTCAAGACGTACGCTCGCGACGGCTCGACGGTGTTGAGCGACCTGCTGTACACGTACGGCAGCTCCTGCGGGGGCAACGCCAACCAGCTCTGCTCTGCGAAGGATCCGCGGGGCGACGCGACGTCGTTCACGTACTCCAGTACGTACAGCGACGGGCACACGCCGCTGCTGGGCCTGGCCCACGTCGCCAGCGAGACCGACCGCATGGGCAACACGCAGAACTTCAGCTACTCGCTGTCGCCGGACACGCTGACGGTGACCCAGGGCAATCACCAGAGCGTGTACTCCAGCATCGACAGCACCGGGCGGGTCGGCGACATCACCGAGGGCGACACCTCGAACAACGTGCTGCACGAGACGGTCAACACCTGGGATGCCAGCGGCGCGACCTGCCGCCAGCCGGACAACGTGGTGGACAACAACCTCTGCACCGTGGCGCACAAGGCGTTCTCGACGTCCACGCCCGATTCGCACACCAGCTATCTGTACAACGCCGAGGGCCGGATGCTCTCCCAGTCGGTGACCGACTCGCCGAGCAACCTCAACACCACGTACGGCTATCACGCGCAGTACGTCGAGGCCAGTGGGACGGTTAACTGCTTCGACGACAGCGTGCAAGGCAGCGACACAGTGACCTCGAGCGCGGTGACGAGCCCGGCGCCATGCGCCAGCGGCGCGCGCGGCGACGCGGGCACGCTGTACTACATCTCCGACCAGACGCAGTCGCTGACACCTCGGGGCAACAACGCGGGATCCGGCTTCGCCGCGTACCTCACGTCGATGAAGGTCGACGACAATTCGTCGTACGGACCGGATGTGACCCCGGCGACCACGCCCGTGTGTGCCATCCCCTCGGCACCAACCTCGAACACCGGCAGCCTGTGCGAGACCGACGCGCCGGTGTACGACGGCACGCATCCCATCGTCACCCAGTACAACTACGACTCGGACGGGCAGAAGACCAAGATGGTCACGCCCGACGGGGTGGCCGGCGGCGGCAGCCTCTTTGTGCAGTACCAGTACTACCTCGACCCCTCGCAGAGCTCGGACCCGACGCAGACGTTGGATCTCTCGGGGAACACGCCGAGCGGTGGCTGGCTCAAAGGGGTCACCGACACCAACGGGTACTGGACAATCTTCGCCTACGACGCGGCGGGCAACACGGCCCGCACCTGGGATCGCAACGCCACCACCGGATTGACGCCGGGCAACTTCCCGGGCACAGTCTCGTCGCCGACGAACACGCAGTACGCAGAGACGCTGTACGGCAGCGGCAGCACGGCTTATGCACAGCCCTGGCGCTACCTGCTCTCCAGCCGCGACCAGCTTGGCGACCTGACCACGTACACCGTGGACCTGAACGGCAACCGCGTGGCCGCGCGCTCGCCGCGGGGCAACGTGGCGAGCAACGCCAACTACGACGTGACCCAGTCCTTCAACAAGAACGACAAGCTGGTCTGCAACGTGCTGCCGGCGGAGGCCGCGGGGGTGAGCTGCGACCAGTACGTGGTCAACCCGAGCAACTACACCAGCACCCACCCGACCACGTACACGTACGACGCCTTCAACAACAACGTCTCGCGCACCGATCCGCGCGGCATCGTGACCACGTTCCAGTACGACGTGGTCAACCGCCTGGTGCAGACGACCTGGACGCGCGACGCGTGGCCGGGCGACACCAGCCAGGTGCCTCCCTCGTGCCGCGAGTCCACCAGCGGCGACGCTCCGATTCCGGCGGGACGCATCCTCTGCACGATCGCGCAGGCCTTCGACGGCGTGGACAACAAGACCAGCAGCACCGATGGCAACGGCCAGACCAGCAGCTTCACCTTCGACGCTGCGCACCGTCAGATTCGTCAGGTGGTGCCGCGCGATACCGGCGTCAGCGAACGCACCGACACGGTGTACGACGCCGACGGCCACGTCACCGACACCTGCCCGCCGCGGGAGTTCACCGAGGGGTCCGGCAGCTGCACCTCCACCGCCTATTACTCGACGCATTTCGCGTTCGACGTGGCGGGTCGCAAGGTGAGCCAGACCACGTATCACACCGTGGGCGGGTCGGCTCTCACCACCACCTGGACGTTCGACGCGGACGGCAACATGCTCAGTCAGACCGACGCCGATGGACACGTCACGAACTGGTCCTGGTCCGACGGTCTCAAGCACACGATGACCGTGCCGCGCGTCTCAGGGCTCAACTTCCAGACCGCCTATGACTACGACCACTCCGGTGACCTCACCGCCGAGGTGGACCCGGGCAACTTCGTGAGCAACGGCACCACCGGGACGGGCGCTGACGGCGCCCTGGTGGTCGACGGGGCGCAGAACCCGCAGAGCAATCCGTATGTGCTCAACAGCACCAGCAAGAACTTCACCTCCGTCACCTTGCAGAACGGCGGCTGGCTGACCACCACCGCGTGGAACGGCAGCAGCGGCGGTGTGGTGCAGTTCCTTGCCACGGGTACGGTGAGCATCTGCTCCACCTGCGGCATCACGGTCAAGGGCCTCGGTCCAGCGGGCGCGAGTGCGGCCGGCGCGGGCCAGGCGGGCAGCTCGGGGTCCGGCAACGGTCCGGGCGGTGGCGGCGGTTCGACCGGCGGCGGTGGCGGCGGCGCCGGCCATGGCCAGAGCGGCAGCGCAGGCGGTGCCGGCGGCGGCAGTAGCGGGTCGGCCGGTTCCACCTACGGCGCGGCTGACCTCTCCGATGCCAGCGGCTCGACCGCACTTGGCTCGGGCGGTGGTGGCGGCGCGGGCGGCAGTTCGTCGAGCGGCGGCGCTGGCGGTGCCGGCGGCGGCTTCGTCCGCATCACGGCCAACCAGATCACGATCAATTCGGGAGGCGTGATCGTGGCCGACGGCGCGGCAGGTGGCGCTTCCACGGGCGGTGGTGGTGGAGGCGGCGGCAGCGGTGGCTCCGTATGGCTGAGCGCCTGGGGCGTGCAAGTCAACACGGTCAACGGGGCCAGCACGGCCGGCGGCACCGGCGGTTCGGGCGCTTCCGGTGGCAACGGTGGAGCGGGCGGCGAGGGACGCTTCCGGGTCGACGCCGCCATCTTCAGCGGCGTCGGTGACGGCAGCGGTGGCGGCAGCACCTGGGGCAGCGAGGACCAGACCTGGATCGGGCGGGTCACCGCGTACTCGTACGACGCCGCCCACCGGCTGTTGGACACGGTCCAGGGCGCGGACAACACCACCGCGTCGCTCGCCGGGCTGGTGAGCAGCGACGGCGGCGCCAACGTGCGCACGCGGCGTGCGTACGACGCAGACGGCAACCTGGTGGCGCAGTTCGACCCGCGCGCCTTCATCAGCTCGACCACCACGCCGGACGCGCTCTTCATGCTGCGCACCGACTTCGACGTGGACGGCCGGGCGGTGGCGCAGTACGTGCCGCGGTACGACAACACCGACGATTCGGGCAAGTACTCCGACATGGGATTGAGTGGCGTTTCGGGCACGCAGGCGGCGCAGTGCCCGACGGGTGCGAGCCCGCAGTCCATCAGCGGCGTGCCCGGCTATCCGTCGACCACCGGCGTATGCATCACGCGTCTGCAGTACGACCACGACGGCAACCGTTCCCAACTGCGGCTGCCCACCTCAAACGGGTCCGACAACCGCTACATCAACTACGACTACACCGACGACAACCTGGTGGAGTCGATCGATGCGCCGGCGCCGCCGGGTGCGGGTACGCGAGTCACGGCGCAATCAAACCTGTATGACGCCGACGCCAAGCTGGTGAAGCAGACCGACGCCAACGGCAACCAGCAGACGACGGCATACTTCGCCGACGAGCTGGTCAAGACGGTGACCGGGGAGCCCAACGGCAGCATCACCCACGTCACCCAGTACACATACGATGGCAATGGCAACCAGACCACGGTGAAGGATCCGGTGGGCAACACCACCACCACGGTCTTTCTCACCGACAACCTGCGCCAGACCGTTGCCGACCAGGCGGGCGATACAACTGCGTACACGTACGACAGCGCGGGCAACGTGATCAAGGTGCTCTCGCCATCCGGCTACGCCAAAGATTCGACCAATCCGCAGGGCACGGCCACGGTGAACACCTACAGCCGGGACAATCTCCTGCTCACCAGCACCGTCCCGGTGGCGACCGACGGCAGCAGCTTCCGCAAGACCACGTATGGCTACGACGATGGCGGACGCAAGACCTCGCAGCACGTGCAGCTGGTCAACGGCTCCGGCGGGCAGATCACCGATGGATTGACCCAGAGCTTCGCGTACTTCAACGACGACCGGATGAACACGCAGACCGGGCGCAACGGCGAGACCATCACCACCAAGTACGACCCGGCGGGCAACCGGATCAGCATCGTCGACTCGACCAGCACCAGCACGCTCACCGCGACGTACTACGCCGACGGGTTGCTGCGCTCGGTGGACGATGGCGCGCGCACCACCAAGGATCTGTACGACGGGGCGCAGAACCCCGCGGCCGAGGTGCAGGTGATCGACGGCGGCTCGACGCAGTACGCGACCACGTACACCTGGGGCGACGCCGAGCTGCCCAGCGCCATGACCTCGCAGGCGGTGCAGTCAGGCTTGACTTCCTGGACGTATGACGCCGGGGGACGGCCCGCGGGCGAGACCGATCCCAACGGGCAGAGTCTCAGCTGGACCTTCAACAACGACAACACGCTGCACACCCAGACGCTGACCGGCAGCGGCGGCACCGTGGCTGGCTGGACCTACAGCTTCGACAACGACTACCGCAAGACGCAGCAGGCATTCAGCAGCCAGAGTTCGCTGTCCGGCATCGACACCGAGACCTTCAGCTACACGTACAACAGCGCCGGCCGCGTGGCCACCTGGGTCAACAGCGATGGCACCACCACCTACGGCTGGGACCACGACGGCAACCGGACCACGGTCACGCCGCCCAGCGGCCCGGCGATCAACTCCAGCTACCAGGGGGACGACAGCCTCAAGCAATGGGGGTCGGGGAACACCCAGGTCTCGTACGCCGCCTTCGGCGGGGTCAGCGACGACGGCTGCTTCACGTACGGGTACGACGGCTTCGATCGGCTGACGAGTGCGACCAAGGCGTCCAGCCCGGCGGCCGGCTGTGTCGCCAACGCCACCGCGACGTACACGCATGATGGCCTGGACCGGCAGATCTCGCACAACGAGGGCTCTGGCGCGACCACCCTCCACTATCAGGGACTTTCCCGGTTCGTCGCCATGGAGACATCGTCGGCCGGCGCGAACACCGTCTTCGAGCTCGACCCGTCCGGTCAGCCCCGCGGCCTCACTCAGCCGAGCTCGCCCACGATTCAATACCTGACGACCGACGGCTTCGGCAACGTGTCGACGCTGAGCGACACGAGCAAAGCCGCGGTGTGCATGCTGCGCTACGACCCGTTCGGCGGTGTGCGCAAGAGCCTGAGCGCCACCAACCCCTGCGACGCCGGCAGTTCGACCAATGATCTTCTCTTCCAGGGATCGCGACGAGACACCTCGAGCGGGCAATACCAGTTCGGCTCGCGCGTCTACGATCCCGGCAAGAACACCTTCCTGATGCCGGATTCGTACCGCGCCGCGCCGTCGACGGCGAACCTCAGCGCGGGCACTGATCCGCTGACGCGCGACACATACGCCTACGTCAACGGCGACCCGATCAACCTCAGCGACCCGAGCGGGCACCGCTACACCACGGGCTGCGAGGACTCTTCGGCCCCGGGCTGTTTCAGCGCCAGCGCTCCGCCGGTGATGCCGTGCAACGTCAGGGGCACGTGCACGCAAGAAAATCCCGGCGCCGGCTTCTACGGCAGCGGTTTCCATGCCAATCCCTTCTCCAGTGTGCAGCAGGCCGAGGGAGACTGCGGCGGCGGGATCAGCTGCGCCGAGCTCTACACCTACACGATCGAGGAGGAGCAGTACTTCGGGGCGATCCAGAACTACTATGGCGAGCTTCATCGCGAGCAAGCTGCCGCGCAGGCAGCTGCCGCCGCTGCGGAGAAGGCGAGAACATGCGACAACTTCCTGTGCGGCGTCACGCAGGCGCTGTACGGGACGCTGACTGGGACTGCCACCCTGCTGGGCGGTCCTTCCGCCCAATTCGGATTGCGGATGTTCAACCACTGGGTGGGCGCCGACAACAACGCATGGCTTGCCGGTGGGTGTGTCGGCTCGTGTATCGCCGGACAGGTGACGTTTGATGTCGCCAGCGTCTTCGTCGGCGGTGCTGGGGTGGTCGGGAAGGCCGGCGAAGCAGCCAAGTTCCTCCGGGGACTGGTTGGTTTCAGTGAACGTGCTGCCGCAGAGGGAGCGCGTGGCAGTCTGAATGCTTTCGGTGGGATCATCGAGCAAACTGGTACTAACGCTGCAGGTGGACGGATCTTCACGTCAACCGGCACAATCTTCCAGTCTGACTTCACCAGCATCGTCGAGAATGCCGTGAATTATGGTGGCGACCAAGTCAATATTCTGTCAGGCGTTCACGGGTTGCCCAATGGAGAAATGGTCCCCGAACGAGCCTTCTACGAGGCCGATCTCGAACGCTTCGGCGGCCTGAACGGCGTGACTGTTCATAATATTCCGGAGATGACGGATGAGCAGATTTCCGATGTTCTGCAGAGGCCCGGGACCGTCGTTGGCGGCTTTTGCAACAGCTTAGTTTGCCTCAGCAGGTTCTGATGTGCAGACCGGTGCGCGTGATGAAGATCAACCGATGAGAGAATACGTCGGCTACGTTTGGAAAGATGAGCAGCAGAGAATCGATTTCAAGGTTCAAGCGAAGTCTCTTCAGGATGCCAAGCGCGAGGTGCTCAGGCAATATGGCGAGGATGTCGCCATTTCAATCTGGAATGAGGACGACGCGAACCAACCCCGCTAGCCTGCCTGCGAGTCCCCAGCTGTTGCCACAGCCCTGCTTGTAGCGTGGGGGGTAATCGCCCCTCGCGACGAACCCCTCCGGCGCCTCGAGAGGCTCATCCGAGTGCTCCGGACGCCGGCCGCGGATGTGTCCGGCGGGGACAACGACTAACCCGCCACTCGGCACCTCATCTGGAGATCCCCCGGCGCAACTGAGGGCCATTGGAGCTGGTCGGTTTGTCATCGCAAATGTATCAGCGCGACGAGCGACACAATACGCAGTCGCTGACGCGATCTTGCTGGAAAGTCGATGGGGCCGTCCACGACAGCTACGGGCGTGAGGGCGGCCCACGGCGGCCACCCGTCACCGATATGCTGCTACCGCGGGCTGGTGCGCCTCCGAGCTCCCGATCAGTTGCTTACATCCTGCTGACAACGTGACGAACTAGGCCATGCGTTACCGCAGGTGAAACTGTCTGTGCGACAAAGAGACGCTGCGATGTGCGAAGAGCGATGTGCTTGCGCGCGAGCGGAGGGACGTGGGGATGCTGCTTCGATGAGAGTGGGCGTGGAGGTGGCGGCGGCTCTTCGTGGTGGGAATTGCGGCGGCTGACAGGGAGGCAGAGGGTTCGGGGAGACGGATTCCGCGGGGGACCCTTACCCCGCGGGGATCCGTCGCGGTCCGACGGCCCAGCTCGGTACTGGCGGCAGCTGACCCACCCCGCCAGACGGCGGCAGCGTCGGCCGCGCCTTGCGCTCGGCGCGCTGGCGTCGGCGGTGCTCCGCCCGAGTCAAATGCGGAGGCTCGAGCTCAGCGGCACGTCGATCGGCGTTAGCCAGCTCCTGGGCCCAGTCCATACCAGGGACGCCTATGCGAGCGCAGGCCTCGGCAGCTTCGGCGATGGCTCGCCATGCTGCTTGGCCTCCCAGCGTGGGAGCTGGCGTGCCGTAGAGGACTCGGAGGCGGTCGGCGACAGCTCTCGCATGTCGCCACTGCTTGCGAGCACGGTTCCACGCGGCCTGCCTCGCACGGTCCTCCCCTGCCTTACGGCGGGCGTGTTCAGCCTTCCGCTGCTCGGCCTCCCACTCGGCGGCATCGGACAGGCGCAGCGTGCCGCGTGCGTGCGGCCAGCGCGGCAGTGACTCGCATTCATGCTGCCGCCGCCGGCGGTATGCAGCCGCTCGGCAGGCATCGCTGCAGAACCGCGCCGGCCGACTGCGCTGGCCCGAACGCTCGGGCAGTGGGCCGCCGCACGCTGCACATCGCTTTGCCGTAATCAGGTGACGGTGTGTATCAGACTGCGCGGCGCATCTTGGCCGATTCGAGGTGCTGACGCGAAAACTGTAAGCACTGTGTAAGCGCTGTCCGGGATACATTGGCCTCATGGCGCAAGCCGAGCTCGATTTCGACTCCATCAGGCAATCCGACAATGGAACCGTCGGCGTACATAGGCGAGCTGCCACTGCGGCCGGCGCACAACCGCGCACGTCCACGGCGTCAGCCGCTCTGCTGTCCGTGATGGACGTGGCGCATCTTCTTGGATGCGGTCGGACGTTCGTGTACGAGTTGATCGGCGCGGGTGAGCTTGAGACCGTCAAGCTCGGACGCCTGCGGCGTGTGCCAGCAGATGCTCTCGACGGGCTAGTCGAGCGCCTCCGCGCGGCGTCAGCTTGCAATGCTTCGGACGAACGGTGATCGCACACAGGTGGTAGCCTCCGGATCACACAGCGCAGTTCGTCTGAGCGCTGCGCCGATAGGAGCATCTGGTGGCGGGTAAGCGGGGCAACGGCGAGGGCAGTGTGCGCAAGCGTCCGGACGGACGCTGGGAAGCACGCATCGCCTTCGAGCGCGATGGACACGCCGTACGTCGCTCTGTGTATGCGGACACTCGCGACGAGGCTGCTCGCTTGCTACGCGCCGCCATCAAGGCGCAGGAGGAGGGGCTGCCGATTCCCGACGGGCGCCAAACGGTGGGCGCATATCTCACCGACTGGCTGAACGGCAGCAAGTCCAACCTGCGCCCCCAGACATGGCGAGGCTACGAGCGCGACCTCCGGCTCCACGTGATCCCGTTCGTCGGGCGGCTTCGCCTAGCGCAAATGCTGCCGGCAGACTTGCACCGCCTCTACCAGGCCCGCGTCGACGCGGGCCTCAGCCCGACGACGGTGCGCCACGTGCACGAGATCCTCAGCAAGGCTCTCGGCCAGGCGGCGCGGTGGGGGCTGATCACGCGGAATCCGGCTGGCCTCGTGCAACCGCCCCGACGTGCCTACTACGAAATGCAGACGCTCGACCGTGAGCAGACTCGGGCGCTGCTCGAGGCAGCGCGTGGTGACCGCCTGCAGGCTCTGTACGTACTGGCTGTGACCGCGGGCATGCGCCAGGGCGAGCTGCTCGCACTGCGGTGGCGGGACGTCGACCTGGACATGGGGAGGCTACGGGTTACCGGCACGCTCGACTGGCCCCGGGGCGCCACTCCGACGATCTCCGATCCGAAGACTGCGCGGTCACGCCGACAGATCCAACTGGCGGCCTCGGCCCTAGCCGCGCTGCGCCAGCACCGGTCGCGGCAGGCATCCGAACGGCTTGCGACGGAAGGCTGGGGTGACCCGCTCGGCCTCGTCTTCACCAACGAGCTCGGCCGGCCAGTCGACGCTAGCAATCTCCGCCGCGCTTTCTCCAAGCTCCTCATGAAAGCTGGACTGCCGCCCATCCGGTTTCACGACTTGCGTCACACCGCCGCGACGTTGCTGCTCAGCCGCGGCGTCCACCCCAAAATCGCCTCGGAGATGCTAGGTCATGCGACTGTCGCATTCACCCTCGACGTGTACTCGCACGTGACCGAGACCATGCAGCAAGAAGCCGCTAACGCCATGGACGCGATCCTTACCGACGGGATCTCACACGATGGGGTCAACTCGACTCGCGTTGGGGTCAACGTTGGGGTCAAAGAGCAAACGCGCCACAAAGTTGACACGCCAATCATCCCGGATCCGAATACGAAACCGCGGTGGGCGGGCCAGGATTCGAACCTGGGACCGTG
>JAFARE010000043.1 GCA_019245575.1 Candidatus Dormiibacterota bacterium | reverse complement strand
TGAACACGGCCATCACTGCGTCGCCAATGAACTTCTCGACGGTGCCACCATGCTGTTCGATCACCTTTCGTGCAGCGTCGAAATACCGGCGCAGGACCTGGCGAAGACTCTCGGGATCGAGCCGCTCGCCGAGTGCGGTCGAACCGCTGACATCGCAGAAGAGCACGGTCACCGTCTTTCGCTGCTGCCTGGGTGAGGGGGCTATGGCGAGTGCGGTGCCGCACTGGTTGCAGAAGGCGGCGTCCGACGGGTTCTCCTTGCCGCACGCAGCGCAGATCCTCACGAGGGCGGAGGTTAGGCCAACAGCCGTTCTCCCTGGTGCTATACGCCCCCGACGCGCCGGCCCGAGTTCGAATACGCAAATCTGGTGGGCGGAGCAGGGATCGAACCCGCGACCTCCTCGGTGTAAGCGAGGCGCTCTGACCGGCTGAGCTATCCGCCCGCCGCCACTCTATCGCCCGGCGCCGCGGGGCTCCGCTGCTCGACGCTGCCGTCGGCCCGGCCCACGACGACGAGGTCCGCCATGCCCAGGAAGAGCCCGTGTCCGACCACGCCCGGGATCGCGTCCAGACGCGCGGCCAGGCCCTCGGGGTCCTCGATGCGGCCGAACATGCCCTCGGCCAGCAGGTTGCCGTTGTCGCTCATCGCAGGTCGTCCGTTGCGCTGTCGGAAGGCGAACTCAGCACCCGTCGCGGCGAGCAGGCGCAGCGTGTGCTCCGATCCGAAAGGGATCACCTCGACGGGAATCACACCGGCCAGGTGGCCGTGCAACTTGGTGTCATCAACGACCACAACAAAGCGCGCCGCGGCAGCGGCGACGATCTTCTCGCGCACCAGCGCGCCGCCTGCGCCCTTGATCAGCCGCAAGTCGTCATCGACAGCGTCGGCGCCATCGACCGCGACGTCGAGCCCGCCTCCATCGAGCTCACCCAGTGGTATCCCCTCCTCGATGGCGAGTTGGGCGGTCTCCTCCGACGTGGCGACGCCCGTGACGCGCAGCCCGGAGCGCACGCGCTGCGCGAGTGCGAGCACGAACCACCGCGACGTGGAACCCGTACCAAGCCCGACCCGCGCGCCGTCGTCCACCAACGCGGCCGCGGCGGTGCCCGCCGCCCGCTTGGCGGTGTCGACATCCACGCCCGCAGCCTAGCGGACGCCGGAGCGGTTCGTCCGTCCGCCGATGTGTCAGGAGGCCAGGCGGCGGCGCAGCTCTGTCAGCGCGGCGGGTTCGGAGGCCACCGCCCCGGCCGGCTGGCGCATGTACTGCTCCTGCACCGTGAAGACCGCCTCGATGAGCTCGGCGGCGCTGGTGCGCGGCCGCACCATAACACCGCGGCGCCGCAGGGCCACGAGCACGCGGGTCGGGATGACCGTGCCTCGCAGGTTGACCTCTTCGAGCTGCGTCAGCAGGCCGTCGAGCTCGCACAGCGCCTCACGCCGCGAGGCGCGGAGATCCTCTTCCTCGGGAGACCACTGCAACTGGTTGAGGACGCGGTTTCGGACGAAGGTGGCCATTTGCTCCCCCGGGAGCGTCCATCGAGTTCGGGGGGTGGATGATCGTCGTGGAGATGGCCGAACAGATGGACGTCCGGGGGGATAGTAGCGGTCTGCGCCCCGCTTGCATAGTGGCGGGCGCACAGGGCGGCCGCGTCGGCCGCCCCTTTCGGTCAATTCCGTCCCTATCCGCCGAGCAGGTGGAGGATGGTGTTGACGTCGGCGCGCGCCCCGTCGAGGTCGGTGCGCGACGTGTGGATGTTCTGCGCCGCGCTCTTGAGCACGACCACGTTGCCCGGGTAGCCCGACGGTTGCAGCCCGATCACCGCTGCGCTGACCCCGGAGATGGACGTCTCCGACGCCGTCACCTTGCTGCGAAGATCGCTCAGCGCGGTCTCGGCCTGCTGCTTCACGGCCGGTGGCTGCGACGAGTTCTCGATCAGGTCCTGCAGCTGCGGGATGAGCACCTCGAACGCCGCGTCAGCCTTGCTCACGCCGTCGGCGGCGATCACCTCGTGGATCTTCGGATCCTCGAGCACGTACACGCGGTATCCGGTGACGATCTTCGCGCAGTCCGCTCGTGCCTGCTGCAGCGTCGCGTCCTGCTGGATGGTGGCGTCGAGCTGCTTGAGGCCGGCCGTGTCGGCGTTGATCTGCCCCTGCAGGTCCTGCCGGTCCGGCGGCGTCAGCGCCCCGGACTGGTCGACGAAGGTGAGGTCGGCGCCGAGTGTCGCCAGGCGGCGCTGCACCGCGTCGTCGCAGCGCGCCTTGAGCTGCGCGAGCGTGACTGCGGGCTGCGGCGATGCGCTCGGCGTTGCCGTCGCGGTCGCCGCCAGCGTTGTCATGGGTCCGGCGACGCCGATGCCGCCCGCCACCGCGGCCGCGCCAACGGCTCGCACGACTGTCCTGAGGTTCATTGCGATGGGTCTCCTTCTGCTGTGTTGAGGCCGTTGTCGGCCGCATTGATCTGGCCGTCCGCAGCGCGCAGCTGCGAATCGATTCCCGCGAGGTGTTGATTGATGCTGTCGACGGATGCGCCACCCGACGTGCCCGCGGCCGATGTCGCGGCCGCATCCGTGGGCGCCGCGCTCGGGCTCAGAGACACATGCACCGCAGCGGCGCTGCTGCCGGCGCTCGCCACGCCCGCGGCGTGCGCGGCGCACCCGGCAAGCGCAGTCACGGCGGTCGCGCACAGCACCGTCTGCGTGAGCCGTCTCCCTAATGTCATTGACATCGCTCCTCGTGATCGCTGTTCGATGGCGTGTGCCACCCTTGCCATGCAATCACCGCGACGCACCGCAGTCCTGAGACCGCGCGGAGACGCCGCTGAGAATCGCCGGAGAAGCGCGCCTACGAAACGGCGGGCGTCAGGGGTCGCGGCTTCTGCCGCTGCGGGCGCAGGAACAACGTGAGCCCCGCGACGAGGAACGCCAGCCACGCCACGAGCTGCATGACCGTGGGTGCCGCGCTGTATCCGAAGAGGCCGTGCAGCACGTCACCGATGCCGGACGAGTCGGGCAGCACACGGCTCGCGTCCCAGAGCGCATGCGAACCGGGCAGCACGCCGAGCTGTTGCAGGTTCTGCACCGCGTTGGCCAGCAGCCCCGCGGCCACGACCATGAGCAGGCTGCCCACCACGGCGAAGATGCGCCCGATGTTCAGGCGCATGCCCAGGCGATACATGGCGATGCTGAAGGCGAGCGCAACGGCCAATCCGAGCGCCGCGCCGATGCCGAGCTGCGCCGGTGAGCTCTGGTACGCGATCGCGATGAGAAAGATCACCGTCTCGACCGCCTCGCGGCCCACGGTCACGAACGCGATGAGGGCCAGGGCCATCCCGGACCCCCCGCGCAGCGCCCCGTCGGCGCGGCGGCGCAGCTCGCGCCCGATGGTGCGGCTGTGCCGCCGCATCCAGAACGTCATGTACGTCAGCACGGCCACGGCGACGAGAAACACCACCGCCTCGAACCATTCCTGCGCGGTCGAGCCCACGAAGGCGTCCCGGCTCACGATCCAGAGGACCACGCCCGCCACCGCGGCGAGCAGCGCCGCGGCTGCCGCGCCACCGAGCACCCAGCGGAAGAGGTCGCGCCGACCTGCGGCGCTGAGGATGGCGAGCAGGATCGCGCAGATGAGGGTCCCCTCGATTCCCTCGCGCGCGAAGATCAGGAAGCTGCCCAGCACCCCAGTTAGCTTAGCCTAAGCTAAGCCGCGCGTCTCGCCGTGGTGGCGGTCACCCAGACCGCTGCGGCGATGGCCCGGTCCAGCTCGACGTCGCCATCCGGGGTGGCTACGCGCCAGCTCCGCGGCCCGGCGGCCCGCACCTCCACCTCCACGCCCGGCGTCAGCCCGGCCCCGCCCAGCACACGGAGCAGCTGTGGGGCTTCGTGCTCCGCCACCTCGGAGATGCGGGCGACCGCTGCCCGGTCCCCCGCGGCGAGCTCCACCAGGCGGCGCAGAGGCCCGCCTTTGGGCGGCCGCCGCCCCGGGATGACGTTGCCGTGTGGACAGGTGGCCGGATGCCCCAGGTGCGCATCGAGGCGGTCCAGCACGGTGGTCGTCATGCCGTGGGCGAGCACGGCGGCCTCGCGGTCGGCGGTGGTCCAATCCATGCCGAGCGCGTCGGTGAGCCACCGCTCCACGATCCGGTGGCGGCGCACGATGTCGGCCGCCGCCGTCTCGCCGGCGTCGGTCAGCGCCACGGAGCGGTCGGCCGCGACCTGGACCCACCCGTCGCGCACGAGGCGCTGCAGGCTGACGCTGACGGTCGGGGCGCTGACCCCCAGCCACTCCGCCAGACGGCCGGGGCGCGCCACCTCCCCCTCGTGCTCGATGTAGTAGATCGCCTCGAGATACCGCTCAGCGGCGGGCGACCTGGCTTCAGGAGCTTTCGCCTGGCGCCTCCCCTGCACCCATGGTCACGTTGCCGTTGATCGTGGCGCCGTCGTCGACCCGCAGGCGTGACGCGCGCACGTCGCCGGTGACCGAGCCCGATCCACCGACATTCAGACGCCCCGAGGCCACGATGTGCCCGGTCACGTTGCCGCGCACGCCCACGTTGCGCGCCTCGAGGCGCGCACGCGCATTCGCCGACGCCTCGATCTCGATGTCGCCGCTCGCGCGGACCTCGCCTTCCACGCTTCCCTCGATGCGAACATCGCCTTCCACAATGAGGTTGCCCGAAAGGCTGTCACGCGGGCCGAGAACGACGGTGTTCACACCGGAGGTCCCGTTGTGACGGCCGCGCCCACGAGTGGACACGGTGGCCTCTTCCATCTCGACGATTTGGTCCATTGCGATGCTCCCCTGGGCGTGTCTGGCGAGGCTCCGTATGGTAACGGCGGCGGGGTTGAGAAGCGGCTCCATCAAGACGTTCGCGACACTGAACCACCCATGCGCAGCGTGACGCACCCGTACATCGAGCAGTTGCTCGACTTCTATGTGTGGGCGGCGCCGCTGTACGACGCGTCAGCAGGCGGCGCGCACGATCGTGCCGCGGACCGCCTCGCGGAGCTTGCCGCTGTCGAGCCCCACGAACATGCGCTCGATGCGGGCTGCGGCACCGGCCTGGTGACGCACCGCCTGGGCGGCTCGCCGGCGCACGGCGGCTACGCGCTGGGCGTCGACATCTCGGACGCGATGCTGCACGTGGCGCGGGCGGACCGACCCGCGGGCAGCGGCGCGGTGTTCGCCCCGATGGACGCGCACGACCTGGTGCTGCGCGACGCGACGTTCGACGTCGTCACGATGGGGCAGCTGCTCCCCTACCTGGTGAGCCCGGACGTCGCGCTTGCCGAGGCCGGGCGCGTGCTCCGCGCCGGCGGACGCATCGCCGTCTCCTGCCAGCGGCGCAGCCTGTGCACCGCCGCCGAGGCTCGGTTCTTCGCGATCCTCGAGGAGATGGGCGGAGGGTTCCGCATTCCGCGGCTGCCCGACTACCACGACCACTTCGGCGAACCGTGGGCGCTGCAGGCGCTGCTGGAGCAGGCCGGCTTCGAGCGCGTCAGCACCACGCAGATGGTCATCGGGAACCACACGCCGGATGCGAAGGCGTGGGTGGACCTGATGATGCAGGCCGGCCCGTACCCGCACGCGCTGCTGTCCCTGCTGCAGCCCGCGGGCCGCGCGCGGTTCGAGCAGCGCGTGGCGGCGGCGATGGAGGAGCTCGGCGAAACCGCCTACACGTACCACCGCGCCTTCACCTTCGCCGTGGCGAGGCGGCCCTGACCCGGCTACGCCGCGTTTCTGACAGAAGCGGCTAGATCTCGCAGCGCTGCGAGGCTGTCCGCCTGGAGCGGCGCACAGCGCTGGCCGAAAACGGCGGCAAGCTCGGCCGCGAGCACGGGCGCGATCTCCTGTGGCGTGAGACCGGTGGCACCCAGCGACTCGAGGGACGCGACGCGAGCGTCGTCGATGCCGCAGGGGACGACGGCGTCGAACCACGAGAGGTCGGTGCACACGTTGAGCGCGACGCCGTGCGTGGTCACGCCGCGCGCCAGCTTCACACCGATTGCGGCGAGCTTGCTGTCGTCGCACCACACTCCGGTGTACGGCGGGCGCCGCTCCACCGCGACGCCGTAGCGCGCAGCGGTCGCGATCAGCGCCGCCTCCAGAGCCCGCAGGTAGGCGACCACGTCGCCGTGCAACGGGTGGCGCGGGATGGGAAAGCTCTGCGCCAGCAGCAGGATCGGGTACGCCACGAGCTGTCCCGGCCCGTGGAACGTCACCGACCCGCCACGGTCCACGTCGGCGTACTCGGCGCCCAGCGCGCGCAGCGCGTCGGGGCCGCCGGGCAAATGGCGCGATTCCCCGTTGCGCCCCATCGTGTAGACGGGTGGATGCTCCAACAGCACAACGACGTCGTCGCGCAGCGCGCCGTCGTGGCGCGCGCTCGCGAGAGCTCGTTGCAGGTCCCAGGCCGTCGCGTAGGGAACGATGCCCAGCCACGCCCAGCGCAGCGCACGCGCCGTGGTGTCAGACGGCGGTGGCGGCGACTGCCTGCTCATGCGCGTGGTAGCTGGAACGCACCAGCGGTCCCGACTCGACGTGGGCAAACCCGAGCCCCAGGCCGAATTCCTTGAGCTCCGCGAACTCGTCGGGATGCCAGAAGCGGATGAGCGGGTGGTGCTTCAGCGACGGCCGCAGGTACTGCCCGATCGTCACGATCTCCACGTCGTGCGCGCGCATCGCGCGCAGCAGCTCCTTCACCTCGTCCATCTCCTCCCCCAGCCCCACCATGAGCCCGCTCTTGGTGCGGCTCCGCGCCTCCATGCGCTTCGCTGCGCGCAGCAGCTCGAGGCTCTGCTGCAGGTCGGCCTTGGGCCGCACGCGCCGGTAGAGACGCCCGATCGTCTCGACGTTGTGGTTGAAGATCTCCGGTGTCTCGGCCATCACGACGCGCAGCGCGTCGTGGTCACCCTTGAAGTCCGGCGTCAGCACCTCGATGGTGGTGCCGGGTGCGTGCTCGCGAATGGCGCGGATCGTGGCGGCGAACAGCCCCGCGCCGCCGTCGGGAAGATCGTCGCGGTCGACCGACGTCACCACGGCGTGCTGCAGGCCCATGCGCGCCACGGCCTCGCCAACACGCCGCGGCTCGTCCCAGTCGACGTCCCCGCCGCGCTTGCCGCTCTTCACCGCGCAGAACGCGCATGCGCGCGTGCACACGTCGCCGAGCACCATGAACGTCGCAGTGCCGTGGCCCCAGCACTCCGCGATGTTGGGACAGCGCGCCTCCTCGCAGACGGTGTTCAGCTCGAGCCCGCGCATGATGCCCTTGAGGCGGTTGTATCCCTCACCGCCGGCGAGGCGCACGGTGAGCCACGGCGGACGCCGCTCGACACCGTCCGGAAGAAGACGCTGGTGCAGCGGCCGTGCGTCGCCGCCCGGCCCCGTGGTGACGGGCAGGGGGCGAAGTGGAATCGGGTCCATGGTCCGCTTCAACTGTACACCGTGACCGGCGAGCCGCCCAGCGGCGACGCCACGGCGCGCTGCGCCACAATCGCAAGCGATGAGCATTTCGCCCAACCCACCGCGCAACGAACCCGTGCAGCTGTACGCGCCCGGATCGCCGGAGCGGACGCGGCTCCGCGAGACTCTGGCCGCGATGCAGGCCGCGGCGCCACACGCGCTGCGCCTGCACATCGGCGGCGAGGCCGCCGACGGCGCCGGCCCGCCGCTCGAGGTGCGCGCGCCGCACCGGCATGACCTCCTGTTGGGTGAGGCCCGGCAGGCGACGGCAGACGATGTGCGCCGCGCCATAGACGCCGCGCTTGCGGCATGGCCGTCGTGGTCGCGCGAGCCGTTCGAGACGCGCGCGACGGTGTTCCTCCGCGCGGCCGATCTGCTCAGCGGACCGTGGCGGGACCGGCTCAACGCCGCCACCATGCTGGGCCAGAGCAAGTCCGTGCACCAGGCCGAGATCGATGCGGCGTGCGAGCTGATCGACTTCTGGCGCTGGAACGTGCACTTCGCGGAGCGCATGCAGCAGGACCAGCCGGTGTCGCCACCCGGCGTGCTCAACCGGCTGGAGTACCGCTCGCTGGAGGGGTTCGTGCTTGCGATCACCCCGTTCAACTTCACGTCGATCGGGGGCAACCTGCCGACCGCACCCGCGATCCTCGGCAACGTCGTGGTGTGGAAGCCGGCGAGCACGCAGCTGCTCGCCGCGCACGTGATCATGGAGCTGCTCGAGGCCGCGGGACTTCCGGCTGGGGTGGTCAACCTCGTGGCCGGGCCGGGCGCCGCCGTATCCGAGGCGGCCCTCAATCATCCGGCGCTCGCGGGCATCCACTTCACGGGCTCAACGGACACGTTCCGCCACCTGTGGACGAGCGTTTCGGCAAATCTCGACACCTACAGGACGTACCCGCGGCTGATCGGCGAGACCGGCGGCAAGGACTTCGTGCTGGCGCACGAGTCCGCGGATCCTGAGGCGCTGCTCGTCGGGCTGGTGCGCGGCGCGTTCGAGTACCAGGGCCAGAAGTGCTCGGCCGCGTCGCGCGCCTACGTGCCCAGGTCGATGTGGCACGAGCTGCGCGAGCCCCTGGCTGCGGCCACCGAGGCGCTCACGGTCGGTGACCCGGCAGAGCTGAGCACGTTCATGGGCGCCGTGATCGACGAGTCGAGCTATCGCAAGCATGAGGAGGCGATGGTCGCGGCGCGGGGCGACTCGCGGCTCACGCTCGTCGCGGGCGGTGAATGCGACTCGGACGTGGGCTGGTTCGTCCGGCCCACCATCTACGCCACGGACGATCCCAAGCACGACCTGATGCAGCGCGAGCTCTTCGGTCCCATCCTCACCGTGTACCCGTACGAGGACTCGCAGTGGGACAGCGTGCTCGACCTGGTGGACACGACATCGCCGTACGGTTTGACGGGCGCCGTGTTCGCCGACGACCGGCGAGCCATCGACGCGGCCGCGTCGCGCCTGCGTCACGCGGCGGGCAACTTCTACGTCAACGACAAGCCGACCGGTGCGGTGGTCGGACAGCAGCCCTTCGGAGGCGGCAGGCTCTCCGGCACCAACGACAAGGCCGGCTCGTTTCTCAACCTGACTCGTTGGGTGTCGGCGCGCGTCATCAAGGAGACGTTTGTGCCGCCCACCGACTGGCGATACCCGCACATGGAGGCCGACTAGCGGCGTGAGAGGCCGCGCTCTCGGGGGCTAGACGCGCCAGTGCGTGCAGGCGCGGCGCGGGCGGCGGCGGCAGGAGCACACCAGCCGGCGCGACCGGCTGCGGCGGGTGCGGTCGCCTTCCTCGGATGCGACCCGGATCAGGGCCTCGAAGCGGTTCACGTCGATGATGCCCTTCTCCAGCGCCCGCAACGCCCAGGACGGAGGGGTGCGATAGCCCCAGACGTCGAAGCCTTCAGTCATCTCCGGCGATCATAATCCCGGCGGCGGATACGGTGCCGCCGGCTCAGAGGAGCGGCCCCGAGTCGTCGAATTCCTCGAGCTGAGCCTTCACCTCACGCACGAACCGCGTGGCCTGAAGCCCGTCGTTGATGCGGTGGTCGAAGGACATGCCCAGGTTCATCATCGGCCGGATCGCGATCGCGTCGTCCTCCACCACGATGGGGCGCTTCACCACCAGGTCCATGGTCATGATCGCCGCCTGCGGCTGGTTGATGATCGCCTGCGTCATCACCGCGCCGAGCGCCCCGGTGTTGTTCAGCGTGAACGACCCGCCCTGGATCTCGTCGAGCTTCAGCTGGTTGCTGCGCGCGCGCTTGCCCAGGTCCGCCATCGTGGTGGCCAGGCCGACGATGTTGAGACGGTCGGCGTGCCGCACCACCGGCACGATCAGGTTGTCCTCGAGTGCCACCGCGATGCCCAGGTGGATGTCGTGCTTCAGCACCACCCCCTGATCGCTCCATGACGCATTCAACGTGGGATGGCGGCGCAGCGCCTCGCACACCGCACGCGCGACGAACGGCAGGAATGTCAACTTCACGCCGTATCGCTGTTCGAACTCGTCGCGGGCCCGAGCGCGCGCCCGGCTCACCGCCGACATGTCGACCTCGACCATCAGGTACGCGTGCGGCGACGTCTGCTTGCTGCGCGACATGTGCTCCGCGATCGCGCGCCGCACCGACGTGAGCGGCACGACCGTGTCCTCCGCGGACGGCGGCGGGGCCGGCGCTGCAGCTTGTGCGGGCGCCGCCTGCGCCGCCGGCGCGGGTTGCGCCGTGGGCTGCGCGGGCGCCGCGGGCTGCTGCGGAGATGGCGCGGCGGGCGCGCCGGCGTCACGCCGCTGCACGTACTCGAGCACGTCCTTCTTGGTGATGCGTCCGCCGATGCCGCTGCCGTGCAGCTGCGACAGGTCGACGCCGTGCTCGCGCACCAGCATGCGCACCGCGGGCGTGAGGTGGTACATGCCCTGGCCGTTGCCGCTCGGCGCCTCAGGCTGGGCCGCGGTCTGCTGCGCGGCGGGTGCGAGCGGCTGGGACTCCGGCTGCGCCGCCGGCGCGGGTTGCGATGGCTGTGTCGCCTGCTGCGCAGGCGGTGCCTCCTGCGCCTCCGTCGTGGCCTGTGGCGAGGGAGCTGACGGCGTGGTCTCGGCCACGTCAGGCGAAGGACCGCCGGCCGACCCCTCACCGGTGTCGATAGTGCAGATCGGCTGGCCCACCGCCACCACCGCCCCCTCCGCGGCGACGAGCTCGCCCATCGTGCCGTCAGCGGGAGCGGGGATCTCGGCGTTCACCTTGTCGGTGATCACCTCGGCGATCGACTCGTATTTCGCCACCGCCTCGCCCGGCTGCTTCAGCCACTTGGCGATGGTGCCCTCGGTGACGCTCTCCCCCAGTTGCGGCATGTTGACGGTCAGGGCCACAGAGAAAAATTCCTCCGCTCAGTACGCAGCGAGTTCGCGCAGCGCTTTGTCCACCTTCTCGGCGGTGATCAGATACGCGTGCTCCAGGGGCGGCGCATAGGGCATCGCCGGGATCTCCGGTCCGCCCAAGCGCATCACGGGCGCGTCGAGGTGCTCGAAGCACTCCTCGGCGATGATCGCGGATACCTCGGACGCGACGCTCACGGCGAGGTTCGCCTCCTGCAGCACCAGCACCTTGCCGCATTTGCGCGCGCTGCTCACGATCGCGCCGCGGTCGAGCGGGCGGAGCGCGCGCAGGTCGATGACCTCGCACTCGAAGCCGTCCGCCGCGATGCGCTCCGCGGCCTCGAGCGCGGTGTGCACCATCATTCCGTAGGTGAAGACGGCGATGTCGTCGCCGCTGCGCACCACGTTCGCGGTGTCCAGCGGCACGGTGTACTCGCCGTCCGGCACCTCGCCCTTGATCGCGCGGTAGGCGCGCTTGTGCTCGAAGTACAGGACGGGGTCTGGATCGCGCAGCGCGCCGATGATCATCCCCTTGGCGTCATACGGCGAGCTCGGCACAACCACGCGCAGCCCCGGGATGTGGCAGAAGATCGCCTCGATGGACTGGGAGTGGTACAGCGCGCCGTGCACGCCGCCGCCGAACGGCGCGCGAACCACCATCGGCACACCCCAGTCGCCGTTGCTGCGATAGCGCATCTTCGCCGCTTCGCTGATGATCTGGTCGACCGCGGGCATGATGAAGTCCTGGAACTGGATCTCCGCGATGGGGCGCATGCCGTTGAGCGCCGCGCCAATGGCGACGCCGACGATGCACGACTCGGCCAGCGGGCTGTCGAGCACGCGCCACTCCCCGAACTGCTTCTGCAGCCCGTCGGTGACGCCGAAGACGCCTCCCTTGGCGCCGACGTCCTCACCCAGGATCATCACGCGCTCGTCGCGCTCCATCTCCTCGCGGATGCCGTCGCGGATGGCCTCGAGGTACGTCTTCTGCGCCATCAGCGGTCCTCCGCGTACACATGGCGCAGGACGGTGTCGGGATCGGGTTGCGGCGCCGCCTCGGCCTCGTCGAGGGCTCGGTCCAGCTCGCGCACCAGCTCGGCCCGCATCTCCTCCGCGTCACCCGGCTTGAGCACGCCCAGCTCCTCGAGCTGCGCCCGGAAGCGCAGCACGCCGTCGCGCTGCTTCTCCTCTTCGAGCACTTCGAGAGAGCGATAGCGGCGCTGGTCGTCATCCGAGCTGTGCGACGTGAGGCGCAGGACCTTCGCCTCCACGAGGGTCGGCCCCTCGCCACGCCGCGCGCGCTCGGTGGCCTCGCGCGCCACCCGATAGCAGGCCATCGCATCGCCGCCGTCGACGACGACGCCGGGGATGCCGTACGCGGTGGCGCGGTCGGCCACGTCCGGGGTCGGCATCTGCTTCTCCCACGGGACGCTGATGGCGTAGCCGTTGTTCTCGACGACGAACAGCACAGCGAGGCGATGCGTCGCGGCGAAGTTCAGCGCCTCATGGAAGTCACCCTCGCTCGTGCCGCCCTCACCGATCGAGGTGAACGCCACCGCGTCCTCGCCGCGCATGCGCGAGGCGAGCGCAAGCCCAGCGGCATGCAGCAGCTGCGTGCCGACCGGGGAGCCGGTGCTGATGATGTTGAGCCGGTGGCATCCGTAGTGCGCGGGCATCTGGCGCCCACCGCTGTTGGGGTCGTCCGCGCGGGCCAGCACCGAGAGCAGATGGTCCTTGGGTGTCATGCCCAGCACCAGGGTCAGTGCCAGGTCGCGGTAGTACGGAGCGATCCAGTCGTAGCCGGGGCGAAGGTTCATGCCAAAAGCGACTTGAACCGCCTCATGGCCCATCCCCGAGATCCAGAACGGCGCCCGGCCCTGGCGGTTGAGCACCCACATGCGCTCGTCGAGGAGCCGCGAACGCAGCATGTTGCGGTACAGCTCGCGAAGTGTGCCGGCGTCGAGTCCCGCCTCGTCTTTTGCGTCAGGTTTCGTCACAGCCACGGTCGGTCAGTGCCCTCCAGGTCCCATCCCGCGTCTCAGATGTGAATGGCCTCACCGCTGACCGCCAGCGCAGCTTCGCTGAGGACCTCCGTGAGTGTAGGGTGCGGCGCCACTGTGCGGCCCATCTCGAACGGCGTCGCCTCAACCAGCAGCGCCAGCGCGGGGCCCCAGATGAGCTCGGTGACCTCATGGCCGATGACGTGCACCCCCAGGACCAGGCCCGTGCCGCGGTCGGCCACCACCTTGCAGAAGCCGCCCGCCTCGCCCCAGATGAGGGCGCGGCCGTTGGCGCGGAAGGGGAAGCTGCCGATCGCCACGTCGTGGCCGGCGGCCTTCGCCTCGGCCTCGCTGAGTCCGAGCGATCCGATCTGCGGTGAGCAGTAGGTCGTCCGCGCCACGAGCCGCGACGGCAGAGGGTCGGGCGATCTGCCGGCGATCGCCTCCACCGCGATCACACCCTCGTGCAGCGCCTTGTGCGCGAGGAGGAAGCCGCCGGCCACGTCGCCGATGGCGCTGATGCCCTCCTCGGCGGTGCGGAGCATCTCGTCGACCACGATCGCGCCATTTCTGACCTCAACGCGTGTGCCGTCGAGGCCGATGTCCTCGACGTTCGCCGACCGGCCCACCGCAATGAGCAGGACATCCGCCTGCAGGCGGTGCTCCCGTCCATCGCGGTCGGTCACGGCGACCGACACGCCGCCCTCGTTGCGCTGGATCGACCCGAGATCCATGCGCGCCTCGACAAGGCAGCGGATGCCGCGGCTCTCGAACTGACGCTGAAGCTCGGCGCCCAGGTCTGAATCCTCGAGCGGCACCAGCGTGGGCAGCATCTCGACCAGCGTCACGTCTGCCCCGCAGCTGCGGTAGAGCGACGCGAACTCGACGCCGACCGCTCCGGCCCCGAGCACGATTGCGGATCCCGGCACGGTGTTCATCGTCAACGCGTGGTCGCTGGTGATCACCTGCTGTCCATCGACGTCGACACCCGCCGGCTCCTTGGGCCGCGAGCCGGACGCGATGATGATGTTCGCGGCCTCGACCTCCTGCGGCTCGCCCTGACCGCTGACGTCGATGCGCCCCGCGCCGGCGATGCGGCCGTGCCCGCGCACCACCGTCACCTTGTTCTTCTTCATCAGGTACTCGACGCCACGGTGCAGCTGCGACACCACGTCGTCGCGACGCTTGCCGGCCACCGCGTAGTCGAAGCCGACGTCCTTCACCGACACGCCGAACTCACCCGCATGACGCAACTGGTCGAGTAGGTCGGCGCTCTGCAACAGCGCCTTGGTGGGAATGCAGCCCCGGTGCAAGCACGTGCCCCCGAGCTTGTCCTCCTCGACGAGCGCGACGCTCATGCCCAGCTGCGCAGCGCGAATCGCCGCCGGATACCCCCCCATTCCGCCACCCAAAATTGCGAGGTCGAAGCGCTCCGCCATGTCGCAGCCGAGTATATCGGCGCCTGCTCTACGCGCTGGAGGCGGATGGGGAGGGACCCTGCTGGAGCGCGGGGCAACGCCTTCGGCGTCGCAAGCCCGCTCGGCTACTCGCCGGCCGGACCAGGCCGGCTGCGTACGTCCTGCAGGATCCCTCCCCCTCCGCCTCCGCGCGTCCAGTCGCGAATCGGTTGCGGCGGGCTCGCGTTGCGACCCGGTCGCCTACGCCGCTACGGCAGATATGCCAGCGGATTGACCCACTGGTTGTTGTGGTTCACGCCGAAGTGGAGGTGGCAGCCGGTCGAGTTGCCGGTGGAACCCTCCCAGCCAATCTGCTGGCCGCGGTGCACCGTCTGCCCGCTGCCCACGGCGAACCCGGACATGTGTCCGTAGAGCGTCTCCCAGCCGTTGCCGTGCACCATGATGATGTAGTTGCCGTAGCCGTACGACTGGTACGGCTCGATGTACGCGATGCCCGAGTCAGCTGCGTAGATGCTGTTGCCGCACGCGCCCGCAATGTCGATGCCGCTGTGGAAGTGCTTCGACGGGCACGACGGGTCGTACGGCTCGAAGGCGAATGGCGTGCAGCCGAAGCCCTGGCTGATGGGACCGCTGTCAGGCCACACGAAGCGCCCGTCGCCGCCGCCGGCTGCGAGCGCGAGCTGCTCCTCCTGCTGCAGCTGCGCGATCTGCGAGTCGAGCGCCGCAGCCGCCGCCTGCATCTGCTGCTCGCGCGCCTGATCCTGGGCCTGGATGTATGCCAGGAACGCGAGCGCCGCCTGCTGCACCGCGCGCTGCGAGTCCAGCTGCTGCTGCTCCGCGGCCAGCTGTCCGAGCATCGCCTGCTGCTGCTGCCGCTGCGCGGTGATTGCGTCCACGTCGCTCTGGATGACGTCCTGCTGGTGGTGGATCTCGTCCACTGTGGCGAGCTCCTGATCGCTGATGCGGCGTCCGTTGATCACGTCGGCCCAGAAGCTGTTGAAGCTCCCCGACGCCAGCAGATTGTTGATCGGCGTCGACTGCTGCTGCATCTCGTAGATGACCACGATCTGCTTCGCGAGCTGACGCTTCTCCGCGGCCAGTTGCGCCTTGGCCTCGTCCAGCTGCGCCTGCGCGGCCGCCAGGTTGCTCTCGATTACCGCGAGCTGGGCTTTGGCTGCGCCGATCTGGCCCTCTGTGGTGCTGATCTGCGCGTCTAGCCCCGCGATGACCGACTGCAGCTTCGCCTCCTGGTCCTTGGCGTTGGCGATCTCCGCCTTCAGGTTGGCGATCTGCTGATCGATCGACTGCTTCTGATGCTGGTCGGCCGAGATCTGGTCAGTGTACTGATCAGCCGCAACCGGGCGCGCGAGCGCCACCAGTGTGCCGGCCAGCAGCACCACCACCCCCAGCTTTGTCGTCAGACGCTGAGGAATCTCCGCACTCCCAGGTAGCTGCCAAAGGCCCCGACCGCGACGCCTCCCAACACGAGGAGGAACAGCAACGCCGCCGAATACGAAGCGTCGAACGGGACGCTCAACAAACTGCGCTGCGCCGCTTGGACGAAGAGCTTGTATCCGAGAAACACGATGCCGCCGGAGAACACCGCGGCGAGCAGGCCGCCGATGACTCCCTCGAGGATGAACGGCCAGCGCACGAACCAGTCGGTGGCGCCGACCAGCTTCATGATCTCGATCTCCGTGCGCCGCGCGTACACCGCGGTGCGGATCGTGTTCATGATGATGACGAGGCTGATCACCAGCAGGATCAACGCGATGATCCCGCCCACCAGCGAGATCACGCTGATCACCGTGCGCAGCTTGCCGATGACGTCCGGGTTGTAGTCGGTGGCCGTCGTCTTGTCGACGATGGGCGTGTTGCGCGCCATGCTGTCGAACTGCCCCAGGTCGGTGAGCTGGCGCACGTTGAGGTTGAGCGATGCGGGGAGCGGGTTGCTGCCCAGCGCGTTGAGGGCCGCCTGGATGTCAGGGTTCTGCGCCGCTTCCCTGGCCGCCTGGTCCTTGTTCTCGAACGTCACCGAGATGACGCGTGGGTCATTCTTCAGGCGCAGCTGAAAGTCCATGATGGAGGCCAGCGAAGCGCTGTCGGAGAGATAGATCTTGATGCGGCTGGCCTTCGCCTGCTGCGCCTGCAGCACGGAGTCGACCGAGTGGGTGAAGAGCAGCGCGCCGCCCACCAGGAACAGGATCAGGCCCATGGTGAACACGCCGGCCAGCGACACGCCGAGGTTGCGCCGGAAGTTCTGACCCGCCGTGTGGACCGCGAACCACAGCGCGGCGCCGAGCCGCCTCATATGGTTGCCTCACCCTCGCGCAGGTAGCTGCCCTGAGCCTCGTCGCGGATGACGCGGCCGTCCTCGATCGCGATGACGCGGCGCCGCACCAGGTCGACCACCTCGCGGTTGTGCGTGGCCATCAGGACGGTGGTGCCGCGGTGGTTGATCTGCAGCAGCAGCTGCACGATGCCCCACGATGTGTCGGGGTCGAGGTTGCCCGTCGGCTCGTCGGCCAGGAAGATGCGCGGCCGGTGCACCAGCGCGCGCGCAATCGCCACTCGCTGCTGCTCGCCGCCGCTCAGCTCGTCCGGGTATTTGTCGAGCTTGTCCTCGAGCCCGACGATCCAGAGCACCTCCTCCACCTTCTCGCGCAGATGGCGCTGGCCCGGCCGCGTGACCTGCAGCGCGAACGCGACGTTCTGCGCCACGGTGCGCGTGTTGAGCAGCTTGTAGTCCTGGAACACGATCCCGAACTTGCGGCGCAGCTTGGGCAGCTTGCGGTGTGGCATCCGGGTGATCTCGTGTCCGTCGATGAAGATGCGGCCCGTCGACGCGGTCTCTTCGCGGATGAGCAGGCGCACCAGCGTGGACTTGCCGGCGCCGCTCGCGCCCACGAGAAAGCAGAAGTCTCCCTGGTGCACGGCCAGGTTGACGTCGCGGAGCGCGGTGGTGCCGTTGGGATACACCTTCGTCACGCCATGGAACGAGATGACGGGACGCAGCGCCGGCGCTGGACTCATGATCGGCCGCTCAGCGAGCGCGACACTCATGCGGCGAACAGCTCAGAGAGGTGAATGTGAAGTCTTCCCGTGTGGTTGCACCCGTCCCGCCCACCCAGGCGGAGGCAACCGGTGCCTTCAAGGCTCGCCTGAATGGACGTTGTGGCGCATTTGAAGCCGTGAAGTGAGACGGCTCGGAGTATACCGCCGGGCCGGAGAATGGCCCGAAATTCGTCACAAAACGGTCACGCGCCTGCCCGTGCGCGAAAGGCCGGTTCGGGTCAGCCCGAGGCCACGGGTTCGCGGGCGGACCAGCGCAGAAAGCCCTCAATGAACGGGTCGATGCCGCCATCGAGCACCGCCTGCGTGTTGCCCACCTCCACGCCCGTGCGATGGTCCTTCACCATCGTGTACGGGTGCAGCACGTAGGACCGAATCTGGCTGCCCCATTCGGCGGGCAGCGATTCGCCCTTGAGCTCGGCGATGTGCTGCGCATGCGCCGCCTGCTGCAGCGCGACCAGGCGCGAGCGCAGCACGCGCCAGGCGACGTCCCGGTTCTGCTGTTGCGAACGTTCGTTCTGGCATGTGACCACGATGCCCGTCGGCATGTGGGTCAGCCGCACCGCCGACGAGGTCTTGTTGACGTGCTGGCCGCCGGCTCCGCTGGAGCGGAACACGTCGACGCGCACGTCGTCGGGGTTGATCTCCACGTCGACGGACTCGTCCGCAATCTCGGGCGTCACCTCGACGAGCGCGAAGGACGTGTGGCGCCGGTGCGCTGAGTCGAAGGGGCTGAGCCGCACCAGCCGGTGGACGCCGCGCTCCGACTTCAGCAACCCGAACGCGCGCGGACCGGCGACGCGCACGGTGGCCGACTTAATGCCCGCCTCCTCGCCCGCGGACTCTTCGATGAAGTCCACGCTGAACCGGCGCTCCTCAGCCCAGCGCAGGTACATGCGCAGCAGCATCTCCGCCCAGTCCTGCGAGTCCGTGCCGCCGGCTCCCGCGTGCACGCTCAGCAACGCCGGATGGTCGGTGTACGGGTCGCTGAAGAGCACCTCGATCTCGCGGCGGCCGAGCTCCTTCTCGAGTGCGTCGAGCTCGGCGGTCAGCTCGGCTTCAACGCCCTCATCGGGCTCGGTGTCTACGAGGCCGGCGATGTCCCGGGCGTCGGCGCCGCGGCGAGAAAGCGTTTCCCAGCCTTCGATTTCCTCGCGAAGCCGAGCGGCCTCCTGGGTCAGGCCTGCGGCCCGGCGGGGATCATCCCAGAGATCCGGCGCAGCCGTCAGGCTGTCGAGCTCAGCAACGCGCGCGCGCTTTCCGGCGAGGTCAAAGATGCTCCTGGAGCTCGGTGATGCGGCCGGCGATGGCGGTGGCGCGGGTGCTGAGTTCGCTCATGGATCAAGTGTATGACGCGCCCAGCTGGAACCGGCCGCGCGTTCTGGGTACGATGGCGGTGATGGCTCAGACACTGATGGGGCGTCCAGTGCTCGAGTTCGACGCGCTGATGCGAGGTCGTATCGCGTTCGACTACGACGACATCACGTTGGCGCCACGGTTGCCCTCAACCCTCCTGCACCGGTCGGAGGCGACGCCGGATGTCGCCTTCGGGCCCGTGACGTTGCGCGCGCCGATGCTTGGGTCGCCGATGCCGGATGTGTGCGGCCTGGCGATGTGCTGGGCGCTCGCAGGCTCGGGCGCGCTGGGCATCCTCCATCGCTTCCAGCCCGTGGGCGAGGAGGTGCGGCGCCTCAAGGAGGCGGCCGAGGCCGCCGCGGGCCCTGTCGGCGCGGCGGTGGGCGTGACCGACGACTACCAGGAGCGCTTTGTCCGGCTCGCCGAGGCGGGGTGCCGCATCGTTTGCGTGGACACAGCGAACGGTGCGCACATCCAGGTCGCGGAAGCCGTGCGCTGGATGCGCGCCACGGCTGCCGACGTCTTCCTCATCGCGGGCAATGTCGCGTCCGCGGAGGCGTTCACCTGGCTCGAGGACCAGGGCGTCGACGCCATCCGCGTGGGCATCGCCGGCGGGTCTGTGTGCGAGACACGCGAGGAGACGGGCGTGTTCGTCCCCACGCCGTATGCCGTGGCGGAAGCCGCCAGCGTGCGGCGCCGTGCCCTGATCATCGGCGACAGCGGGGTGCGCTCCCCCTCTGACATGTGCAAGCTCCTCGCGCTGGGTGCGGATTGCGTCATGGTCGGGTCGGCCATCGCCGGCACCAAGGAGGCGCCGGGACGCGTGATCGTCGTCGAGGGCAAGAAGTACAAGATCATGCGCGGCGCCGCGTCCTTCTCCGTGCAGCAGGAGCAGGACGGGGAGGATCCCGAGTACATCGAGGGAGCGGAGACGCTCGTGCCGTACAAGGGCCGCGTCGTCGACGTGATCCGTCGCTACCTCGCGGGACTGCGCAGCTCGATGTCGTACATGGACGCGCGCACGCTCCGTGAGTATCGGAGCAACGTGCGCTTCCTGCGGCTGGGCTGACAACCGCCCATCCGAGGGCGCACACTCTTGCACCGGCCGCGCGTCCCGTCGTCGCGCGCGGCCCGTGGGTTGGAGGGTGGCGGATGGATGGTCCACTGCGGCGGGGACGACCAGCGTCTGGGCGGGCACTCATCGGCCTGTCGTGCATGGCTGCGGCGGTCCTCGTGGCCTTCGTTTCGGTGCCATCCACCGGGGCGCGCGCCATGGCGACGAGCCCCCTCCAGCACATCGTGATCCTCATGAAGGAGAACCGCAGCTTCGACAGCATGTTCGGCACGTTCCCCGGCGCTAACGGCGCAACCACGTACCCAGACCCCAAGGGTGTGGTGCACCCGCTGAACCATCAGCCCGACCACCTGTATCACGACATCGACCACAGCCATGTCGCGTCGGTTCGGTCATATGACAACGGCAAGCTGGACAAGTTCTCGCTGAACTCGGGCGCGATCCAGAACGGGGTTGACGAGGCGGATTCTCAGCTCTATGCCGGTGACATTCCCAACTACTGGGCCTACGCTCGCCATTTCACCCTGGCCGACCGATTCTTCTCGACGGTGGCGGGACCGAGCCTCCCCAACCACCTGTTCTCGATCGCCGGTGAGGACGCGAACGTCGACAGCCTGATCTCGCCCTCGACCGGCACGTCCTGGGGCTGCGACGCAGCGTCGGGCACCACGGTGGAGGAGCGCGCGCCCGACGGCACGGTCACACACGTTTTTCCGTGCTTCGACTTCCCGACGATGGCCGACCTGCTGGACCACTCAAAGCTGTCCTGGAAGTACTACGTCACACCGGGCTCACAGCTCCAGGCCTATGACGCGATCCGCCACATCCGCTACGGCGCCGACTGGACCACGCACATGGCCGACACCAGCAAGTTCGTGTCCGACGTCCAGTCGGGAAATCTTCCCGCGGTGAGCTGGTTGGTGCTGCCCTGGAACTACAGCGACCACCCGGGTCACAGCATCTGCGTGGGTGAGAACGGCGTCGTCGCGGACCTCAACGCCGTGATGGCCAATCAGAGCGAGTGGTCAAGCACCGCGGTCTTTCTCACCTGGGACGACTTCGGCGGCTTCTACGATCATGTGGTGCCGCCCCCGGGACCGAACCCGCAGATCGGGTACGGCTTCCGGGTGCCCGCGATCGTCATCTCGCCCTATGCCAAGCCGGGCTACGTCGACGACACCATGTACAGCTTTCCATCGATGTTGAAGTTCATCGAGGACACGTACGGCCTGCCGTCGTTGACCAGCTTCGACGGCAGCTCCAACGACATGTTCAACGCCTTCAACTTCAGTCAGACGCCGCAGCCGCCGTTGCCGTTGCAGCAGCGAGCGTGCCCCGCCGCGAGCGCACCAACGCCCGCGGGCGCGGATACGGACTGATGATCATCGGAGTGCACGCGCTCATGTTCTCCAAAGACGCCGACGCGGTGCGCGGCTTTCTGCGCGATGTCCTCGACCTGGACTCGGTGGATGCCGGCGGTGGCTGGCTCATCTTCGCGCTGCCGCCCGCCGAGCTCGGTGTGCACCCCGTCGATGAGTCACCACATCACGAGCTGTACCTGATGTGCGACGACATCGACGCGGAGATGAGCCGGCTTCGCGCCAAGGGTGCGACGTTCGAAGGCGGAGTCGAGGACGCGCGATTCGGGCGCGTCGCCACGATCGTGCTTCCCGACGACAGCCGGCTCGCGCTGTACCAGCCAAAGCATCCCACCGCCATCGGATGATGCGGCCATGGTTGTCGCGATCATCATCATCTGCGGGCTCGGACTGTTCGTCCTGGCCATCTTCTGGTACGGGTTGCGCGGCGAGCCCAACGAAGGGCCGGCATTGGGCAGCAACAGCCCGTGGCCCTCGGACATGGGCGGTCAGGAGCCGCCCTACTGGCCCGCTCCCGACGCGGTGATCAGCGACCAGGAGCAGTTCCGGCGCTCGGCGGATTCGCGGTTGCGGCGCCTGGGGTTCGGGCGCCGCCGCTCCGTCAGCGCTGCTGCGAGCGCCGGCGACGAAGAGCGGCCGCGCCGAGCACGCTGACCAGACCACCCATGACCAGCGCCGCGCTCACCGGAGCTTCCGGTGTGGAGCTCGACGGCTGGCTCACCTCGGTGGCATATGCCGTGTACGGATCCACCGCGGCGTTGCCGAGCGGCGCGTTGAAGGGCTGGTCGGCATCGAAGGCGATCGTGGGGTTGCCCGTCACCGGGCTGATGACGACACCGAAGTCGTCGTAGAGGTTGCGGCTGCCGCTGATGGAGCAGGCGCTGCCCATGGTGCAGAGCACGCCCGTATGGTTGGTGGTGGTCACCGCCTGCGGCGCGCTGAACGAGGTGCCGCCGTTGCTGGACGCCTGCCAGTACAGGTGCCACTGCGCCGAGGTGGGCGACCCGGGTGTCCCCATGACCGTCAGGTCGTTGGCGTCGCCGGCCGCGGACGTGGCGTAGTACGCCACGTCGACGATCCCCTTGTCCGCCGCCGCGACCGTCGGATAGGTCACCGTTCCTACAAGTGAGGCGTCGATCTGCTGCTTCGCGCTCCACGTCTTGCCGCCATCCGTCGACGTCGACAGGTAGCCGTGATGGTTGTCGCTCCACACCATGTAGAGCTCACCCGTGGCGTCCACACCAAGGGATGTCGGCCAGACCTGCGTCTCGCCGTTGCCGTTGTACGCGACGACGTAGTCGTTGTACGTCTGCCCACCGTCCGTGCTGACGCCGATCTCCACCTCGGTGTTGACGCCGGTGGGGCAGGTCGGCACCTGCTCCGCGGTTCCCACCACGTTGTTGAAGTAGTCGGTCGGCGTCGTGAGGTTGCACGCCTCCATGGGCACGTACACGTTGTGCTGGAAGGGCGACGTTGACGAGTTGTCCACGATCGTCTTTCCGAAGGCATTGGTCAGACCCGGGATCGTGTTCTGAGTGAAGAGCGCCGTCGACTGCACCGGGTTGAGGGTGAACCCCGCGCCAATGTTGGTCAGGTTGCATACGTCGTACTTGTTCACGATCGGCGAGAAGAGCGGCAGCTGGTGATAGGTCAGGTAGAACGTGCACGCTCCGTCGGCTGCGATCCAGGGCCGGTCCTGCGCCGGGATGCCGCCCAGGGTGATGTCCGTCCAGGTGGCGCCTCCGTCCTGCGAGTACGCCATGTTGCTCGCCGCCACATACAGGCTGGTCGCATAGACGTTGTAGAAGCCATTCGCGTTCTTGACCGGCGCAACGGTGAGGTCACTGTCCTCGCCGCCTAGCCCGGCCGTGCTGCTGGTCTCGTTGAACGGCGCCGCCACCCACTGGAACGTCTGCCCGCCGTCCGTGGACTTCCATATGTCCTCACCGGCGATGGCGACGGCCGTGCGCGGATCCGCGGATGTGTTGACGTCCAGGTTTGAGCCGACCCAGATCACACCGTCGCCGCCGACACCGATGCCCGGCTCAACGTCCTCGTTGCGGCCGCCGGCCGCCGCGCCGTATGTCACGCCCGTCGCCTGGGGAAGCACCCCCACGGTGAACTGCGGCGAATCCGCGCGGGCAGCGACGGCCAAACCGAGGGAGCAGAGCAGCGCGGCACCGAGGCCGCCCGTCAGCCGCGCCGAACGAGTGAATCCCATCCCGAACGTACAAACGTCGGGGCGCGCAAATCCTTGCAGCGGCTGGGCTAGCGCCCGCCTGCGGTGACCTCAGGCCGTGGCGTGCGTGTGTTCCTCGACCGCTGCTAGCGGCCGTGACAGTACTTGTACTTCTTGCCCGAGCCGCAGGGGCATGGCTGATTGCGGCCGACCTTGCCGGGCTTGCCGTTGCCCGTCGCGGCGCCCGGCGCAGCAGCGGGGCCGTCGACGCGGCGCGTGCCGGCGCCTGACGACTCGACGACGTTGCGAATCGCCGGCTGTGACGGCAGGGGGAGGTTGGCGCGACCGGACGCGCCGGTTGCACGGGCCAGCGCACCGCTCGCCGCCGATGCGGCGGGACGCGCGGGGGGCACCTGCTCGCCGTTGCTCTCCGCGCCGGGACGGTCGGCGCGCGGCGATGGAGGCGCCGTCGCCTCGGCGGCGCCGGCGGCGGGCGCTGCGCCATCACCGTCGGGCGATGGCTCCACGCGCTGGATCTGCACGTTGAGCAGCGCGCGCACGATCTCGCGCTGGATATCCTCGGTCAGGTCCTGGAAGGACTCGAACGCCGCCTGCTTGTACTCCACCAGCGGGTCCTTCTGGCCATACGCCTGCAGCCCGATCCCCTCACGCAGGTGGTCCATCTGCGTGAGGTACGCGCGCCAGCGCGCGTCGATGACCTGCAGCATCAGCGACTGCTCGACCTGGCGCATCAGCTCCGGGCCGTGCTGCTGCTCCTTCTCGTCATACAGCGACGTGAGCTCGCCGGTGAGCGTCTCGGCCACCTCGTCCACGGTCGAGCCGAGGCTCTCAGCATTCACCTCGCTCAGCGGCGGCAGCGGCGCGAACTGGCGCATGCGGTCCCACAGACCCTCGAGGTCCCAGGCCTCGCGGTTGCGTCCCTCGCAGAACAGCGGCACCTCCGACTGCACCACGTGCTCCACCATCGCGCTGAAGTTCGCCTTGGTGTCGGTGCCCTCGAGGATCTTGCGCCGCTCGCCGTAGATGATCTCGCGCTGCTTGTTCATCACGTCGTCGTACTCGACGACGTGGCGGCGCGAGTCGAAGTTGTGGCCCTCGACGCGCGACTGCGCGCCCTCGATCTGCCGCGACACCATGCGCGACTCGATGGGCTGATCATCGGGCACGCGCAGGCGGTCCATGATGCCCTGCATGCGCTCGCCGCCGAAGACGCGCATCAGGTCGTCCTCGAAGGACAGGAAGAACCGCGACTCACCGGGATCGCCCTGCCGTCCGGAGCGGCCGCGCAGCTGGTTGTCGATGCGCCGTGACTCGTGCCGCTCCGTGCCGATGATGTAGAGCCCGCCGAGGTCCGGCACGCGCTCGCCCAGCACGATGTCGGTGCCGCGGCCCGCCATGTTGGTGGCGATGGTGACGGCGCCGGGCTGCCCTGCCTCGGCCACGATCGCGGCCTCGCGCTCGTGCAGCTTGGCGTTGAGCACCGAGTGCAGGATGCCCCGCTTCTCCAGCAGGCGCGAGAGCCGCTCGCTCTTCTCGATGCTCGTGGTGCCGACGAGGATCGGCTGGCCCTGCTTGTTCCGCTCGGCGATCTCGTCGACGACCGCCTTGAACTTCGCCTCCTCGGTCTTGTAGATGAGGTCGGACTCGTCGGCGCGGATCATCGGCTGGTGCGTGGGGATCGGCACCACCTCGAGGTTGTAGATCTTGTGGAACTCCTCGGCCTCGGTGATCGCCGTTCCGGTCATGCCGGCCAGCTTGTCGTACAGACGGAAGAAGTTCTGGAAGGTGATCGTCGCCAGGGTCACGTTCTCCTGCTGCACCTTCACGCCTTCCTTGGCCTCGATCGCCTGGTGCAGCCCGTCGGACCAGCGCCTGCCGGGCATGGTGCGGCCGGTGAACTCGTCGACGATGACCACCTCGCCGTCGCGCACGATGTAGTCGCGGTCGCGCAGGTAGAGCGCGTGTGCGCGCAGCGCCTGGTTGATCTGGTGCGCCTCGACCACGTGCTCCATGTCGTACACGTTGTCGATGCCCGTCCATTTCTCGATCTTCTCCGCGCCCTCGTCGGTCAGCGTCGCCGACTTCGTCTTCTCGTCGATGGTGTAGTCGTCCTCGAGGGCGAGGCGCGGGATCAGACGCGCGTACGTGTAGTACTTCTCGGTGGGCTCGCTGGCCTGGCCGCTGATGATCAGCGGCGTGCGTGCCTCGTCGATGAGGATGGAGTCGACCTCGTCGACGATCGCGTAGTGCAGGCGCCGCTGCACGCACTGATCCAGGCTCTGGGCCATGTTGTCGCGCAGGTAGTCGAACCCGAGCTCGTTGTTGGTGGCGTAGGTGATGTCGGCCGCGTACGCCTCGCGCCGCGTGCAGGGGCGCATGTGCTGCAGGCGCGGATCCGGATGCGACTCGTCGCTGTACTCGGGGTCGTAGATGTACGAGACCGGGAGGCCGTTCTGGTCCTGGCCTGAGATGACACCGACGCTCATGCCGAGCATGTGGTACAGCGGGCCGTTCCATCCGGCGTCGCGGCGCGCCAGGTAGTCGTTCACCGTCACCAGATGCGCGCCGCGCCACTCGAGCGCGTTGAGGTACAGGGGCAGCGTGGCCACGAGCGTCTTGCCCTCGCCGGTCTTCATCTCGGCGATGCGGCCCTGGTGCAGCACGACACCGCCGATGAGCTGCACGTCGAAATGGCGCATCCCCAGCGTCCGCTTGGACGCCTCGCGCACCACGGCGAAGGCCTCGGGCAGCAGCTCGTCGAGCGCCTCGGCCCGGCGTGCCTCCCGCTCCGCGGCTTCGGCGCGAGCCATCTCGGCCTCCTCGTGCTCCTCCGCCGTCTCCACGAGCCTGGAGGCGTACGCGCTCGACGCCGACTGGCCGTGGCTGATGTCGGGTCCGCTGATCTCCAGCCGCTCCCGGAACTCCCGCGTCTTCTCCCGGAGCTCGGCGTCGCGCAGGGCGGCGATCTCCTCCTCCAGGTCGTTGATCTCGTCAATCACCGCCTGGTAGCGCTTCATCTCGCGCTTGACGGGGTCGCCCATGACGGCGTTCAGCAGCTTGGTGGTGACTGGCATGGCCTGCCTACATGATGGCAGGGCTCGGCCGGAGCCAAACCGTGCCGGCGGCGGCCTCAGGCCGGCGCGGGACCGACGCCGTCCGCGCCCAGGTGCCCCTTGCGCTCGGTGACCCGGTCCTTGCGTCGCAGCACCTGGCGGTCGGCGCGGCCCACGGCCGCGTCAATCGCCTCCTGCGCGGTCGCCGCCGCGGCGGTGGCGACCAGGCGCACGTGGTGGTGCAGATGCACGACGACCTCCGCACTGCACACGGGCTGGTGCTTGGGGTCCGCCTCCACCACGACGCTGACGTCGTAGAGGCGCGAGTGGCGCTGCAGCCGGGCGAGCCGCACTTCCGCGTATGCGCGCACCTGCGCCGGGTCTGGGGTGCGGGCGGTGATGCTCACGCGCATGTCCGCCCCGCCGCGCAAGCCGCGTCGCGGGCCTGCCTGGGCCATGTGCCTCGATCATACGGCGCTCGCGGGGCTCACAGGACAGCCGCGACAACCGCGACATCGACGCGTGTCGCGCCCGCGGCTTCGAGTGCGCTTGCGGCGGCCGACGTGGTGGCGCCGGTGGTCAGCACGTCGTCGACGAGCCAGAGCCGCGCCCCCTCCAGGTCGACACCGCGCCACATGAACGCGCCGGCCACATTGCGGCGGCGCTCGCCCTCGTCGCGGCTCGACTGCGGCGGCGTGTCGCGCAGCCGCTCGAGCCCCGCCACGAACGGGCAGTCCAGCTCCGTGGCCACGACCCCGGCGATCTCCTCCGCCTGGTTGTAGCCGCGGCTGCGCAGGCGGCGGCGCCCCAGCGGCACGCACGTCACCGCCGCCGGCAGCGGGAGGCGTGCGCGGAGCCGCGGCACCGCAACCGCGGCGAGGAGGCGGAGCGCGGCGCGGTCGCCGCGGTACTTGCCCCCGTGCAGGGCGGCGCGAACGGCGCCCTCGAACTCGAATCCGGCCGCGGCGAGGCCGTGCGGCGTCGTCCGGGATGCGGGCGGACGGCGGGCGCACATCTCCTCGAGACACGGCGGGCAGAGCGCGTCACCGGCGACACGCTCGCACACGGCGCAGCGTCGCGGCGCGAGGGCGTCGAGGACGAGACGTGCCGCATGGCGCCACATCCGCCCACGATGCGCGCGCAAACAGGCGGCGCCGCGGACAGACCGCCTGCTTGCGGAACGTCTCCGCCAGGTGCCAAGATCGCGCCGGCGGGCTCGGTCGGCAAATGTTCGCAATGGGGGTGGAGAGGGTGGTCACACAGAGTGTCGCCGCACGCCGGCGGCGATTCGCGGTTGTCACAGCAGCCGTGCTGGCGCTCGGCGCCGGCACGCTCGCGGTGCACGGCGCTTCCGCCGCGGGCAAGACGCAGATCTCGATCAAGTCGGGCGAGGTGACCGCCGGCGGCGACCTGGCCGTGAAGCTCTACCTGCAGTGTCCCAAGGGCGACAACAACTACATCTACGCCGAGGCGGACCAGGACGTGTACACCAACGAGGCCGCCGGCAACGAGTATGTGAACAGCTTCATCTGCACGGGGAAGACGCAGAAGCTCACCGTGACCATCGTGCACGGCCGGGGCATCTCCCACATGGACTACAACAACGACATCGAGTCCGACGACATACTGACGTTTGCCCCTGGCGAGGTCGCAGTGCTGGTTTCCGTCGGTGGCCAGTCGGACTTCACCACGCAGCAGCGCACGATTGACGTCCCCGACGATACGCACATCACGCTGGACAGCGCATCCGTCGACAGCAACGGCGACATCGCCGCCAAGGTCACCATCGAGTGCCCGTCGGGTGACAACGACTACATCTACGCCGAGGCCGATGAGGATTCCTATCCCAACGACGCCGCCGGCAACGTGTACGTCCCCAGCGTCACCTGCAACGGCACGCACCAGAAGATGACCATCACCATCACGCACGGCCAGGGCATCTCCCACATGGACTACAACAACGACCAGGAGTCGGATGACCTGGGTCCGTTCGCGCCCGGTTTCACGTCGGTGCTGGTGACCATGGGCGGCGACTCGAGCTTCGTCATGCAGCAGCGCACGGCGAACCTGCACTAGCGCCCCGCCCCGCGCCACCGAGGCGGCCCACTATGCGGGTGTGCCGGAAACCTCCTGTGCGGCAACCAGCTCCAGCGTGTCACCGGTCTGGACGCCGGCGCCCGCGAGGGTGCCGGCCGGAAGCTCGAACACGCCCTTGGCGCGCCGCACCACCCGGGTGATCCGCCAGGGACGCAGCGAGTGATACACGCGCACGACACGCAGGTCCCGGTCGACAAACGCCGCGTCGATGGCAAAGCGCATGAAGAACATGTGGATCGACGAGCACGGATGGATGAACAACCCGTGCCCCGCGGGAAGCTCGCCGCGTCCCATCAGGCCCATGAAGCGCTGCCACATCGACGTCGCCGTGTCCACGCTCTGCGCCACGGTGACGCCGTCCTCGCGCAGGAGCCGCCGTGGCTCATGCTCAGACGCCACGCGCAACCCCCTGGCGCTGCGCCAGCATCAGCCGCACCTCGGTCCCCTCGCCGATGAGGCTGCGCACCTCGAGACGGCTGCCCGCGAGCGCAGCTCGCTCGTGCATGGAGATGAGGCCCAGGCCGCGCGTCCGTCCCAGGCGCGCCTCGGTGGCGAAGACGTCGAATCCCTCGCCGTCGTCCTTGACCAGGAGACCGATGCGGTCGCGCTGGAAGGAGAGCACCACGTCGATGCGCGACGAGTGCCCGTGGCGGACTGCGTTGTCGACCGCCGCCTCCACCACGCGGTACGCGGTGACCTCGAGCATCGGCGAGAACCGCTGGGGCAGGCCGATGACCTGCAACCGCGCGGTCTCGCGCGCGGGCGAGTCGGCGAGGAGCTCGCGCAGCGCCTCGACCAGGTCGCGGTCGGCGGAGACCGGCCGGAGCCGGCGCACGAGGCGTTCGACCCCCACCGCGGCCTCGCCCGCGGCTTCGCGACAGCGGCGCGCGTGCTGCCGCGCCGCGACGGGATCCGGTTCCAGGCGGCGGATCGCCAGCTCGGCCTCGAAGGCGGCGTCGCTGAGCCGCTGCATCGGACCGTCGAGGATGGCGCGGGCGCTCGCCTCGTGCTCGTCATCGACGATCTGGAAGATCTGCCGTGACGCCTGCTTCAGGCGGTTGGCCCGCTCGTTGACGGTGAGGCCGCCCGAGGCGGCGACGTCGCGCAGCGTCTTGGCGAGCCCCCGGAACAGGTCGCGCTCAGCCATCGCCGCGGTGTGGCGGCGGCGGATGTCGGCCGTCCGCTCGTCGAGGCGGGCCAGATCGCTGGTGAGGACGAGGCCGTCGTGGAGGCAGCGGACCACATCCCGAGGCGCGTAGCGGCTGAGCCCCTTCAGGACGTGGCTGCGGATGTCCTCGTTGCGCCGCAGCTGCTGCACCGTGGCGGAGCGCTCGGCAGCGAGCGCGATCATCTCGCGCTCGAGCCCGGCAACCAGCTCGTCGAGGTCCGTCGCGGACGTGTCGACGAAGTAGCGCAGGCTGACCAGCGGCGACTCGGCGACACGGGCGTCGACGGCGTGCGTCTTGGCGGACGCGGAACCGGGGGCGCTCAAATCCCTCTCCTTCAGGACGGACGGCAGCGTCCAGACTCTAAAGGAGCGGCCGTCCGCCGACCGGGCCACGGTCAGCGGCGGGCGTTGATCCTGAGGGTCACGAGCTCGTACAGCGTCCGCGCCGAGTCGCGCATCGGGCTGACCCGCGAATCCTCCCGGTGGCGCCAGCGCACCGGCACCTCCGCGACCGTCCACCCGTTGCGGCGGGCCCGCAGGAGGACCTCGGCGTCGAAGCCGAAGCGCAGCGTCTTCAGAGGCTCGAAGCAGGCCACCGCCGCCTCGGCGGTGAACAGCTTGAAGCCGCACTGGGTGTCGCTCAGGCCCGGCAGGGCCAGCACCCGGAGCAGGCGGTTGTAGGTCCGTCCGATCATCTCCCGGCGGCCCGGCTGGTGCTCCTCGATGACGCTTTCAGGCAGGGCTCGCGACGCGATGGCCACGTGGCAGCTGCCTGTGATCTGCTCGCGCAGGCGCCCCAGCTCCTCGATGGGCGTGCTGAGGTCGGCGTCGCTGAAGAGGCGGAGCCGGCCGGTCGCGGCGAGCATGCCCGTGCGCACCGCGCCTCCCTTGCCCAGGTTGCGTCCCTGGGGGATGACCCGCAGCTGCGGCCAGCACTCGCCAGCCTCGCGCGTCACCGCGACGGTTCGGTCGGTGCTGCCGTCGTCGACCACGAGCAGCTCGTAGTCCTCCCCGAGCGAGTCGAGGTACGGGCGCATCGCCTCGAGGCTCGCCGGCAGGCGGTCCTCCTCGTTGTACGCCGGCACGACGACGCTGAGCGCCGTCACGGTCTTGGGCTCGGCCGCCGGGAGCGCGCGGCCGCTTCCAGGCGCTCCAACAGCCAATACCGAGGCAGCACGAGCTGCCTTCTTGCGCGCCACGGTTCGCGTGCGAGTCGCCAGGCCCACTCTAGGCCCGCCCGCTGCACGAGGCGCGGCGCGCGCCTGATCCTGCCGCTGAAGTAATCGAGACTGCCCCCAACTCCAATCCCCCCAAATGCCCCAACTGCGTCAAGATACCTCACGAGGAAGGCTTCTTGCAAGCCCGCCCCGTAGGCCGCCAGCACGATCTCCGGTCGAGCGGCGCTGACGCGCGTGGCGGTGGCCGCATCCGGGGGTCCCCCGTCCGCCGCGACCACATGGAGGCCGGGAAACCGTTCCCCGAGCCGTCTGGCCGCCTGCTCCGCCACGCCGGGCGCCGCTCCGACCAACGCTACGCGGTGCTCCATTCGCACCGCATGAGGCAAGTACTCCAGGAGGAGATCGGCGCCGCCAACCCGCTGCGCCTCGGCATGTCCCCGGCGGCGCAGCGCCCGCACGATGCCGATGCCGTCGGGCACGAGCAGCCCGGCACCGTCGAGGTGCTCCCGGAAGGCGGCATCGCGCCGGGCGCGCATCACCATCTCGGGGTTCAGCGTCACCACCAGCCCCGGCCGGCGGGTCCCGGCACGGCCCGCGTCGACCAGGTCGAGCAGCCAGCGCACCGCGCCGTCCATGTCCACGGCGTCGGCGGGGCAGCCGAGCACGCGAACGCGGGGGACGGTCGAGGGCTCAGCGGACATGGAGACTGCGCCGGTGCTGCTGGCGCCCGCCACTCAGCGCTTGGTGTACTGCGGCGCCTTGCGGGCTCGCTTGAGCCCGTACTTCTTGCGCTCCTTCTCGCGCGAGTCGCGCGTCAGCAGGCCGGCCCGCTTGAGCAGGGGGCGAAGCTCGGGGTCGGCGGCCACCAGCGCGCGGGCGATGCCGTGGCACACGGCGCCGGCCTGGCCGGCGACGCCTCCTCCGCTGACCCTGATGCTGAGCGCGAACCGACCGAGTGTGTCGGTGGCGCGCAGCGGCTGGGTCACGACCGTTTCCAGGTCGCGCCGGCCGAAGTACTCGCTCGGAGGCCGGTTGTTGACCATGAGCACGCCGTCGCCGGGAGACAGGCGCACGCGCGCCACCGACGTCTTCCGCCGGCCAGTCCCGTAGTGATAGCTCTCAGCTGCGGGCAACGATGATCTCTCCCAACTCGCCGAAGGTGATGGCCTGGGGCCGCTGCGCATGGTGGCGGTGCTGCGCGCCGGCGTACACGCGCAGCCGCTTCAGCTGGTCGGCGCCGAGCGTGTTGTGCTGCAGCATGCCGCGCACAGCATGCACGATGGGGAACGTGGGGTCGCGCTCCAGCGCCTCTTCGAAGCTGCGTGTGCGCCGGCCGCTCGGGTACCCGGAGTAGCGGTCGTAGATCTTCAGGGTCCGCTTGCGTCCGGTGACCACGACGTCGCGCGCGTTGATGACGATGACGTGCTCGCCGGTGTTCACGTGCCGTGTGAACTGCGGCCGGTGCTTGCCGCGCAACACCCGCGCGACGTTGGCGGCGAGGCGCCCCAGCGTCTGGCCGCGCGCGTCCACGATGTACCAGCGCGTCTCCACGCCGCCCGGCTTCGCCTGGAACGTCGTCTGCGCGGTCATGCCGTCCTCGCCACGGTGCGCGTGCCGTAGGTCACCGCCCATTGGTGGAGCCCACGCGCGGGCGCCAGCGTCACCTCGGCGCTGCGCCGCTCCGTACGCGCGAGCACATCCGCGAGCCAGGCGGGCGTCGCGCGGCGTTGCCCCACCTTGACGAGCGCGCCAGCGATGGCGCGCATCATGCCGCGCAGAAAGGCGTCGGCACGCACCGTGATGATCAGCGCGTCGATGGATGGGCCGCCGCGGCCGGCCGGGAACAGCGACCGCTCGACGGACGCCTCGTGCACCGTGCGCACCGTGTCACCCTGCGGATGGGTCGCCCCGCCCAGCGCCGCGAAGTCGCGGCGACCCGCCAGCATTCCCGCCGCGTCGCGCATCGCGTTCGTGTCGAGCGGGCCGCGCACCGTCCAGCTGTAGCGCTGCGTGACGGGCGCGCGAACTTGCCGCGACACGACCACGTACTTGTACACGCGGTCGACCGCGTCGCGCCGCGCGTCGAAGCCGTCGACCTCCACAGCGGCATCGACGACGGCGACATCATCCGGCAGCACGCTGTTCGCGGCGGCCCGCAGCCGGACCGGATCCCAGCTCCGCGTCAGCGTCACACCGGCCACCTGACCGTGCGCGTGCGCCCCTGCGTCGGTGCGGCCCGCGGCGGTGATGCGCGGCGCAGTGCCGTCCAAAGTCGCGAGCGCGGCGCTGAGCTCACCCGCGACCGTGCGGCGCGTGGGCTGCACCTGCCAACCGGAGAAGGAGGTGCCGTCGTACTCGAGCGTGAGGCGGTAGCCGGGCATCCCCTACTCCACCAGCTCGATGATCGCCATGGGGGACGCGTCGCTCACGCGCGGCGCCAGCTTGACGACGCGCGTGTAGCCGCCGGGGCGGTCGCGGTAGCGCTCGAGGTACGTGGTGAACAGCTTCTTGCTCACCTCACGGTCGTTGACGTAGAGGGCCACACGCCGCCGCGCGTTGACGTCGTCCGGCTTCGCGTCGGTGATCACGCGCTCAACCCAACGGCGCAGCTCCTTGGCCTTCGCCTCCGTCGTGGTGATGCGGCCGTGCCGGAGCAGCGCCGTGACCTGGTTGCGCGTCATCGCCTGGCGATGCGCAGCGCTGCGTCCGAACTTGCGGCCGGCGACCCGATGGCGCATCGAGCTCCCTCAGCGCCCCATCGGCTGGAAGAGCGTGTTCAGCTCATCCGTCGTCACGAACTCGCGCTGCACCAGCTTCTCCTTGATCTCGTCGAGAGACTTCTGGCCGAAGTTGCGCAGCGTCAGCAACTCCTCCTGCTTCATCCCCACCAGCTGCCCGACCTTCGTGATGTCGTTTGCCTTGAGGCAGTTGAGGGCGCGGACGCTGAGGTCCAGGTCCTCGATGGGAACGTCGGCGAGGCGGCTGGGCAGATCATTGCCCCGCGCCTGCCGCAGCTGAGGTGCGGCCAGGTTGTCGCCGAAGCGCACAAACAGGTCTAGGTGCTCGGTGAACAGCGCCGCCGCCTGGCTCACCGCTTCGACCGGCGCCAGCGTGCCGTCGGTCCACACCTCGACGATGAGCTTGTCCCACTCCGTCTCCTGGCCGACGCGCGTCTTCTCCACCGAGAAGTTCGCCTTGCGCACGGGCGTGAAGATGGCGTCGATCGGGATGACGCCGATGGGCTGGCCCTCGCGCTTGTTGCGCTCCGCTGTGACGTAGCCCTTGCCTCGCTCGACCATCAGGTCCATGCGCAGCTGCCCCTTGGGCGAGTCCAGCGTGCAGATGTGCTGCTGCGGATTGCGCACCTCGACGTCGCTCGGCGTCTCGATGTCACCGGCGGTGACGTCGCGCGGGCCGCGCACATCGAGCGTGAGGCGCACCGGGTCGCTGCTGTGCGAGACCACGTTGATCTCCTTGATGTTGAGCAGGATCTCCGTGACGTCCTCCTTGACGTGCGGGACCGCGCTGAACTCGTGCGAGATGCCCTCGATCGAGACCGACGTTATGGCCGCACCGGGCAGCGACGAGAGCAGGACTCGCCGCAGCGAGTTGCCCAGCGTGACGCCGAATCCCGGCTCCAGAGGCTCGATCTCGAATTTTCCGTAGTCCGCGCTGCTCTCGATCTCGCGAACAGCCGGATTGGTGACCAGGTCAACTGCCATTTGAGACTCCTGAAAAGAAATGACGCCGCTCAGGCCGTCCAGGTCTAGGAGGCGCCGAGTAAGGCGAGGGAGTGGATCCGGTATCCATGACCGAGCCGACGGAGGCGCCGACAACGACATGGACGGAAATGAGTGGCGTCATCTCGAGTAGTACTCGACTATCAGCTGCTCATCGACCGCCTGCTCCATCTCGATGCGCTCGGGGAGACGGACCATTCGAGCTCGCAGGTTGGCCGCGTCCAGCTCCAGCCACTCCGGCACGGAGCGGCCGCCGCTCACCAAGCCCTGCGCGTTCTCGATGGGCAGGATCTTGCGGCTCTTCTCGCGCACCTCGACGACGTCGCCGGGACGCAGCTGCGCTGAGGCGATGTTCACGGTGCGCCCGTTGACCGTGAAGTGGCGGTGCGACACGAGCTGACGAGCCTCGCGGCGCGAGGCCGCAAAGCCCAGGCGATAGACGATGTTGTCCAGCCGGCGCTCCAGCTGCTGCAGCAACACGGTGCCGGTGACGCCCTCCGCGCGCTCCGCGCGCTCGAAGTAGTGGGCGAACTGGCGCTCGAGCACGCCGTAGAGGCGGCGGGCGCGCTGCTTGGCGCGCAGCTGGATGCCGTAGTCACTGGCCTTGCGCCGGCGCGCGAGGCCATGCTGGCCCGGCAGCAAGCCGCTGCGCTTGTCGAAGGTGCAGTTGCTCACGCACTTGGCGCCTTTGAGGTAGAGCTTCATCCCCTCGCGGCGGCAGAGGCGGCAGACGGCGCCGTTCTGATTGGCCATCGCGCGCGCCTACACGCGCCGCCGCTTGGGCGGGCGGCAGCCGTTGTGGGGGATGGGCGTGACGTCGGAGATCGCCGTGATGTCGAGGCCGCTGGCCTGCAGGCTGCGGATGGCGGCCTCGCGCCCGGCGCCGGGACCCTTGACGAAGATCTCGATGCTCTTCAGCCCGTGCTCCATCGCCCGCCGGGCGGCGGCCTCGGCGGTGACCTGCGCGGCGAACGGCGTGCTCTTGCGCGAGCCCTTGAAGCCCTGCGCTCCGGCCGAGCCCCAGGCGATCACGTTGCCCTCGGGGTCGGTGAGGCTGACGATCGTGTTGTTGAACGTGGCCAGCACATGCGCCTGTCCCACCGCGATGTTCTTGCGCTCGCGCCGCCGGGTGCGGACGTTCTTCTTCTTCTTGGCCATCACTTGGTCGCCTTCTTACGGCGGACGCCGACGGTCTTCTTCGGCCCCCGGCGGGTGCGCGCGTTTGTGCGCGTGCGCTGGCCGCGGACCGGCAGGCCGCGGCGGTGCCGCTGTCCGCGGTACGTCCCGATCTCGATGAGGCGCTTGATGTTGAGCGCCACCTGGCGGCGCAGGTCACCCTCGACCCGGCCCTGCAGCTGCTTCGCGATCAGGTCGCGCAGCTTGCCCACCTGAGCGTCGCTGAGGTCCTTGGTGCGCGTGTCCGGCGATATGGCGGCGAGCTGGAGCAGGCGCTTGGACGTGGTCAGCCCGATGCCGAAGATGTACGTGAGCGCGATCTCGATGCGCTTGTCCCTGGGGACGTCAACTCCCGCGATGCGTGCCACTGCTCTCCTCTCAGCCCTGCCGCTGCTTGTGTTTCGGGTTGTCGCAGATCACCCGCACGGCGCCGTGCCGCTTGATGATCTTGCAGCGGTCGCACATCTTCTTCACCGATGCTCTGACCTTCATGTCGCTGGTTCCTGGCTCCTCATGTGCGCGGCGCGCCGCGCACGTCCGCCTGTGCAAAGACGCGGCCCCGGCGCTCCGGCGTGACCGATGCCGCCGCCCGGCCGCGTGAGCGTGCCCTGATGGGCGCGCCAAGGCGAACTGGAGAGAACCGCTGCAGTCGAGTATACCGGCGTCCGGCCATTCCAATCAATTCGCACGGCGCGGCTCACCGGCTGCCCGCCGCCGCCGGGGTGGGACGCAGCGTCAGCACCTCGGGTCCGGCTTCGGTGATCGCCACTGTGTGCTCGAAGTAGCAGGACAGCCGGCCGTCCCGCGTGACCACCGTCCAGCCGTCGTCCAGCGTGTACACCTCGGGGCCTCCGGCGTTGACCATCGGCTCGATTGCCAGCACGTAGCCGGGCTTGAGCAGGTTGCCCTCACCACGGTCGCCGTAGTTGGGCACCTGGGGCGGCTCGTGCATGTCGCGGCCGATGCCATGGCCGACGTACTGGCGCACCACCGAGTAGCCCTCGGATTCGACGAACGTCTGCACGGCGTGTCCGATGTCGCCGATGTGGTTCCCCGGCCGCGCCGCGGCGATGCCGCGCTCCAGGGCCTCGCGGGTCACTTCGATGAGACGCTGCACCTCTGGCGGCGCCGGACCGCAGGAGAGGGACAGGCCGCTGTCCGCCCACCAGCCCTCGAGGACGAGACCGCAGTCCAGCGAGACCAGGTCGCCCTCGTTCACCACCTGCGGCCCCGGGATCCCGTGCACCACCTGGTCATTGATGGACACGCAGAGCGAGTTGGTGAAGCCCTGGTAGCCGAGAAACCCTGGGATGCAGCCGTGGTCGCGGATGAAGGTCTCCGCCTCACGGTCGAGGTCGAGCGTCGTGATGCCGGGACGCACGGACGCCGCCAGGTGGGCCAGGCACGCACCGAGAATGCGTCCGGCCGCGCGCATGCGCTCGATCTCGTCCGGTCGCTTGAGGCGGAAAGCCTCCACGCGCGCCGCGCTCATGCGTGCTGCCCCGCACCGAGGGCCTGTGCGATGCGCTCCGTGACGGCGTCCACGTCGCCCACGCCGTCCACGTCCTGGATGCGGGTGCCGCGCTCGCGGTAGAAGTCGAGCACCGGCGCCGTCTGCGTGCGGTACACCTCGAGGCGCTCCGAGTAGGCCTCCGGTGTGTCGTCGCTGCGGCCCTCGTCGGCGGCGCGCTTCAACATCCGCCTTCGCAGGTCGGCGTCGGGCACCACGAGCGCGACGACGACGTCAAGGCGGCGCTGGTTGCGGTGCAGCATGGCGTCGAGCGCCTCGGCCTGCGGCACGGTGCGCGGGAAGCCGTCGAGCAGCGCACCGGGCGCCGCATCGGGCTGCGACAGGCGCGATTCGATGACGCGCACGATCAGCTCGTCGGAGACGAGACGCCCGGAGCGCATGATCGGGTCGACCTCCTTGCCCAGCGCCGAGCCGCGCGCCACCTCGGCGCGCAGGATGTCGCCGGTCGCCACGTGCGGCACGCCCAGCCGCGAGGCCACGCGCACCGCCTGTGTGCCCTTGCCGCTGTACGGCGGGCCGAACAGCACGACGATCATTTGATGAAGCCTCGGTACTGGCGCATCAGCAGCTGGGTCTCGATCTGCTTCATGGTGTCCAGCGCGACGCCGACCACGATGAGGATCGCCGTGCCGCCGAGGTAGAGGCTCGTCGGCGAGACCCGCGTGATGGCGGCGGTGGCCAGCGGCAGCACGACTGTGATCACGGCGAGAAACAGCGCGCCGGCGAGCGTGATGCGTCCCATCACCTTGCCCAGGTACTCAGCGGTGTTGCGCCCCGGTCTGATGCCAGGGATGAACGTCGACTGCTTCTTCAGGTTGTCGGCGACGTCGTTGGGGTCGAACACGACCGCCGTGTAGAAGTACGTGAATCCCAGCACCAGCAGGAAGTAGATGCCGTTGTAGATGATGTTCAGCGGGATCGACGGCCCGGTGGGCTGCCAGTTCTGCTGAATCCATGTCGACGCCTGCTGCAGCGGCCCGGTGGCGCTCTGGAAGAGGTTGGCGAATATGGTCGGGAAGGTCATGATCGAGATGGCGAAGATGATCGGAATGACGCCCGCCGCGTTGACGCGCAGCGGAAGAAAGTTCCGTCTTCCCTGGGCCGCCATGCCGGTTCGCGGGTTCAACACCCGCTGGGCTGATTGCACCGGGACTTTTCGTTGCGCCTGCTGCACCTCGATGATGCCCGCCGTCACGACGATGGCGATGACCAGCATCAGCACCAGCTGCACGATGTGCGTCGATCCGCCGGTGCTCCCGTAGGAGATGAGCGATCCGGGCAGCCGCCCGATGATGCCGACGAAGATGATCAGCGAGACGCCATTGCCCACTCCGTACTCGGTGATCAGCTCTCCCAGCCACATCGCGATGATCGTGCCGGCGGTGAGCGTGAGGATGACCGTGACGTAGGTCGCTGTGTCGCTGGCGTTGAGAATCGGCCCCGCCGACGTCAGCGAGGGGTTGGTGAACAGCGCCATGAACCCGTAGGCCTGCAGCGCCGCCAGCGGAACGGTGAGCCAGCGCGTGTAGCGCGTGATCTTCTTGCGCCCCTGCTCGCCCTCCTTGCTCAGCTCCTTGAGACGCGTGGAGACCACGGTCATCAGCTGCATGATGATCGTGGCGTTGATGTAGGGGTTCAATCCCAGCGCGACGATGGTGAAGCGCGAGAGGCCGCCGCCGCTGAAGAGGTTGAGCAGGCCGAGCAGCGAGTTGCTGCCGAACAGCAGGTCGAGCGCCTTGGGATTCGCCCCCGGGATGGAGATGCTGGCCAGCACGCGGAACGCGAGCAGCAGCAGGACGGTGAAGAGCAGCTTGCGGCGCAGCTCGGGGATCCGAAACGCCTGCACCAGCGCTTCGAAGAGGTTCACGCGTCGGCGTCCTCGCTGTCGGGCGTGTCCTCGCCGTCGGGCGTGTCCTCGCCGTCGGGCGCGTCCTCCGCCACGGCCAGACCCTTCACCGGCTCGAGCAGCTCGACCGAGCCACCCGCGGCCTCGACCGCGCGCCGCGCCGCGGCGGAGATGCGGTGCACGCGCAGCTGCAACGGCGCGCGCAGCTCGCCCGCGGCGAGCACCTTCACGCGCTGCGTGGCGCGCGCGATCACGCCGGCCTGCGCGAGCGCCGCAGCGTCGACGACGCTGTCTCGCTCGAAGCGCTGCAGCTTGCCGAGGTTGACCACGACGTACTCCGTCCGCCATTTGTTGTGGAAGCCGCGCAGCTTCGGCAGGCGCTGCGTCATGCGCAGCTGGCCGCCCTCGAAGCCGACGGGCAGGCCCACGCTGGAGCGGGAGCGCTGACCCTTCTGGCCGCGGCCGCTCGTCTTTCCCTGCCCGGCGGAGATGCCTCGTCCGATGCGCTTGCGCTCGCGGCGCGATCCCTTGGCCGGCGTGAGCTCGTGCAGCTTCATGCGCCGACCTCGGCCTCTTCGGCCGCAGCCCTCGCGAGGAGCGCCATGCCCTCGGGCGAATCAGCGGCAACGCCGTCGACGCTCACGAGGTGGCGCACCTTGAACACCATGCCGCGGATCGCGGGCGTCGCCTCGTGCTCGACCGTCTGGTGCATGCGGCGAAGCCCGAGCGCGACGAGGGTCGCCTTCTGGTCCCACGCGTACCCGATGGCGCTCTTGCGGTAGGTGATGCGCAGCGTGCTCATGTCGCCACGGCTTCCTGCGGCGCAGCCGTCTGGGGCTCGCGCCCCAGCATGCGATCGGCGAGCACGCGGCTGCCGATGATCTCCTCCGGCGTGCGCCCGCGCAGGCGGGCGACGTCGTCGAGTGTGCGCAGGCTGGCGAGCGCGGCGACGGTGGCACGTACAACGTTGATCGGGTTGTCCGTGCCCAGGCTCTTGGTGAGGATGTCGTGGATGCCCGCCGCCTCCACCACGGCGCGCATCGAGCTGCCGCTGATGACTCCGGTGCCCGGAACGCCCGGCTTGAGCAGCACCTTGGCCGCACCCAGCTTGTAGCGCACCTCGTGGGGAATCGTCTTGCCCACCATGGGCACGGCGATCATGTGCTTCTTTGCGTCCTCGACACCCTTGCGGATGGCGTCGGGCACCTCGCCCGCCTTGCCCAGACCCGCGCCGACGCGGCCCTGTCCGTCGCCGACCACGACCAGCGCGCTGAACGAGAAGCGGCGCCCGCCCTTGACCACCTTGGCCACGCGGTTCAGCGAAACGATCTTTTCCTGAAGGTCGCCGCCGCGGTCGTCGCGGCGGTCCATGCGCATCGCCATGTCAGAACCTCAACCCAGCTTCGCGCGCGGCCTCGGCCAGGGCGCGCACGCGCCCGTGGTAGAGATAGCCGCCTCTGTCGAACACCACCGCTTCGATGCCACGGTCGCGCGCGCGCTCCGCGATGGCGCGACCCACCACCGATGCGGCGGCGACGGTCGGCCCGGCCGCGCCGTCCACGGACTTGCGCAAATCCGCCTCGGTGGTCGACGCAGCGGCGATGGTGCGGCCGGATGTGTCGTCCACGAGCTGCGCGCTGATGTGGTGCAGGCTCCGGTGCAGCGCGAGACGCGGCCGTTCCGCGGTGCCGGCGATGTGCTTGCGCACGCGCTGATGCCGCTTGACGCGTGCAGCGCGGCGGTCGTGCTTCGTGTACATCCTTTACGCCTGCCTCATTTCGTCTTGCCGGCCTTGCCGGACTTGCCGGCTTTGCGACGGAGCCGCTCACCGCGGTACAGCACGCCCTTGCCCTTGTACGGCTCCGGCTTGCGGAACGAGCGGATCTTGGCCGCGACCTGGCCGACGACCTCCTTGTCCGCGCCGGTGACGCGGATCTGCGTCGGCACCGGCACGTCGATGGTCACCCCATCAGGGGGCGTGTAGCGGATCGGGTGCGAGTATCCCAGCGTCAGCACCAGGTCAGCGCCCTGTTTGGCGGCGCGGAACCCAACGCCGACAAGGTCCAGCTCGCGGGTGAAGCCGCGGCTCACGCCCTCGACCATGTTGGCCACGAGCGTGCGTGTGAGACCGTGCAGCGCCCGGTGCGGCGACGCGTCGCTGGGCCGCGCCACGGTGATCACGCCGTCCTCGACCGCGATCTGCATCACGGCGGGAAGCACGCGCTCGAGCGTTCCGTGCATGCCGGTGACCGTGAGGTGATTGCGATCGAGCGACACCTCGACGCCGCTGGGAACGGTCACGGGAAGGCGGCCTATTCTGGACATGCGCTCACCACACGTACGCCACGACTTCGCCGCCGAGCCCGGCGCGCTTCGCCGCCGCACCCGACATGACGCCGCGCGACGTCGAGATGATCGAGATGCCGAGGCCGCCGAGCACGCGCGGCAGCTCGTCCTTGCCGGCGTAGACGCGCAGGCCGGGCCGGCTGATCCGGCGCAGGCCGTTGAGAGCGCGACCCTTGGGCGTGCCCGACTTCAGCGTTATCGACAGGACCGTCCGCGGAGCCTGGCCCGACAGCTCGTAGGCGTCGACGAAGCCCTCCTCCTGGAGGACGCGAGCGACCTCGACCTTCATCTTCGACGCCGGGATCTCCACCTTGTGATGGTGCGCGGTCCCGGCGTTGCGAATCCGGGTCAGCATGTCAGCGATCGGATCCGTCGTCATGCGCTCACCAGGAACTCTTCTTCACGCCGGGCACCTGGCCCACGCTCGCCAGCTTGCGGAAGCAGATGCGGCACATACCGAACTTGCGCATGTACGCGCGTGGGCGGCCGCAGACACCGCACCGGTGGTGCTCCTGGGTGGAGAACCGCGGGGGGCGGAGCGACTTGGCGATCAGCGACTTCTTTGCCATGTCAATTCTTCCGGAAGGGCATGCCGAAGCCGGTGAGCAGCGCCTGCCCCTCCTCATCGCTGCGAGCTGTGGTCACGATCGTGATCTCGAGCCCGCGCAGCTTGTCGATCTTGTCATAGTCGATCTCGGGGAAGACGAGCTGCTCGCGCAGCCCGAGGGTGTAGTTGCCGTGCCCGTCGAAGCCCTTGGTGTCGATGCCGCGGAAGTCGCGAATCCTGGGGAGGGCGACGTTGATGAGCTTGTCCAGGAACTCGTACATCCGCCGCCCGCGCAGTGTGACCTTGGCCGCGATGGGCATGCCCTCGCGCAGCTTGAACGCCGCCACGGACCGCCGGGCACGGATGACGATGGGCGCCTGACCCGTGATCGTCTTCAGGTCGGCCACGGCGGCGTCGATGGCGCGTGCGTTGGTGATCGCCTCGCCCAGGCCGATGTTCACCACGACCTTCACCACGAGCGGCACCTGCATGGCGTTGCGATAGCGGAAGCGGCTCACCAGCGACGGCACGATCTCGTCGCCATACTGCCGGCGGAGACGCGGCTGCTCGGCTGTTTGCACGGCCATCAGACTACTGCCCTCTCGTAGCGCTCGCCGCACTTGCGGCAGACGATGCGGCGCACGCCCTCGTCGTCGACCACCTTGCCGATGCGCGTGCGCTTGTCGCAGCGGTTGCAGACGAGCATCACGTTGCTGTACGCGATCGGCCCGTCGAAGTCGACGATGCCACCCTGGATGTTGCCCTGCACGCCGGCGCGGGTGTGCCGCTTGAGGATGTTGACGCCGCGCACCGCGATGCGCTGCTGGTCGACGAGGACCCGCTCGACGACTCCGCGCTTGCCCTTGTCCTTGCCGGCGATGACCTCGACGTTGTCACCCTGGCGGATGTCCATGGAGCGGTTGCGGCCGCCGGCCCAGCCCTCGCGGCGTAGCGCGACCTTGCGGCGATGCTCTGCTTTCGCGCTCACAGCACCTCCGGAGCCAGGCTCACGATCTTCATGAAGTTGCGCTCGCGCAGCTCGCGAGCCACCGGGCCGAAGATGCGCGTGCCCCGCGGGTTGTTCTGCGGGTTGATCAGCACCGCCGCGTTCTCGTCGAAGCGGATATTGCTGCCATCGGGGCGATGGAACTCCTTGCTGGTGCGGACCACGACCGCGCGCACGACGTCGCCCTTCTTCACCTGCGCGTTGGGCTGGGCCACCTTGACCGTGCCGACGATCACGTCGCCCACGGAGGCGTACTTGCGGTAGCTGCCGCCGAGCACGCGGATGCAGAGGAGCTCGCGCGCCCCGCTGTTGTCCGCCACCTTGAGCACCGTTTCCTGCTGGATCACGTCACTTGGCCTTCTCGACGATCTCGGCGACGCGCCAGCGCTTCTCCTTGGAGAGGGGGCGCGTCTCGGTGATGCGCACCCTGTCGCCCACGCCACACTCGCCGCTCTCGTCGTGCACCTTGTAGCGGCGCGACGCCCGCACCACCTTCTTGTACAGCGGATGCGGCTTCAACTCCTGCACCACGACGATGACGGTCTTCTGCATCTTGTCGCTGACGACCACGCCGTCCCGCACCTTGCGCCGCCCGCGCACCGGTGCTTTCACATCACTCATCGGCGTCACCTTCTTCGGCCTCGGAGGAATCAACGTCTGCGCCGGGCTCAACCTCGGAGAGCGACACGTCCTCCTCATCGGGCTCGGTTTCCACGGCGGGCGTCTCTGGTTGCTCGTCCTGAGCCCGAGCGGAGGGGTGACGCCGGAGGGAAGGTCCCCGCCGCCGCGAGTTCCGGGGAGCGGCGGCGGGAGGGTGCCCTGAGGCGGCAGGACCCGTCCGCTCGGTCTCATCCCCGAGGTCTGGAGGCGTCCGCCGGTTCTCGCTCTCGATGGTGAGGGCGCGGGCGATCTCGCGGCGGATGTAGCGGAGCTGACGATGATTTTCGACCTGTCCGGTGGCTTGCTGGAAGCGCATCTCGAAGAGCTTGCGTCGCTGCGCGCGCGCGTGGTCGCGCAGCTCGTCGTCGCCCATCTCGCGCACAGCCTTGAGCGCCTGCGCTCGCTTCGTCATGTCGCGGCCGCCTCCACCTCGGCGCCGGTCTCCTCGCGCACCACGAAGCGCGTCTTGATCGGCAGCTTGTGCGCGGCGAGCCGCATGGCCTCACTGGCTGTCTCATGCGTCACGCCCGCCATCTCGAAGAGGATGCGTCCGGGCAGGACCACGGCCACCCAGCCTTCCGGCTGGCCCTTGCCGCTGCCCATGCGTGTCTCCGCCGGCTTCTTGGTGAACGCATGATCGGGAAAGACGCGGATCCAGATCTTGCCGCCGCGCTTGACATGGCGGGTCATCGCGCGCCGCGCCGCCTCGATCTGGCGGTTGGTCATCCAGCATGGCTCCACCGCCTGCAGGCCGAAGTTGCCGAAGCTGAGCGTGTTGCCACGCTGCGCCGCGCCCGTGCGGCGCCCGCGGTGGAGCTTGCGGTACTTGGTGCGCTTCGGCATCAGCATCGCTACTCCTCCTCCTCTTCCGGCTCTTCGGCGGGCGCGTCGGCCGCGGGCTTCTTGACCGGCTTCTTCACGCTGCGCGGCGCCGGGGTCGCCTTCTTGGCGGCCGGCGCGCGACGCCGCGTCGCGGCGCGCTTGGGTGTGAGCTTCTCGACCTTCTCATCGGACTCCGGCACCTGACCGGCGACGGCGGCCTCGATCTCCTCCTCCTCGTCATCGGGAAGTGTCTCCTCCACCGTCGCGCCGTCCTCCTCCGCGGCCTCGGTCAACGTCGGCACGGCGTCGGTGACAGGAGCCTCCTCGGCTTCGGGCGCGGGCACCACGACGGTGCGCTCCACCGCGGGCGCGGCGGCCTCCGGCGCCTCGGGCCGCTCACGGCCCGCCGGAACCACGGTCTCACCGGTGGCGGTCACGAAGTCGCCCAGGTACAGCCAGCACTGCACGCCGATGCGGCCGAAGGTGGTACGCGCCTCGGCCTGTCCGTAGTCGATGTTCGCTCGGAGCGTGTGCAGCGGCACGCGGCCGTCGCGATCCCACTCGCGGCGCGACATCTCCGATCCGCCGAGGCGGCCACCCACCTGGATCTTCGCGCCCTTGGCGCCGGCGCGCATGGAGCGCATCAGCGTCTGCTTCAGCGCACGCCGGAAGGCGATGCGCTTCTCCAGCTGCGAAGCCACGTTCTCAGCGACCAGCGTCGCATCGAGCTCCGGGGTCTTGATCTCGTGGATCGTCACGCGCACCTTCTTGCCCGAGATGCGCTCCAGCTCGTCGCGCAGCGCATCCACCGACGCGCCCTGCTTGCCGATCACGATGCCCGGCTTGGCCGTCTGGATGATCACGGTCAGCTGGTTGGCGCTGCGCTCGGTCTCGATGCGAGCTACGCCCGCGTTGCGCAACCGGCTGCCGATGAGCCGGCGCATCGCCAGGTCCTCGTGCAGCAGCTTCGTGTACTCCTTGTCGGCGTACCAGCGTGCGTCCCAGTTGCGATACACGCCGAGACGGAACCCGACCGGATTGACCTTCTGTCCCATTACTCCGCCTTCTCCTCAGCCGGTTGCTGCTTGCGCCGCATGCGGCGCGACGGCTTCGGCGCTTCGGGGGCAGTCTCGGCCTCTGCTTCGCTTGCCGTTGTTGTCGCCGTTTCGGCCACCGGCGCCGGTTCCGTTCCCGCCGCGCCCTCCGCCTCCGGGCGGCGGCGACGCCTGCGCGCCGACGAGGTGCCGGCCCCGGTGGTGGGGGCCACCGTGGGCGCCGGGATCACCGCGCGCGGCATGCGCACCGCGGTCCGCTTGCGCACGTGCTCGCCCAGCTCCTCGTCGGTGACGAAGGCGCGCAGGTGGCTGGTGCGCTTGAACACGCTGCCGACCATCCCGCGCGGCTTGGCGCGCCAGCGCTTGATGATGGTGGCGCCGTCGACCTCGACGCGCGCGACGCGAAGCGTCGACGAGTCGAGGTTGTAGTTGTGCTCCGCGTTGGCGGCGGCGGACTTGATGACCTTGGCCACGTCCCGCGCGGCGGACCGCGGCGAGTAGCGAAGCAGCACGAGCGCTTCTGCGACAGGCAGCCCTTCGACCATCTGCGTCACCAGCCGCGCCTTGCGCGCGGTGGTGCGGACCCATTTGGCGGTGGCCACGACTTCCATTACTTCAGCGCGGTGCTCCGTTCCGTGTGATGCCCATGGCCGCGGTACTTGCGCGTGGCCGCGAACTCTCCGAGCTTGTGGCCCACCATCGCCTCGGTGATGAACACGGGCACGTGCTTGCGCCCGTCGTGCACCGCGATCGTGTGGCCCACCATCTCGGGAAACACGTCGCTGCGGCGCGACCAGGTCTTGATGATCCGCTTTTCGCGAGAGACGTTGAGCTGCTGCACCTTGGTGAGCAGGTGGTCGTCGCAGAACGGACCCTTTTTCAGTGACCTTCCCATCACCTGCTCCTCCGCCGCACGATCATGCGGTCGGTGCTCTTGTTGTGCCGCGTGCGATGGCCCAGCGCGGGCTTGCCCCACGGCGTCTGGGGATGGCCGCCGGCGCCGCTGCGACCCTCTCCACCGCCGTGCGGGTGGTCGAATGGGTTCATCGTCATGCCGCGCACCGCGGGACGGATCCCGCGCCAGCGTGACTTTCCTGCCTTGCCCACCACCTGGTTCTCATGGTCGACGTTGCCAACCTGGCCGATCGTGGCGCGGCAGCGCACGTCGATGAGCCGCACCTCGCCACTGGGCATGCGGATCTGCGCGTATGGGCCGTCCTTGGCGAGCAGCTGCGCCGCTGTGCCCGCGCTGCGCACGAGCTGACCGCCGCGACCCAGCTTGACCTCGAGGTTGTGCACCGTCGTGCCCAGCGGGATCTCAGCGATGGGCAGGCAGCTCCCGGGACGGATCTCCGCGCCCGAGCCCGACATCACGCTGTCGCCGACCTTCAGTCCGAGCGGCGCGAGGATGTAGCGCTTCTCCCCATCCGCATAGTTGAGCAGCGCAATGCGCGCGCTCCGGTTCGGGTCGTACTCGATACCCGCCACGGTTGCGGGCACGCCGTCCTTCTGGCGCCGGAAGTCGATGAGGCGGTATGCCTTCTTGTGGCCGCCGCCGCGATGACGGACCGTGATGCTGCCCGTGTTGTTGCGGCCGCTGTGCTTCTTCAGGTGCTCCACCAGCGAGCGCTGCGGTTCGCGCCGGGTCACCTCCTCGAAGGTGCTGACCGACATGAAGCGGCGGCCCGGGCTGGTCGGCTTGTACTTCTTGACCGGCATGATCACACGCCCTCGAAGAGGCCTTCGATCTTCTGGCCCGGTGCCAGCGTCACGATCGCCTTCTTCCAACCGGCGCTGTCGCCCGAGAATCGGGTGCGCCCCCGCCCGCGCGCGCGGGTCCGGGTCTTGCCGGCGACGCTGATTGTGTTGACGTCGACAACGGTGATCTTCTGCTCGGCGAATGCCTCCTCGACAGCGCGCCGGATCGACACCTTGTCGGCGGAGGGATGGCAGCGGAACACGTAGCGCCCGTTGGCCATGCCGGCGTAGGACTTCTCGCTCACGACAGGGCGGATCAGCACCTGCTCGAAGCCGCGCGCGCTCATGCGAGGAACTCCGCGATGTGCTCGACGGTCTCCTGCGTGAGCAGCACCGTCTCGGCGGCGAGCAGGTCGCGCACGGATACGTTGCCCGCGAGCACCACGCGCACCTCGGGGACGTTGCGCGCGCTCTTCTCCAAGAGCTCGTTGTGCGTGGCCAGCACGAGCAGCACGCGGCGACCCGCCTCGACGGCGCGGCAGAGCTCGACCACCGTCCGCGTGCGCGGCGCCTCGAGGTTCACCTCGCCCAGCACGATCACCTGCGACTCGCGCGCCTTCGCGCTCAGAGCGCTGCGCAGCGCGAGACGCCGCTGCTTGCGCGGCATCTCCATGCGGTACGAGCGCGGATGGGGGCCGAAGACGACACCGCCGCCGGTCCACTGCGGGGCGCGGATCGAGCCCTGGCGGGCACGGCCGGTGCCCTTCTGGCGGTAGGGCTTGCGCCCACCGCCGCTCACCTTGCCGCGCGTGCGCGTGGCGTGCGTGCCCTGACGCCCGTTGCTCAGCTGGCGCATGAGGGCCTGGTGCATCACGACGGTGTTGACCTCCGCGTCAAAGACCGCCCCGGGCAGCTCGAGCTCGCCCGTCACGGCGCCGCTGACGTCGACCACGCGCGCGCTGGTCATTCGCCGGACTCCAGCGAGGCTGAGCGGTCACTGGCGCGCACCAGCACCACGGCATTGCGATGGCCGGGGACGGAGCCCTTGACCAGCAGCAGGTTGCGGTCGGTGTCGACACGCACGACCTCGAGGTTGCGCACCGTTGCGCGCTGTGCGCCCAGGTGCCCCGCCATGCGCAGGCCACGAAAGACGCGCGCCGCATCGGTCGAGCCGATCGAGCCGGGCTGCTTGATGTTGTGCGAGCCGTGCGTGACCGCGCCGCGGTCGAAGTTGTGGCGCTTGTGCTGACCCGCGAACCCCTTGCCCTGGCTGATCCCGCAGACGTCGATCAGCTGGCCGGCCGCGAAGAGGTCGACGCCAAGGCGCGCGCCCACCTTGATGTCGCCCGGGTCGCGCACCTCCGCGAGGTGGCGCTGCGGGGGTGTGCCCGCGCGCTTGAAGTGGCCCGCGAGCGCCTTGGGCGTGCGCCGCGCCGCGCGCTCGCCGAGGCCGATCTGGGCGGCGTCGTATCCGTCGACGGCGACCGTCTTCACCTGCACCACGCGGCAGCCCGCCGACTCGAGCACCGTCACCGGCACGGTCGTGCCGCGCTCGGTGAACACCTGCGTCATGCCCACCTTGCGGGCCAGCAGCGCGCGGCTCACAGCTTGATCTCGATGTTGACGCCGCTCGGCAGGTTGAGACGCATCAGCGCGTCGACCACCTTGGGGTTGGCGTCGAGGATGTCGAGGATCCGCTTGTGCGTGCGCATCTCGAACTGCTCACGCGAGTCCTTGTCGATGAACGGCGACCGGATCACGGTGTACTTGTTGATCGACGTCGGCAGCGGCACAGGACCCGCCACGCGCGTGCCGGTTCGCGTCGCCGTGTCGACGATGCGCGAAGCGGCCTGATCGAGCACACGGTGGTCGTATGCCTTCAGCCGGATGCGGATCTTCTGTGCCACAGCGCTACACGCGAACTCGAAGAGCGGCCAGCGGGGTGCGCGCGTCTGCGGCATGCACCGCTGCGCGGGACCACGCGGTCGGAGCCCCGCTGGGGCCCCGCCGCTGACTCTCGCCTCGACCTGCGCACCCAAAAGGATCCGTCTCGGCTCCGAGACGGTCCCGCTCCGGGTGCATGCCGCCGCCGCTCACTGCCCGATGCCTCCTTCTACTTCTCGACGCTTGTCACCGCGCCGGCACCGACAGTCCGCCCGCCCTCACGGATGGCGAAGCGCATGCCGTCCTCGACGGCGATCGGTGTGATGAGCTCGATGCCCATCTCGACGTTGTCGCCCGGCATCACCATCTCCTGGCCCTCGGGCAGCGCGATGGATCCGGTGACGTCGGTGGTGCGGATGTAGAACTGGGGACGGTAGCCGTTGAAGAACGGCGTGTGCCGGCCACCCTCGTCCTTGCTCAGAACGTAGACCTGCGCCTTGAACTTGGTGTGCGGCGTGATCGTGCCGGGCTTGGCCAGAACCTGACCGCGCTCAACGTCCTCACGCTTGACGCCACGCAGGAGGCAGCCCACGTTCATGCCCGCCTCTCCATTGTCGAGCAGCTTGTGGAACATCTCGACGCCGGTGACGACGGTCTTGCCGGTGTCCTTGATGCCGACGATCTCGACCGGCTCGTTCACCTTGACGACACCGCGCTCGATGCGCCCGGTCACCACGGTGCCGCGGCCTTCGATCGAGAACACGTCCTCGATGGGCATCATGAACGGCTTGTCCACGGGACGCTGCGGCACCGGGATGTACGTGTCCACGGCCTCCATCAGCTTGAGAATCCCGTCCATGGCGTCCTTCTCGCCTTCCAGCGCCTTGAGCGCGGAGACGCGCACGACGGGGATGTCGTCGCCCGGGAACTCGTAGCGGCTGAGCAGCTCGCGCACCTCGAGCTCGACCAGCTCGAGCAGCTCCTCGTCGTCGACGGCGTCCACCTTGTTCAGCGCGACGACGATGTACGGCACGCCGACCTGGCGCGCCAGCAGGATGTGCTCGCGCGTCTGTGGCATTGGGCCGTCGGTGGCCGCCACCACCAGTATGGCGCCGTCCATCTGGGCCGCGCCGGTGATCATGTTCTTGATGTAGTCAGCGTGCCCAGGGCAGTCCACGTGCGCGTAGTGACGGTTCTTCGTCTCGTACTCGACGTGGGCGGTGGCGATGGTGATGCCGCGCGCCTTCTCCTCCGGCGCGTTGTCGATCTGGTCGAACGCGACGAAGGTGTTGTCACCCCCGACCGTCTCGGCCAGCGTCTTCGTGATCGCGGCCGTGAGCGTGGTCTTGCCGTGGTCGATGTGACCGATCGTGCCGACGTTGACGTGGGGCTTGGTGCTCGCGTATTTCTTCTTGGCCATCTCCTGTCCTACTGAACTGCTGACTTCTCTCTAGGCTCTTGACTTGGCGACGATCTCTTCCGCAAGGCTCTGCGGAAGCGCTTGATAGTGATGGAACTCCATGCTGTAGTTCGCCCGCCCCTGGGTCATGCTGCGCAGGTCGGTGGCGTAGCCGAACATGGTTGCGAGGGGCACCTCGGCGTGCACCATCTGCGACGTGGCCCGGCCCTCCATGCCGAGGATGTGGCCGCGGCGTCCCGTGAGGTCGCCCATGACGTCGCCCATGAACTCCTCGGGCATGAAGACGTCGACGCGCATGATCGGCTCGAGGAGCACCGGCTTGCCCTTGCGCATGCCGTCCTTGAAGCCCATGGAGCCCGCGATGTTGAACGCCTGCTCGCTGGAGTCGACGTCATGGTAGGAGCCGTCGACGAGCGAGACCCTGACGTCCACAACGGGGTATCCCGCGAGCACGCCGTTGGCCAGCGAGTCCTGGATGCCGCGCTGCGCGGCGGGGATGTACTCCTTGGGGATGGCGCCGCCGACGATGCGGTTCTCGAACTCGAATCCCTTGCCCGCCTCGTTCGGCGCCAGCTCGAGCTCCACGTGACCGTACTGGCCGCGGCCGCCGCTCTGGCGCACGAACCGGCCGGTGCCGTGCGCGGGCTGCGTGATCGTCTCGCGATATGCGACCTGCGGCTTGCCGACGTTGGCCTCGACCTTGAACTCGCGCAGCATGCGGTCGACGATGATCTCGAGGTGCAGCTCGCCCATCCCTGAGATGACGGTCTGCCCCGTCTCCTCGTCGCTGCGCACGCGGAAGGTCGGGTCCTCCTCGGCGAGCTTCTGCAGCGCGACGCCCATCTTGTCCTGATCGGCCTTGCTGCGCGGCTCGACTGCGACGGAGATGACCGGCTCGGGGAAGGTGATCGACTCGAGGATGATGGGATGGCGCTCGTCGCAGAGCGTGTCACCGGTGGTCGTCTTGCGCAGACCGATGGCCGCGGCGATGTCGCCGGCGCGCACCTCCTCGATCTCCTCGCGGTGGTTGGCGTGCATCTGCAGGATGCGGCCCACTCGCTCGCGCTCGTCCTTGTTCGAGTTGTAGATGTACGAGCCGCTGCGCAGCACGCCGCTGTACACGCGGAAGAAGGTGAGCTTGCCCACGAAGGGATCCGTGGCGATCTTGAACGCCAGCGCGGCGAAGGGCTGCTCATCGCTGACCTTGACCATCGCGTCGTGGTCGCCGTGCAGCCGCTTGCCGGTGACGGGCGGCTTGTCCAGCGGCGAGGGCAGGAAGTCGACGACCGCGTCGAGCATGGGCTGCACGCCCTTGTTCTTCAGGGCCGAGCCGCACAGCACGGGGAAGATGCGCGTGCTCAGCGTCCCGGCACGGAGCCCTTTGACGATGTCGTCGTGCGTCAGCGTCTCGCCGTCGAGGTACTTGACCATGACCTCGTCGTCGCACTCGGCCACCGTCTCCAGCAGCTCGTGCCGGTAGCGGTCGACCTCCTCACGCATGGACGCGGGAATCTCGGCGCGCTTCAGCGTCGTGCCCAGGTCGTCCGTGTAGATGATCGCCTGCTCGTTGATCAGATCGACCATCCCCTTGAAGTCGTTCTCGGAGCCGATGGGCAGCTGGACGGGAACGGCGCGCGCGCCGAGCCGGTCGCGGATGGACGCCACCGCCGCGAAGTAGTCCGCGCCGACTCTGTCCATCTTGTTGATGAAGCAGATGCGGGGCACGTCGTAGCGGTCCGCCTGGCGCCACACGGTCTCGGACTGCGGCTCGACACCGGCGACGGCGTCGAACACGGCCACCGCGCCGTCCAGCACGCGCAGGCTGCGCTCCACCTCGACGGTGAAGTCGACGTGGCCGGGCGTGTCGATGATGTTGATGCGGTGGCCGCGCCACTCCGCCGCCGTTGCGGCCGACGTGATGGTGATGCCGCGCTCCTGCTCCTGCACCATCCAGTCCATCGTCGCGGCGCCCTCGTGCACCTCGCCCATCTTGTGGATGCGGCCGGTGTAGAAGAGCACGCGCTCCGTGGTCGTGGTCTTGCCCGCGTCGATGTGCGCCATGATCCCGATGTTGCGGGTCTTTTCGAGGGGGAAGGCGCGGGTGCGCACTGCGACTGCCATGACGTCCTCAGTACCTGAAGTGCGAGAACGCCTTGTTGGACTCCGCCATCTTGTGCGTGTCCTCTTTGCGCTTCACCGACGCGCCCATGCCGTTGGCGGCGTCCATCAGCTCGGCCGCGAGCTTGTCGGACATGCTGCGGCCGCTGCGCGCGCGCGCGTAGCGGATGATCCAGCGGCGGGCGAGCGCCTGCCGGCGGTCGTGACGGATCTCCACCGGCACCTGGTACGTGGCCCCGCCGACTCGCTTCGGCTTGACCTCGAGAATGGGCGTGACGTTGCGCATCGCCTGCTCGAAGATGTCGAGTGGCTCACGGCTGCGCGAGGAGCGCCGGATGCGCTCGAACGCCGAGTAGACGATGCCTTCGGCGACGCTCTTCTTTCCGCGCAGCATCAGGCAGTTGACGAACTTCGCCACGCCGACGTTGGCGTAGATGGGATCGGGCAGGATGGTGCGTCGTTGGACGCGGGCGCGCCTGGGCATGGCCTAGGACTTCTCGCGCTTGGCGCCGTACTTGCTGCGGCCCTGCTTGCGGTTCTTCGTGCCGGCGGCGTCGAGCGCTCCGCGGATGACGTGATAGCGGACACCGGGGAGGTCGCGGACGCGGCCGCCGCGGATCAGCACCACCGAGTGTTCCTGCAGGTTGTGCCCGATGCCGGGGATGTAGGCGGTGACCTCGACCTTCGTGGTCAGGCGGACACGCGCGACCTTGCGCAAAGCCGAGTTCGGCTTTTTTGGCGTGGTCGTGTACACGCGTACGCAGACGCCGCGACGCTGGGGCGAGCCTCGGAGCGCGCGGGCCTTCGTCTTGTGGGTTGGAGTGGTCCGGCCTTTCCGGACCAGCTGCTGGATTGTGGGCACGTTTGACCGATTAGAGGAACTGCGCACTGCCACGAAACAGCGCGCGGAAACACAAGGTACCGCTCGTGGCGCGACTGCCAATCCTACCAGCAGCCGAGTTGGACGGTCAAACCGCGCAAGCGGGCGGCCGCCGCCCGCGACGGCCGCAGGAACCGGTGCGCGTCTGCGCCGTGCGGTTGCACGACGGCCGACGCGATTGTCCGTGGCGACGCCTGGCGGGGCGCACAGGTGTTCGGTACGATGTACCACAGATATGTGTGAGCCTGGTGCAGCGGCGAGCGTCCGCGAAGCTCTCGAAGTCGCCTGCAGATTGGCGGCGCGCGAGGCGGGCGAGCGCTCCGGAGCTCCTTTGGATGACCAGCTCAGAGACCTGCGGCACACGATCGATCTCCTCGAGGTCGAGTTCGCGGTCCTCTCCGCCGAGTTCGCCAAGACTGACAAGGCCGAGCACGACGGGTATGTCAGCCCAATTCAATGGCTGCGCCACGAATGCCGTACCAACGGCCATATAGCCGCGACCGCCGTGACGGTCGGCCAGCAACTGGACCGGCTGCCCAAGAGTGCGGCGGCCATCCATCGCCGCGAGATCGGCTTCGGTCACCTGGCGCTGCTCGCCTCCACCACGCAGGCGCTCGACGAGTCGCCGAGTTCGACCAGTTGGAACGAGGATCGGCTCCTCGACAAGGCCAAACAGCACACGGTCAGCCGCTTCCGCCGCGAATGCATCCACATTCGCCACGAGGCGGACGCGCGGGCGCTTCTCGCCGAACAGAACGAGAACGCGCGCGCACGCAAGCTGGAGATCCTGCCCTGCGAGAGCGGCGCCGTCGCCATCAGGGGATTGCTCGACCCCATCGGGGGCGCAACCCTGCGCACGGCGCTCGATCCGCTGGCCAGGCGCAATGGCATCGGGGACGACCGCAGCAGGGAGCAGCGCTACGCCGACGCCCTGATAGAGCTCGCGAGCCACGGATTGGACGCGGGCCACGTGCCGCAACGAGCGGGCGTGCGGCCACACCTGCAGGTCACCGCGTCGTTGGAGACGATCCAGGGCTTGCGCGGCGCCCCGGCCGGAGATCTCCAACTGGCAGATCCAATCCCTGGCGAATCTGTCGCCCGCATCGCGTGCGACGCCAGCATCAGACGCATCGTGATCGACGCCAAGTCCAACGTGGTTGATGTTGGCCGGGCGCAGCGCATCCCGAGCGGGGCGACGAGACACGCTCTCGCCGCACGTGACGGTGGATGCGTCTGGCCCGGATGCGACCGCCCTGTCTCGTGGACGGCGGCCCATCACCTGCGCCATTGGGCGCGCGGCGGCGCCACCACGCTCGAGAACCTGGCTCTGATCTGCCATCGGCACCACTGGATGGCCCACGAGGGCGGGTGGGAGCTGGTCCGGAGCGATGCCGGCGAGATCATTGCCCTGCCCCCGCCGGATCGCTACGCCTCCAGGGCACGCCCACCCGGCCACGCTGCGTAGGGGTCCGGCGCCAGGCGGAAGACTTGGTATCCTCCGCCGGTACAGACGACAACCGCCGTCGTCCGTCTCGCCGAAGACCGCAGGCGCGGCCACGCCGCTCAATCTCCTGCGCAGGTGACCGAAGGCGGGCGCTTTGTCAGCGCCGCCTCGTTCGCCGCAACCGGTGGCACGGCCGCGGTCAGCGAGAGGCATCGACACAGATGGCGACAACCTCCGGCGAGGCGCCGGTGCGCGCCGGTCCCCGCAAGCGGGACGCGGTGGCCCACCTCACCGAGCTGCTGGGCAAAGCGACCTCGGCGGTCGTGACCGACTACCGGGGGCTTTCCGTGAAGCAGCTGGAGGACCTTCGCGGCCGGCTCCGTGCCGAGAGCATCGACTACGTCGTGGTCAAGAACACGCTGGCTCGACGCGCTGCCACCGAGGCCGGCGTCCCCCAGTTCACGGACGTGCTCAAGGGACCGGTGGGCCTGGCGCTCGGGTACGGCGAGCTGTCCGCCCCGGCGCGGATCCTCAACGAATACTTCCGCGCCACGCGCCAGCTGCCGATGGTGGCCGGCCTCGTGGAGGGCCAGGTGCTGGACCAGGCGGGCGTGCGCGTGCTGGCCGAGCTCCCCTCGCGCGAAGCGCTCCTGGCCCAGCTGGCGGGAACCCTTCAGTCGCCACTCACCACGCTGGCCGGGAGCCTCAATTCGATCACGTCCACCTTCGCGGCGACCCTCGAGGCGTACCGCGACAAGCTGGCGGCCTGACCGGCCGCCCAACCCTCTACTTAAAAGGAGCAGACCCATGGCAACCAAAACCCTGACCCCCGAGGACTTCGTCGACGCCCTCCAGAGCTGGACCGTGCTCGACGTGGTCAACGCGGTGAAGCTCATGGAGGAGAAGCTCGGCATCAAGGCCGCGGCCCCTGTGGCGGTGGCCGCGGCGGCTCCTGCCGGCGGCGGCGCCGAGGCCCCCGCCGAAGAGCAGACCGAGTTCAACGTCATCCTGACCGGAGCGGGGGACGCCAAGATCAACGTGATCAAGGCGGTCCGCGAGATCACCGGCCTGGGCCTCAAGGAGGCCAAGGACCTGGTGGACAGCGCGCCCAAGGCGGTACGCGAGGGCGTGCCTCGGGCCGAGGCGGACAGCGCGGCCGCCAAGCTCCAGGAGGCCGGCGCCTCGGTCGAGGTCAAGTAGGCCGGGGCTGCGCCCCGGCGCGGCCTTCGGCGTCGGCAGCACGGGAGCGCTGGGCCCGTTTCGGGCCGGGCCCTCCTGGGCATGCTCACAGACCTGTCGACGCACGCGTACAGGACGGTTGAGTACTCAGTCAGGCCGCAAAAGGGCGCAGGAGACTGTCGCCGCGGGCCCGGATTTGGTACGATACGGGATTGTGCCCGTCGTCGCGCTGCCCGCGCGCATTCCTTTTCGGGGGAACTCTAGCATATGGTGCTTTCCGCTACCACTCCTTCCGCTCGCAAAAGCTACGGCCAGATCGCCGATAAGCTCGAAGTCGGAAACCTGATCCAGACACAACTGGATTCATTCGAGTGGTTCAAAAGGGAAGGGCTTCGGGAACTCTTCAATGAGATAAACCCGATCACCGATTACACCGGAAAGAACTACGAACTGCGCTTTCTCGATTACGAATTCGGGCCACCCAAATTCGACGAGGAGGAGTGTCGCCAGCGGGACATGACCTTCTCGGCCCCGCTGCGCATCAACACCCGGCTCCACATCAAGACGGGCGAGAACGCCGGCGAGATCAAGGAGGCCGAGGTCTTCATGGGCGACTTCGCCATGATGACCCCGGAAGGCACCTTCATCGTGAACGGCACCGAACGGGTGGTCGTCTCCCAGCTGGTCCGCTCCCCCGGCGTCTACTTCACCTCCAACGAGGATCGCACCTCGGGCCGCCTCCTCTTCTCGGCCAAGCTGATCCCCAACCGGGGCGCCTGGCTCGAGATCGAGACGTCGAGCAAGGACATCCTCACGGTCAAGATCGATCGCAAGCGAAAGGTGCCGGTCACGACGCTCGTCCGGGCCCTCGGCTATGGGACCAACGAGGACATCAAGGCGCTGTTCGCCGAGATCGACACGGATCCCGACCACCAGTACGTCGCCGCCACCCTGGAGAAGGACACCACGACTTCGGTGGAAGAGGCCCTCGTGGAGCTGTACCGCAAGATCCGGCCCGGCGACCCGCCCACTGTCGAGAACGCTCGCAACCTGCTCAACTCGCTGTTCTTCAACGCCCGCCGCTTCGACCTGTCCAAGGTGGGACGCTTCAAGCTCGACAAGAACCTGGGCATCCCTGAAGACGAGGCCCGCGAGCGCGCCCTGGACAAGGAGCGCCGCATCCTGGACCACAACGACTTCATCGGGATGATCAAGAAGCTCATCTCGCTGAACAACGGCAACGGCGAGGCGGACGACATCGACCACCTGGGCAACCGCCGGGTGCGCGCAGTGGGCGAGCTCCTCCAGAACCAGTTCCGCATGGGCCTGATCCGCATGGAGCGGATCATCAAGGAGCGCATGACCATCTGCGACTCGCTGACGGTCACGGCGGCGTCCTTGATCAACGCCCGCCCGGTCGTCGCCGCGATCAAGGAGTTCTTCGGCAGCAGCCAGCTCTCGCAGTTCATGGACCAGACCAACCCGCTCGCCGAGCTCACGCACAAGCGTCGTCTCTCAGCGCTGGGCCCGGGCGGTCTGTCCCGCGAGCGCGCCGGGTTCGACGTGCGCGACGTGCACCACAGCCACTACGGACGCATCTGCCCCATCGAGACTCCTGAAGGGCCGAACATCGGGCTCATCGGCTCGCTGGCGACCTTCGCGCGAGTGAACGAGTTCGGCTTCATCGAGACGCCGTTCCGGCGCGTGCATCGCGACGGCGACACACCGCGCGTCAGCGACGACATCGTCTTCCTCTCCGCCGACGAGGAGGACAAGTACAACGTCGCCCAGGCCAACGCGCCCATCGATGAATCGGGTCACTTCACCGTCTCGCACGTTGCCTGCCGCAGCCGGCACACGTTCAAGGACCTGCCGATCAGCGAGGTCGACTACATGGACGTGTCGCCCAAGCAGACGGTCAGCGTCGCGACGTCCCTGATCCCCTTCCTCGAGCACGACGACGCCAACCGTGCGCTGATGGGCTCGAACATGCAGAAGCAGGCGGTGCCGCTGCTCGTGACCGAGTCGCCGATCGTCGGCACCGGCATGGAGGTGCACGCGGCGCGCAACTCAGGCGAGATGGTGCTGGCGCGCAAGCCGGGCACCGTCGTTGGCGTCTCCTACCCCGAGCCGCCCGACACCGACCACAGTGTCGAGAAGATCCGCAGCGGCCAGGATTTCGGCATCGGCATCCTGGTGCGGCCGGACGACGGCGGCCCCGACCAGTGGTACGGCGTGCACAAGTTCGTGCGCAGCAACCAGGGCACGTGCCTCTCCCAGCGCATGATCGTGCGCACCGGGCAGCACGTGAATCCGGGCGACGTTCTGGCGGACGGCCCGTCGACCGACGGCGGGGAGCTCGCGCTGGGACGCAACGTGCTGGTCGCGTTCATGCCCTGGGAGGGCTACAACTTCGAGGACGCCATCCTCATCAGCGAATCGGTCGTCCGCGACGACAAGTACACCTCGATCCACATCGAGGAGTTCGAGATCGAGGCGCGGGACACCAAGCTCGGCCCCGAGGAGATCACCCGCGACCTGCCGAACATCGCCGAGGAGTCGCTGAAGAACCTCAACGAGCGAGGCGTCATCTACGTGGGCGCCGAGGTCAACCCGGGTGACATCCTGGTGGGCAAGATCACGCCCAAAGGTGAGTCCGAGCTGAGCGCTGAGGAGCGCCTGCTGCGCGCGATCTTCGGCGAGAAGGCGCGCGAGGTGCGCGACTCGTCGCTGCGAGTCCCGCACGGTGAGCGCGGCATCGTCGTCGACGTCAAGGTGTTCAGCCGCGAGGCCGGCCACGAGCTCGCGCCAGGCGTGAACGAGCTGGTCCGCGTCTACGTCGCCCAGAAGCGAAAGATCAGCCAGGGCGACAAGATGGCCGGCCGGCACGGCAACAAGGGCGTGATCGCCCGCATCCTGCCCATCGAGGACATGCCCTACCTCCCCGACGGAACGCCGGTGGAGATCGTGCTCAACCCGCTCGGCGTGCCCAGCCGCATGAACCTCGGCCAGGTGCTCGAGACGCACCTCGGGTATGCGGCCCACGCACTGGGCCTGAAGGTCGCGTCGCCGGTCTTCGACGGCGCCCCCGAAGAGTTGATCGAGGACGAGCTGGAGCGCTCGGGGCTGCCCCGCAGCGGCAAGCAGCGGCTGCGCGACGGCCGCACCGGTGACTCCTTCGACCGCGACATCACCGTCGGCTACATCTACATGCTGAAGCTGGCGCACCTCGTGGAGGACAAGATCCACGCGCGCAGCACCGGACCGTACTCGCTGGTCACGCAGCAGCCGCTGGGTGGCAAGGCGCAGTTCGGCGGGCAGCGCTTCGGCGAGATGGAGGTGTGGGCGCTCGAGGCGTACGGCGCCAGCCACATCCTGCAGGAGATCCTCACCGTCAAGAGCGACGACATCGTGGGTCGCGTCAAGGCGTACGAGGCGATCGTCAAGGGTGAGAACACACTCGAGGCAGGCATCCCGGAGTCGTTCCGCGTGCTGGTGAAGGAGCTCGAGGGCCTGGCTCTGGGAGTCGAGATCCAGTCCGAGGACGAGCATCAGATCGTGCTCGGCGAGGAGGACGTGCCCGACATACCACTCGACCTGGGAATCCATCTTGAGCGCGACGAGCGCGACGACGTGGACGAGACCGTCCGCTAAATCAGGGAGTTACATGCTCAAACTCGAGAACTTCGACGCGCTGCGGCTCTCCATCGCGAGCCCGGAGATGATCCTCTCCTGGTCGCACGGCGAGGTGACGAAGCCCGAAACGATCAACTACCGCACCCTGAAGCCGGAACGTGATGGGCTCTTCTGCGAGAAGATCTTCGGCCCCACAAAGGACTGGGAATGCCACTGCGGCAAGTACAAGCGCTACCGCTACAAGGGCATCATCTGCGACAAGTGCGGCGTCGAGGTGACGCGCGCCAAGGTGCGGCGCGAGCGCATGGGTCACATCAAGCTGGCCTCGCCCGTCTCGCACGTCTGGTACTTCAAGGGTATTCCGTCGCGCATGGGACTGCTGCTCGACATGAGCCCGCGCAACCTCGAGAAGGTCCTGTACTTCGCCAACTACATCGTCACGTCCATCGACGACAAGGCGCGCACCGAGCTCCTTGCCAAGCTCGACCCAGACACGGATGAGCGCGTCGTCGCGCTGAAGCAGCGCATGGAGTCGGGTCAGACCGACAACCGCGAGGACGTCGAGGCGAAGATCGCCGAGCGCGAGCAGCGGCTCACCGCCGACCGCGAGGCGCTCGATGCCGAGCAGGATCGCCGTCTGCAGACGCTGCGCGAGTCGGTCGCCGACCTGGACGAGCGCATCCAGGATGCGAAGGGCCGGAAAGCGCCTGCCAACTTCACGCTCAACGACTCGGTCGTCACCGAGGTCGTCGCCAAGAAGGGGACGATGCTCGACGAGGACCTCGCTGTCGAGGTGCGCCGCCGGGCCACCGAGCGCGAGCAGGAGATCCAGGACTCGGTCGCGTCGCGCCGGCAGGAAGCCGAGGACGAGGCGGGCGCCGAGATCGCGCAGCTGCGTGCAGAGCTCGAGGGGCAGCGCGCCGAGACCGAGTTCTCCGCCCGCGACGAGCTGGAGAACCTTCGCCAGGAGGTGGTGAAGCAGCGCGACGAGCTCGAGCAGCTGTCTGTGCGCGACCTGCTCACCGACACGCAGTACCGGGAGTTCGTGGAGAAGTTCGGCAAGGTGTTCAAGGCCGGCATCGGCGCGGCCGCGGTGCGCGAGCTGCTGCAGCAGATCGACCTCTCCGAGGAGGCGCTGCGGCTGCGCGAGGAGTCCAAGTCGTCCAGCGGCCAGCGGCGGCAGAAGGCGATCAAGCGCCTGCGTGTCGTCGAGGCGTTCCGCAAGTCGGGCACGTCACCCGCGTGGATGATCCTCGACGTGCTGCCGGTGATCCCGCCGGAGCTCCGGCCCATGGTCCAGCTCGACGGTGGCCGTTTCGCCACCAGCGACCTGAACGACCTCTACCGACGCGTCATCAACCGCAACAACCGCCTGAAGAGGCTGCTCGAGCTGGGCGCTCCGGAGATCATCGTGCGCAACGAGAAGCGCATGCTCCAGGAAGCCGTCGACGCGCTGGTCGACAACGGCCGCCGCGGCCGCGCGATCACCGGCACCGGCAACCGCAAGCTCAAGTCCTTGAGCGACATGCTCAAGGGCAAGCAGGGCCGCTTCCGCCAGAACCTGCTGGGCAAGCGCGTGGACTACAGCGGCCGCTCCGTCATCGTCGTCGGACCGGAGCTCAGGGTGCACGAGTGCGGGCTGCCCAAGAAGATGGCGCTCGAGCTCTTCAAGCCCTTCGTCATGCGCGAGCTGGTCTCCCAGAACAGCACGCAGAACATCAAGAGCGCGAAGCGCATGGTGGAGCGTGTGCGCCCTGAGGTCTGGGACGTGCTCGACGGCGTGATCAAGGAGCACCCGGTGCTCCTCAACCGCGCGCCCACGCTGCACCGCCTCGGCATCCAGGCGTTCATGCCGGTGCTGGTGGAGGGACAGGCGATCCAGATCCACCCGCTGGTGTGCAAGGCCTTCAACGCGGACTTCGACGGCGACCAGATGGCGGTGCACGTGCCGCTGTTCAGCGGCGCCGTCGCCGAAGCGAAGAACCTGATGATGTCGTCGAACAACATCCTCAACGCCTCCAACGGCAGCCCGGTGGTGGCGCCGACGCAGGACATCGTGCTCGGCTCGTACTACCTGACCCAGGAAGCCGCTGACGACGGCGCGGCCGCCGACCCCACCACGCTGCGCGCGTTCGCGTCGACCGAGGAGGCGCTGCTGGCTTTCGAGCACGGCCGCGTCGACCTGCACGAGAAGGTGCGCGTGCGCATGCCGCGCCGGCGCATCTACGCACATCGCGCCTCAGAGGAGGCGCCGCAGGGCACCGAGCTGCTGGTCACCACCCCGGGCCGCGTGCTCTTCAACGACGTGCTGCCGCTGGGCGAGCCCGGCGCCGACAACGACCTGCCGTCGATGACGTTCCGCAACGAGGTCCTCGACCTGCGCAAGCTGGCGCAGCTGGTCAAGGAGTGCTACGACCTGCACGGCTCCGACCTCACCGCCCAGATCGTCAACGACATCAAGCGGCTTGGCTTCCATTACGCGACGCGCGCCGGAGTGACCGTCGCCGCCATGGACATCAAGACCCCGGAGCGCAAGAACGAGATCATCGCCAAGGCCGAGCAGGAGGTCGAGGAGGTCGACCTGCAGTTCCGCCGCGGCCTCATCACCGACGACGAGCGCTACCTCAAGACGGTCGAGATCTGGACGCGGGCGACGGACGACGTCACGCGAGTGACCATGTCGTCGTTCGACCGCTTCCACTCCGTGCTGATGATGTCGCAGTCCGGCGCGCGCGGATCGACGCAGCAGATCCGCCAGCTGGCGGGCATGCGCGGCCTGATGGCCGACCCGACGGGCCGCATCATCGACCTGCCCATCAAGGCGAACTTCTCTGAAGGCCTGACGGTGCTCGAGTACTTCATCTCGACGCACGGAGCGCGCAAGGGTTTGGCCGACACGGCGCTGCGCACCGCCGACTCGGGCTACCTCACGCGCCGTCTGGTCGATGTCGCGCAGGACGTGATCGTCCGTATCGAGGACTGCGAGACCACCGCCGGCATCTGGATCGAGCTCGAAGACGCGGAGCTGGGCGACCGTGTGGTCGACCGGTACCAGGGCCGGGTCGCGGCCCAGGACGTGAGCGTCGGTGACGAGGTGCTGGTGCGCGCCGGCGACGAGATCGAGGACGAGATCGCGCGACGCATCTACCGTGATCGCGGCGAGATCGGCCGCGTGAAGGTGCGCAGCATCATGACGTGCAAGGCGCGTGAGGGTGTGTGCCGCATGTGCTACGGGCGCAACCTGGCCACCGGGCGTCTGGTGGAGATCGGCGAGGCCGTCGGCGTCATCGCGGCGCAGTCGATCGGCGAGCCGGGCACGCAGCTCACCATGCGCACGTTCCACACCGGCGGTGTCGCAACGGGCGGCTCCGACATCACCCAGGGTCTGCCCCGCGTCGAGGAGCTGTTCGAGGCGCGCGTCCCCAAGGGGAAGGCGCTCATCAGCGAGATCGACGGCGACGTGGAGGTGATCCGGGGCGAGAACCGCACGCTCCGGGTCAAGGTGACCTCACGCGATGTGTTCGACACCACCTACGCGATCCCCTCGAAGTACGCCGTGCTGGTGGAGGACGGCCAGGCCGTCGCCGAGGGCGGCGAGCTGATGCGCGGCGTCGACGAGAAGGGCGACGAGCGCTCGATCCGCACCAAGTACGCGGGAGTGGTCAAGGTCGGCGCCAAGGACGTCACGATCCGCACCAGCGACGAGGAGTCGCGCGAGTACGCGATTCCGGCGTCGGCGCAGCTGGTCGTCCACGACGGCAACCACGTGCACGCCGGCGACAAGGTCACCGAGGGCTCGATCAGCCCGCAGGAGCTGCTGCTCGTGCGTGGCCGCGACGAGGTGCAGAACTACCTCGTGCGTGAGGTGCAGCGGGTGTACCGCAGCCAGGGTGTCGACATCAACGACAAGCACATCGAGGTGATCGTCCGCCAGATGATGCGCAAGGTCCGCATCGACAACGCGGGTGACACCGACCTGCTTCCCGGCGAGATCGTCTCCCAGTTCGAGTGGGAGGAGGCCAACGCCAAGGCACTCAGCGAGGGCGGCGAGCCCGCCATCGCGCAGACGGTGCTGCTCGGCCTGATCAAGGCCGCGCTGAACACCGCGTCATGGCTCTCGGCCGCGTCCTTCCAGGAGACGACGCGCGTGCTCACTGAGGCCGCGATCTCCGGCAAGATCGACCGCCTGCGCGGGCTCAAGGAGAACGTGATCATCGGCAAGCTCATCCCCGCAGGCACCGGCTTGGACTACTACCAGAAGCTCCGCGAAGAGGCGATCCGCCTCTACGAGGAGGATGAGGCGGTCGCCGGCGGCGGCAGCGACGGCGAGTTCGCCGGCGCCGGTCTCGAGCCCGGCCTCGAATCCGAGCTCACTCCCGAACCCGAACCCGAACCAGAGCCAACGGCTTAGTGAGGTCAGTCGCGTAGCGCCACCGGATCGGCTGCGATCGGTGGCGCGCGCGGCTCACACCCACCACCGCTGAAGGGCGTAAGGAGGCCGCGGCGGTCCCCGCGGCCGACGGTAGCGGCATTGAAGGCCGGCAGGCGTTCAAGCAGCGACAACCGCAGGCGGTGGCGGGTGTGCGCCGCAGGCCGCGCAGCTAGCGCTCACAACGATCCGGTGACAGCCGCCAGCGAATAACACGAACGTCACGGCGTCGCGACGGGTCTCGATATACCCTCGGCCCGATGTTCCTCGCAGCGGCCGCGCCGGTCCATCGCGTCCCGACGCAGTCCACCACGACGATCGGTCCCTTCTCCGTGGAGACGCTGGTCATCATCGCCCTGGCCCTGGTCATGTGGGTGGTGGTCTACCTGCTCTACAAGTTCGTCATGACCAAGCGCAAGGACTTCGGCCTCCCGGTGCGGCGGCGCATCCTCTGCCGCAAGCTCCGCGTGGACCGTGACCAGAGCGCCGAGGTGCCGTTCTGGTGGACGGACCTGCAGATCCAGATCGCTGTCGGCTCGCACTGGAAGCAGACGCTGCGCGCGCCCCTGGTGGCCGCCGAGCCGCACGCACACGCGCAGTTGTAGCCACGCGGTTGCGGCCGCGTCACGGTGCGCCGCATAACGCGTCAATCGTCCCTCGGCTCCCTTTACATCTCTTGTCAATTCTTGACAGTTCGCGCCCTCGCGGGCGATGGAGGGACACCGTTGGCCAAGGTGCTGGTCGCCGAAGACGACAACCTGACGCGCCATTTCCTCAAGCAGGCGCTGGAGTTCGGCGGCCATCACGTCGTGGGGGCCGCGGACGGCGCTGAGGCCATCGCGTACGTGGACCGGCCCGGCGCGTTCGACGCCGTGGTCACCGACTACGCGATGCCCCGCGCCACCGGCATCGACGTCATCGCCCACGTGCACAAGGTCGACCCGCTGATCGCGTGCATCATCGTGACCGCCTTCCGCGACCTCGACCTGGCGATGCAGGCCATGGTGGAGGGCGCTGTCGCGTTCGTGCCCAAGCCGTGCAAGACGGACTACCTCAACACGGTGCTGCGCACGGCGCTGGAGCGGCGCGAGCTCGCCACCGAGGCCATCCGCCTGCGCGCCCTGGCACCGATGCTGGAGCGCTTTACCCTCGTCCTTGCCAACACGATCGAGTCCAAGGACGCCGACACCCAGCGCCACGCGAACCGCCTGGTGGACCTGTCGGACCGCATCGCCAAGCGCCTCGACCTGTCCGACGAGCGGCGCGCCGCGGTGCGCTACGGCGCGTGCCTGCACGACATCGGCAAGATCGCCGTCCCCGAGCACATCCTGCGCAAGCCCGGCCCGCTCACACAGGAGGAGCGAACGGCCATCCGCCTGCATGCGGAGGTGGGCGCGGTGATGCTGGAAGGGATCGACACGTGGGATGACGTGCGCGCCGTCATCCGTCATCACCACGAGCGATTCGACGGCCGCGGCTACCCGGCGGGACTGGCCGGTGAGCGCATCCCTATCGGCGCGCGCATCGTGGGCGTGGTCGACGCCTACGACGTGATGCGCACCGGCCGTCCCTACGCCGCGGCCCGGCCGATGGACGCGATCCACGACGAGCTTTGCCGCGAGCGGGGCCGCCAGTTCGACCCGGACATGGTCGACGCGCTGCTCGAGGTCACCGCCGACGCCGCCGCCGCCGAGACCCAGCCTGCCGCGGCGGGGGCCAGCATCCTCGAGTACGGCCAGGTGCGGAACCGCGCGCGTTCGGCGATCGCCGGATGGATCGGCGAGGCGGCGGCCGCCCCCACGGTGCGAATCTAGGCCGGGATCAGCCCGCCCGCCGCGCCTGCGGCGCGTCCAGCAACCCCGCGAGGTCGCCGTGGACCAGCGACGCGCAGAGGTCCCGGATGCCGGCCATGCCCGGTTCCTCCAGCACGACGTCGGCGATCGCCTTGAGCGGGTCGACCGCGTTCTCCACCGCCACGGCCACCCCGGCACAGGTGAGCAGCGAGAGGTCGTTCTCGCCGTCGCCCACCGCCACGGTCGCGGCGGCGGTCTCGCCCAGCTCGTCCAGCGCCACGCGCAGCCCAGCGGCCTTGTCGACACCCGGCGGCAGGATCATCAGCGAGTCCCGGTTGATGCTCAGCTGCAGGTCCAAACCGAGCCGCCGCACCGCCTCGGCGACGGGCCGCTGGTTGGGCAGCGCGGTGGAGCAGATGACGCTGCCCAGCACCAGGGGCTCGACGCCCTGCCGCTTCAGGTCGTCCACCAGCGCCGGCGGGACGGGGCCGCCCAGAGCGGTGTCCTCCCCGGAGGCGGGGTCACGGACGACGGCGCCGTTTTCGATCACGAGCAGGTGGAACAGAGCGATGTCGTCGAACACGTCGAGCAGCTCGGCGAGCGTTCGCCCGGTGACCAGCACCAGCCGCCGGCCGGAGGCGCGCACCTCCCGCAGGGCCTCGCGGGTGGCCTCGGGCACGACGCCGTTGAGGGCGATCGTGCGGTCGTAGTCGGTGGCGAGGACGCGGTAGCGCACCTCCCCATTGTCCCCGGGCTGCCGCCGCCGCCGCTTTCCGGTCAGTGCTGGAAGCTGACCCGCACCTCGGTGCCCCGACCCGGTGAGGACCGGATGTCGAGGGTGCCCTTCTCCAGCGCGGTCCGCTCCCGCATCGAGATCAGCCCCAGGTGGGATCCGTCCAGGCGTGCCTCCACCGAGGGCAGGTCCATGCCGATGCCGTCGTCGCGCACCAAGGCGGTGACCGAGTGCGGCTGGAAGGCGATCACCACCTCCACGTTGGCGGCGTGCGCGTGCTTGCGCACGTTGTGCAGCGCCTCCTGGATGATGCGGAACAGTGTCGGCTCGAGCGAGCCGGGCAGGCGCGCCTCCTCGCCGGTCACACGCAGCACGATGTTGACGCCGGTGCGGTCGCCGAACTCGCGCACGAACTTGCGCAGCGTCGGGACGAGGCCGAGGTCGTCCAGCGTCATCGGGCGCAGGTCGAAGATGAGGCGACGCGTGTCGTCCAGGACGTCACGAACGCCGTTCTTGAAGTCCTCCAGCTCGTTGACCACCAGCTGGGGGTCGCGCACGATCAGCCGCTCCAGGATCTCGGCCTGGAGCACCAGGTTCGCCATCGACTGCGCGGGACCGTCGTGCATGTCCCGGGCGATGCGCATCCGCTCCTCCTCGATGATCTGGAACACCTGCCGTGACGCGCTGCGCAGGCGGCTGGTGCCCTCCTCCGGGCTCGAGCTCGACGCCATCAGGTCGTCGAGGCTGCGGTACACGGAGCGCAGCACCTCCAGCTCGGAGCGGATGGACGTGAGCTGGGTCTGCCCCTCGCTGCTCCGCTCCTCGACGGCCGCGAGGTTCGCGCGCGCCGCAGCCAGGGAGCGGAACACCGCGTCGAGCTGCTGTGGATCGGTTGCGGGCAGGGCGTTCAGCAGCGAGTGCCACCGCGCCTCCAGCGACTCGAGCCCGGCCGTCGTCTCGGTCCGCCGCGTCGCGGTCTCGGCGAGCGTTCGCTCCAGCGCGTCGCCTGAAGCCTCCAGCTCCTCGATGCGTTTGCTGACAAGAAAGCGAACGCCGGTCAGAGCCTGAGGATTCACCGCGGCGCGCGTCTGGATCTGGCTCATCGACGCGTCATTGTGTCACCGGACAGTGGCATCGCCGACGGGTCCGGCGCACTCCTTCTAAGGGGCTGTGACAGGCCTGTTGCACCCCAGGTGAGCACAAGACCGCAGCGTATAACCGAACTCGTCTACCCCCAACGCAAACACAGGAATCCTCATGCCCATTCTCGGCGAGCCGCGCCCGCGTGTGCTGGTCGCGGAGGACGACGACTCGCTGCGGCGGCTCCTCGAGTTGCGCCTCGACAGCCACGGGTTCGACGTGCGCTCCGCGGCCGACGGCGTGCTCGCGCTGGAGGTCATGGACGATTGGACTCCGGACGTGGCGGTGCTCGACGTGATGATGCCCCGGCTCAGCGGACTGTCAGTGTGTCGCGAGCTCCGCGCTCGCGACGTGACCAGCGCTGTTCCCGTGCTGCTGCTGACGGCGCGGCATTTCGACGAGGACATCCAGGACGTCATGTCGCTCGGGGGCGTCGAGTACATGGCCAAGCCGTTCGACTTCTCGCAGCTCGAAGAGACGCTCACGCTGCTGTGCGGACGTCTGAGCAACGCGGGACCGCGCACCGTGAGCCTTTCGGAGGGTACGCTCCGCTGAGTCGCACGTGGCGGGCATGAGATGACGACGATGGCGGAACCCGTCGCAGAACGCGGCGCGCACACACGGCGGTGGCTCGAGGCGGCGACGTCGCCCGCCGGGCTCTTCGTGTCCGCCGTCGCCGTGCTCTCGCTCTTCCCCGTCACCAGCGTCATCCGCGATCCCGACTTCTGGTGGCATCTGCGGGCGGGCCAGCTGATTCTCGCCAAGGGCGCGCTCCTGGGCACCGACCCCTTCACGTACACCGCGGCATCGCACGCCTGGACCATGCACGAATGGCTCACCGAGGTCCTCTTCGCGCTCATGCAGCGAGCCGGTGGACTGGGGCTGATCGTCCTCGTGCTCAGCGTGGTGACGTGGGCGGGTGTGATGCTCATCCTCGCCCGCGCGGCCATGCGCGCTCCCCATCGCTTCGTGCTCGGGGCGGGCCTTCTGCTCGGCGTGCTCGCCGGCTATCCCATCTGGGGGCCGCGCGCCCAGATGCTGACGTTCGTCTTCGCCACGCTCACCCTGTTCCTGATCGAGCGCCACCTCGCGCGGGGCGGGCGGAGCGTGTGGTGGCTGGTTCCTGTCTTCCTGCTCTGGAGCAACCTGCATTCAGGGTTCGTCATCGGGCTCGGCTTCATCGCACTGGTGTGCGCTGCCGAGGTTGCCGGGCGCCGGCTCCGCATGCCCGACGGCGCGGACCTGCGTCGCGTGCGCACGCTCGCATTCGTCCTGCTCGCCTGCACCGCGGTCACGCTGGTCAACCCGAACGGCCCCGGCATCCTGCTCTACGCACTGCAGACACAGACGTCCGCAGCGCAGCAATCACTGATTCTCGAGTGGCACTCGCCTGACTTCCACGACTGGGTTGTACTGCCCTTCGGCGTCATGATGCTGTCGCTCGCGGCACTTGCCGCCTACAACCGGCGCATGCGCGCGCGCGACGCCGCGCTCGCGGTGGCCACGGTCGCGCTTGCGCTGCAGTCCGTGCGCCACATCGCTCTCTTCGTCGCGGCTGCGACGCCGGTCTGGATCGACCAGGCGTCCATCGCGCTGCAGCGCGTGCGTCCCACACGACCCGGAGTGCGCGCCAAACGCCTTCCCTCACTGCGCTTCCGCGCGTCGGTTGGTGTGCTGCTTGCCGCCGTGCTCGTGGCAGCCTACGCGGGGGGCCGTCTGGCGCCCGCGATGCGCGTGCAACCGGGCTCCTCCGTCTACGCGCAGGAGTTCCCCGTCGCGGCGGTGCGCTGGCTTGCGCAGGCGCCCCACCCGCTGCGCATCTTCAACCAGTACGGCGAGGGCGGATACATCGCCGATCAGCTGTCGGCCCGCGGCGACAAGGTGTTCATCTTCGGTGACGCGGCGCTGATGGGCGATCAGCTGCTCTACTCGTACGCAGCGGTGGAGGCCGTGCAGCCCACGTGGGACTCGATCATCCGAGGCGCCGGCACGGACGTCGTCCTCTTCGACGCATCCACGCCGCTCGCGGACGTGCTCGCGCAGGCGCCGGATTGGAAGCTCGAGTACCGCGACTCGCTCAGCGTCATCTACGCGCCCCGGGACAGGCTGGCCGCGCTGCAGCTGCCGCCCAGCGTCGGGGTGCAGGGGCGGTGAGGCCGGTGCGGGTCATCCCCTCGGCGGAGCTGGAGGCGGAGCGCCGCGCGGCCCGGTTCAGCCGCATCGCGTGGCTCGCTGGCGCTGCGCTGCTGATGCTCGTGGTGACCGTGCAGCCGCTGCGCGACACCGACGTCTGGTGGCACCTGGCGCTGGGCAAGCTCATCACGGCGCACGGCATCCCCCCACAGGAGCCGTTCAGCTTCCTGGTCGCTGCGCACGGATGGATCGGGCAGCAGTGGCTGTATGAGGTGCTGCTCGCCGGCCTCATCGGCGCGGGCGGGCCGGGCGCCGCGTCGGTGGTGATGGGTGTGCTCGCCTGCGCCGCCCTGGCGATCGCGGTGCTCGCCGTGCCGCGAAACGCGCGCGTCCCCGGCGCGTGGCTCGCCGTGGCCGTCGTGCTAAGCGGGCTCGTGTTCGGTCAGCTCGTCGGCGTGCGCGGCCAGGTGATCACGCTCCTCGGCGCCGCCATCGTGCTCTTCGTGCTGGCGAGATGGCGCGAGGGGCGGGTCGCTGCGGTGTGGTTCCTGCCGCCGCTGTTCCTCCTGTGGGCCAACCTGCATGCCGGCTTCATCGTCGGCCTGCTGCTCGCCGGCGCAGCACTCGTCATGGCCACGCCGGTGGCACCCGCTGTGACATTGTCGCGGCGGCCGCTTGCGCTGGCCCTCGGCGGCGCCGTGCTGGCGACGTTGATCAACCCCGCGGGGTCATGGCTCTATGGATACGTGGCCGAGACCTTCGCGAACCCGACGCTGACGCAGGTCGTCACCGAGTGGATGTCGCCCGACTTCCACAACGTTTGGCTTCGCGTCTTCGAAGGCGAGGCGGTGTTGCTCGTCGTGCTGTGGGTGACGGGCGGCGGGCCGGACCGGTTCCACGCTCTGCTCGCGTTCGCCGCGCTCATCGCGTCGCTGCAGTCGCAGCGCAACGTCTCGCTCTTCGCCGTCGTCGCGGCGCCCCAGGTCGCGCTGTACGGATGGCGCTCGTGGCAGGCGCACGTCGCCCCTCGGCTGCATCGGGGTCCGCGCCGCGGCCCCGGCCCGACGCGGACGACGCTCACCGCAGCCGCTCTCGTGGCCGTGGCGGCAGCGGCCGGCGCGACGGTGCTGCCCACGATCACGCCCGCGGCCGCGGCGTCCTTCGAGGCGAGCCGCTATCCCAAAACCGCCGTCGACTATCTGCTGCGCAACTTCGAAGGGCAGCGCGTCTACACACCGGACACGTGGGGCGGCTACCTCGCCTACCGCGTCGAGGGCACGCAGTGGGGGCGCGTCGTCTTCCTGTACGACGAAACGGCGATCTTCGGCGACGCCGCGCTGCAGCGATACCTCGACGTGCACCTGCTGCGACCCGACTGGCTCACGGTCCTGACGCAGGAGTCGATCGGCGTCGCCATCGTCGGCGACATGTCGCAGGAGGCGTCGGCGCTCCACGTTGCCCGCTGGCGCGCGGCCTGTCACGACAGCGCCAGCTCCAGCACCGTCTTCTGGAGTCCGGGCGTCGCGCCACCGTCGTCCGGGCTGCCTTCCGCCGGCGGCTCGACGCCTGCTTGCTGAACCCGTCCGGGGGTGTAGCGGCGGCGGTGCGGCATCGTTACGCAACCTTTGAGGGAGCCGCCGCACCCCGCCGGTAGGCTCCTTTCGTGATGAGCCAGGAGCTCGTCCGGCCCTTGCCTGCGCCGCGACAGGCACGCCCGGCGAACGATCACGCGCCGCCGCGCCCCGAGCTGCCGGCTCGCCCGTCGGTGCGGGACCGCAGGGCGGGTGTCGAGCGCGCCATCGAGATCAGCCGCTGGATCGTGCTGGTCTACGCCGCCGTCATCAACAACTTCCCCGGCGTCGTCCCCGGGCCGAACCACTCGATCATCAACCTGCTGCTCGGCGGATGGGCGCTGTTCAACCTCACCGCCACGCTGATGCTGCTGGCGGGCCATCTCCCGGGCCGGCACGTGCAGCTGGCGATGACCGCGCTCGACATCGGCATCGCGGGCGCGCTCGTGTACTTCTCAGGCGGCTTCCAGTCCGAGCTCGGCGTGGCCTTCTACCTGGTGATCATCGCCGGCAGCCTGCGGTTCCGCGTGGTGGCCAGTCTGCTGTGCACCGTGGCGAGCGTGGCGGTGTACTTCTCCGTGGGATTCGTCGTCGCCGGCTACCACGTCACCGGTTCGCTTCTCGACCTGTTCATCACGCGCATGTTCCTGCTCTTCGTGGTGGCGCTCACGAGCAACCTGCTCGGCCGTGAGCTCGTGACCGCGCGTGACCGGCAGATCCGCCAGACCATCGAGCTGGAGCACGCGGCGTTCGCTGAGCTGCGTGAGGTGGACCGCATGAAGAGCGAGTTCATGATGCTGGCGTCCCACGAGCTGCGCACCCCGCTGACGAAGATCAAGGCCTGGCTCTCGCTGATGCACGACGCCGGTGACCGCCTGCCGCCGCAGGCACGCGAGGAGGGGCTCGCCGAGCTGCGCCTCGAAGCGGAGCACCTGGCGAGGCTCACGGACAACCTGCTGTGCATCGCGCAGCTGGAGTCGGGTGAGATCCGCCTCAAGACCACCGCGGTCGAGCTCGAGGGCGTGTTCCGCGAGGTTATCTCGCGCTTCGTGGAGAGCGCCGACCACGAGCGTTTTGCGATGACCATCGCGCCCGACGCCGAGCGCGTGCTCGCCGATCACGAACGGCTGGCGCTCGTGCTCGCGTGTCTCATCGACAACGCGCTCAAGTTCTCGCCGGAACCCGAGCCGGTGCGCGTGCACGCGCGCCGCGTCGTGAACAAGGTGCACATCGAGGTGCACGACAACGGGCGCCGCATTCCCGACGCGGAGGCCGATCGCGTCTTCGCATCCTTCTATCAGGTGGAGTCGCCGCTGCTGCGCCAGCGCGGCGGATTCGGCGTCGGGCTCTACCTCTCGCGGCAGCTGGTCGAGCGCATGGGCGGCGAGATCTGGATCGACAACTCACGAGCGCGGGGCAACACGTTCGTCGTCGCGCTGCCGATGCACGTATGAGGCGCGACGGCGCCTCCGCCGCCGCCGGTTGCGCATCTGCAGGCACGTGTTGCGACGCGGTAAAGGCGAGCAACGCGGTCGTAACCCTTGATGCGATTAGCGCTATCGGGTGCTACGGTCGCGCGGTGCGCGAAGCAATGGCAGGGCAGATCTGGGCGGCGCGATGACCACGTACACCGAGACCATCCTCAATCCGCTCGGGACGCCGTCGGCGCGCACCGTGGCGGAGGCCACCGTGCTGGTCATCGACGACGATCCCGCGATGCGCGACATCCTGCACGTGGTCGCGCAGCAACATGGGTTCGCCCTGCAGTTCGCGGAGGACGGCACCGACGGCCTGCGCATCGCGGAGCAGACCGACGTCGACCTGATCCTGCTCGACCTCTCGCTCCCCGGCGTCACCGGCTTCGACGTCTGCCGCCGCCTCCGCGCCGCCGGCGTTGAGGTGCCGATCATCATGGTGTCCGGCAGCAATGACGTCGTCGACGTGGTCGTGGGCCTCGAGATCGGCGCCGACGACTACATCACCAAGCCGTTCGAGCTCCGCGAGCTCGCGGCGCGCATCAACGCCAAGCTGCGCCGGCAGCGGACCACGCAGTCGCAGGTCCGCCCCGGGCGGCTCAAGTTCCCCGGCCTCATCGTCGACATCGGGCGGCACGAGGTGCTGCGCGACGGACAGGCGGTGAACCTCACCCCCACCGAGTTCGACCTGCTGGCGCTGCTGTCGGCATCGCCCGGTCGCGTCATCTCGCGCTCCGAGATGATCCAGAAGGTGTGGGGCCAGGGGGCGGACCTCGACCTGCGCAGCGTCGACGCGCACGTGTACCGGCTGCGCCGCAAGATCGAGCCCGACGGACCGCGGCCGACGTACATCCACGCGGTGCCCGGCATCGGCTATCGCTTCGAGCGCCGCGGCCTCAATGAGCGGCTGTCACGCAGCCAGCCGGCCGTCGAGGGTCCCGAGAGCGAGGACGGCGCGGCCTGAGCCTTCCCGGCTCGATCCGCCCTCAGGTCGACTGAAGGGCGCGCCGGCGCCGGCTCACGCGGCGACGCCGCTGGCCGGGCTCGTCGGTCAGCACCAGCTGCCCCCGCTCGTTGAGCGACGCGGGCCGGGCGTCGACCAGCTGCGTCGCGAGCAGCGAGAGCGGGCGCCCCTGGGGACGAGCGAAGTCCAGGCAGGCCACCAGGTCGCCGTCCCACTGGCGGCGCTGCGAGCGACCTCCGAACACGACCAGGCTGCGCGTGACGCGGCGGTGGTGCGGGCTGCCCACGGCATACGAGATGCGATACATCTCCCCCGGTCGGAGTCCGAACCCGCCGTCCAGCGCTGTGCTGTTCATTGTGTGTTTGCAATTATTGGTGCGTTCTGTGCGGGCAGGCCGACCAGGTGATGACGTGGGGGTAACGGTCTCATCCACGAGCGCCGACCCCGGCCGGCGCCGGCGCCGGTGAGCTCAGCCCGCTGCGGTGAGGGGAGGCCGGCTGCGGGCCAGCGCGATGAAGTGACGCAGCGCGCCGGGCGGCGCGCTGCGGGTGGCCACCTCGCGGAGCAGGAGCTTGCCCGCGGTGAGCATGCCCGCCACCTCGGGGTCGGTCGCGGCGGTGGAAGCAGACGGCCAGCTGCGGCGCGCCATCAGCTGCGTTTCGAGCGCCAGCCCGTGTCTCTGCAGGCCGGCGAGCACGCTCCGCTCCGCTGCGGACATGGGCCGGCTCGGATCGGTGACGGCGAGCCCGCTGACGCGGTCGAGGGCCCCGGCCGCGTCCACCAGCGCGGCGGTCAGCGCCGCCGCGCGCATCGAGAGGATGTCCAGCGCGGCCGGGACGACGATGTGGTCCGCGACGTCCACCGGCCCCAGCATCGCGGCCTCGTCGGGGCTCGCGTCGAGGACGATCACGTCGTAGCGCGACCGCGCCTCCCAGAGCAGCGCGCGCAGCCGCTCCGCCTGGGGGGCGTCGCCGGTGAGCCGCCGGTCGGCCGCCACGGCGTGCACGCCCAGGGGATGCTGCTGCAGCGCGGCGTCGAGGTCCCCGCCGTGGACCGCGTCGGCGATGGTCGCCGGCCGGGGGCTGAGCCCGAGCGCCGCGGTCAGGCCGAACGCGGGGTCGAGGTCCAGCGCCAGCGCTCGCAGCCCGGTGACGCCCGCCGCGCAGGCGAGCGCGTAGGCGGTTGTCGTCTTCCCCGCGCCACCCTTTAGCGACGCGATCGTGATGATTTCTGCCGTCACCGCCCGAAGAATATCGACAGATGGGTCGACATTCAGCGCGCGTAAACCACCTGCGACAGCAACGCGCCGGCGCGTTGCGCGAGCCGGGCACCCGCGCATGAGCACGCCGTTCGGCGTCAAGGCGGTGGCGCTGCTCGCGGTCATCGCCGCGGTGTGCGCAGTGGCGGCGTACGTGATGTACACGCGGATGCGGCACGCGCACCTGCGCCTGCGTGACGCGCAGGCCGCGGCGCGGGATGCCGCGCGCGCCGCTGCCCTTGCGGCACCCGGGGGCATCGACCCGGAGATCGTGCTCGCCATCCTCAGCCAGGGCCTGCCGCCGACGCTGGACAACGTCTACAAGCTCACACAACAGCGCGAGGCGCAGGCCGCCGCCGCGGGCAGCGCGGCCGGCGGGGCGGCGTTCGGCTGAGCTAGTGCGCGGCGCCGTCGCCGCCGCGCAGCGCGCGCGCGGTGGCGCTGAACGTGGTCACGATCGCCTCTTCACGCAGGCGCACCACGAGCTCGTCGGCTTGACGCAGGATGCGGACACTGTTCTGCAGCGACCAGCCGCTGCGGCCGGGCTGGCGCTGCGGCAGCAGCTGCACGCCGGGCACGCGCACCGACCACGTGGCCACCGCGGCATCGACGCGCGGCTGCGGTTTCACCGGCGGGCTCGCCACCGGGGGAGGCAATGGCAGGGCGCGGTGCTCCATCAGCTCGAACGTGACATCACCGTCGGGCACATGGCCGTTGCCGTCGGCCACGTGGCCGTCGCCGGCGGCGTCGCGGTCATCCTCGAGCTGAGCCTCGGATTCCGGCAGTGCGGTTGGAGCGGGTTGCTCGGTCATGGCATGCAGCGCCGCGGCCAGATCAGCCTGGCTGTTGAACGCCGTGCCCTCGCCGAACCAGTCGTCCCTGAGATCGTCCTGGGCTGCCTGCGCGCCGATGTCCGTCACCGCAACCCATCTTTCCATGCCTCCCGTCCGGGGCCGGAAAAGATCGTGTCGCGAACTTGTTGCCCGCCAATGGCGGCCGCTGTGGGCCGGGGACAATCGGCGCTGGAATTCGGCCCCCACGTCCCGGCCAAGGAGAGCCCGTGAGCATTGCCTCGCTGCCCCAGAAGATCGACGCTCGCTATCTCGAAGCGCTGGGTCCGCTGCGCCCGCTGATCGACGACGACAGCCTGACTGAGATCATGGTCAACGGACCTGACATGGTGTACGTCGAGCGGAAGGGAAAGATCCTGCTCACCGACATCCGCTTCGACGACGAGGCGCATCTGCTGCGAGTCATCGAGACGATCGTGTCCTCGGTCGGGCGCCGCATCGACGCGCGCAACCCGCTGTGCGATGCACGCCTGCTCGACGGTTCGCGCGTCAACGCCGCAGTGCCGCCGGTCGCGCTCGACGGTCCGCTGCTCACCATCCGCAAGTTCGCCAAGGATCCGTACCAGGTGTCCGATCTCGTCGGATTCGGCACGCTGACGCAGGAGGCGGCGTCGTTCATCCAGGCGTGCGTGCTGGCTCGCGCGAACATCGTCGTGTCGGGAGGCACCGGCACCGGTAAGACGACCCTGCTCAACGTCTGCTCCGGATTCATCCCCATCGACGAGCGCATCGTCACCATCGAGGACGCGGCCGAGCTGCAGCTGCACCAGGAGCACGTGTGCCGGCTCGAAGCCCGCCCGGCCGACGTGAACGGTGAGGGACGCGTCGCCATCCGCGATCTGGTGATCAACGCGCTGCGCATGCGCCCCGACAGGATCGTCGTCGGCGAGTGCCGCGGAGGCGAGGCGCTCGACATGCTGCAGGCCATGAACACCGGCCACGACGGGTCACTCACGACCGTGCATGCGAACAATCCTCGCGAGACACTCTCGCGCCTCGAGACGCTCGTGCTGATGGCCGGCATGGACCTGCCGCTCAAGGCAATCCGGCAGCAGGTGTCGGGTGCCATCAATCTGATCGTCCAGCTGTCGCGACTCAAGGACGGCTCGCGAAAGGTGGTCGCCATCTCCGAGGTCATCGGCATGGAAGGCGACATGATCACCATGCAGGAGATCTTCAAGTTCGAGTCGAAGGGTGCCGACGCCACGACGGGCCGCATCGTGGGCGAGTTCAATCCCACGGGCATCCGGCCGCGCATCATCGACCGGCTCTTTGAGATGGGCCTGCCGCTGCCGCCACGCTTGGCGCAGCTCTTCCCCGACCGCCGCGTGCTGAACGTCGTGCACGACGGCGCAAACGGCAACGGCCAGCTGCGTCAGTAGCTCCGGTCCACTGCCACCGGTCGACGTCCTGACGCCGTAACCGGCGGCGCCCATATCATCGCGTGGGCCATGCGCGTGTTCGAGGTCTTCTTCGGCGTCGGATGGCTGCTCTTCTGGGTCTTCTGGCTCTCCGCCGCGGTGAACAGCAAGAGCAGCGTGGGCCGCGCGCCGCAGCACATCGCCCTGCGGCTCGGCATCGTGGTCGTCGTAATTGTCCTGCTGCGCACCAACGCATTCAACATGCGCACCTCGCTGATCGACGACGCGGCGCTGCAGGCCGCCGGACTTGCCCTGTTCGTCGGCGGTCTTTCAGTCGCCGTCTGGGCCCGGCTGAACCTGGGCCGGAATTGGGGCATGCCCATGTCGGAGAAGGCGGATCCGGAATTGGTGACCAGCGGGCCATACCGGTACATCCGTCACCCCATCTACTCGGGCATCATCCTGGCGATGGTGGGCACGGCGCTGGGCATCGGACTCTTGTGGCTGATCGTCGCGCTGTTAATCGGCGCGTACTTCGTCTTCAGCGCTACCGTCGAGGAGCGGACGTTGGCGCGGCTCTTTCCGTCGACCTACCCGGCGTACAAGCGCGCGACGCACATGCTCGTGCCATTTCTTCTGTAGCGCGAGTGGCCGGCGCTCATCTGCCGCGATCTGGGTTGACGAGCCCGCCGGCTAAGCCGCCAGCGTTGCTGCAGTGGCCTCGGTCTCGATCAGCGCCACGTCGGCGCGCCGCACCGTGGCGACGAGCACCACCGCGCCGGCGAGCATGAGCAGCGCGGCCGCGAAGAACGCGACGCGGAAGCCCGACACCGTGGCGCCCACGCGCAGCGCCTGAGTGACGGGCAGCGTCGCCGCCGCCAGGTTGGCGGACGTCGTGTTGGCCGCCAGCGTCGACAGCACCGCGAGCCCAAGCGCTCCGCCGAGCTGCTGCGACGTGTTGAGCAGTCCCGACGCGAGGCCGGCGTCAGCCGCCGCGACGTTGGTCGTGGCGATGAGTGTGATCGGCACGAACGTCAATCCCATGCCGACCGACATCAGCATGAGTCCTGGCAGCAGGTCGCCGGCGTACGTTCCCAGGGTGGGGACGCGGCTGAGCAACAGGAGCCCGCTGGACGCGATGACGATGCCCGCGATCAGCACCGTGCGCACGCCCACACGCCGGATCAGCTGCTGCGACAGGCCGGCGCCGGCGATGATGCCTGCGGTCACGGGGAGGAAGGCGAGGCCCGCCGTGAGTGGCGAGTAGCGCAGCACCTCCTGCACGTACAGCGACGCGAAGAAGAACATCGCGAACATGCCGGCTGCGACGAGCAGCATCACGAGGTTCGACCCCGTGAGCGAGCGCATCCGGAAGATGCCCAGACGCACGAGGGGATGGCGCAGCCGTGTCTCGAGGACCAGGAAGGCCCCGATCAGGGCCGCGGCCAGGAGCGCGAGGCCAATCGTCTGGAACGACGCCCAGCCCGCGGTCGAAGCGTTGACCAGCGCGTAGACGAGGATCATCAGTCCGGCGGTGACGGTGACAGCGCCGGCGACGTCGACACCGCCGCGCGCGCCGAGCCCCCGGCTTTCCGGCACGTATCGCAGCGCAAGCGCGATGGTCGCAGCGCCGACGGGCACGTTGACGTAGAACACCCACTGCCAGGAGAGCAGCTGGGTCAGCACGCCGCCGAGCAGCAGGCCGACCGCGCCGCCACCCACCGCGACGGCGCTCCACACGCCGAGCGCGCGCGTCCGCTCGGTGCCCTCCGCGAACGTTGTCGTGAGCACGGACAGCGCGGCCGGCGACACGAGCGCGCCACCGAGTCCCTGCAGCGCGCGGCCGAAGACGAGCAGCGTGCCCGAACCGGCGAGGCCGTTCAGGAGCGATGCCGCGGAGAAGAGCGCGATGCCCAGGATGAACAGCCGGCGGCGGCCGAACAGGTCGGCAGCGCGGCCGCCGAGCAGCAGGAATCCGCCGAAGCTCAGCGTGTACGCGTTGACCACCCACTGCAGGGTCGCCGTGGAGAAGCCGAGGCTGCGCTGGATGGATGGCAGCGCGACGTTCACGATCGTCGCGTCCAGGATGACCATGAACTGGGCCAGCCCCACGATCACGAGCACCAGCCAGGGATTGATCCGCCGTGCCTCCATCCTCTCGGGCCTCCCGCTGTACAATCGGAGCAATGGTTCCGGTTCAGGCGGTACTATACGGAACCATGGTTCCGTTTGTCAAATGACGTCTCGAGTTGCGCCACGGCGCACGCCTGCCGCCGCCCCGGCCCGCAGCGACCGTGCGCCGCGCGCCGACGCGCAGCGCAACCGCGCCGCAATCCTCGCCGCCGCCGAGCGGGAGTTCCGCACCCACGGACTCGACGCGTCGATGGACGGGATCGCCCAGCGCGCCGCTGTGGGAGTGGGCACGCTGTACCGCAACTACCCCACCAAGGAAGCGCTCGTGCGCGACATCCTGGCGGCCAAGCTCGAGCCCCTGGTGTCAATGGCGCGCCGCCTCAAGGAAGCTGGGGACCCGGCCGCCGCGTTCTTCACATTCCTGCGCCGCATCGGTGAGGAATCCACGTCGTTCAAGGCGCTGGCCGACCGGCTGGCCGCATCCGGGCTCGACGTGAAGTCACTGCATCAGGACGTGGGCAGCGAGCTCATGGCTGCGGTCGCGCAGCTGCTGCGTGGCGCCCAGAGTGCCGGCGCCGTGCGCGCCGACGTCACACCCGACGACGTCATGGTGCTGATGGCGAGCATGGGACACGTCGGCGCCATCGCCCAGAACCGCGCGGCGCGCACGCGGTGCGTCACGCTGCTCTGCGACGCGCTGCGCAGTGAACGCGCCGACGCTGTTCCGGGTGCACCGAGCGTGCGCCGGCGCGCCCGGACCTGACACCGGCTGCGTGACGGACCTCTTCCGCACGCCGGACGAGCGTTTCGCGGGCCTGCCGGGCTACGGCTTCGCGCCGCACTACGTGAGCGTCGACGGCCTGCGCATGCACTACCTCGAGGAGGGCCCGGCATCCGCGCGGCCGGTCGTGTGCTTCCACGGCGAGCCGACCTGGGCGTTCCTCTACCGCTCGATGCTTCCCCCGCTGGTGGCGGCCGGACATCGCGTGATCTGCCCCGACCTGGCCGGCTTCGGCAGATCTGACAAGCCCACCGACCGCGGTTGGTACACCTACGACCGGCACGTCGAGGTCATCAGCGGCGCGCTGGCGCAACTGCAGCTGCGGGACGCCACGGTCGTCGTGCACGACTGGGGCGGCCCCATCGGGTTGCGCTGGGCGGTGGAGCACGCGGACCTCGTCGGCCGCCTCGTGATTCTCAACACCGGCCTGTTCTCCGGGCGCGTTTCGAGGGGGTTCCTCGCGTGGCGCGCCTTCGCCGAACGCAACCCGGACCTCCCGGTCGGATTCGTGGTCCAGAGCGCCACCACGACCGAGCTGTCAGACGCAGTGATCGCCGGCTACGAAGCCCCATTTCCCACCGCGGAGTCCAAGGCGGGCGCGGCGCAGTTCCCGCTGCTCGTCCCGACCGAGGAGGACGCGCCCGGTGCGGCCGCGATGCGCGCCGTGCTGGACGAGCTGTCGCGATGGGAGAAGCCGGCGCTGGTGGCGTTCTCCGACTCCGATCCCGTGTTCCCCCATCCCAGGTCGGGCGACGTCTTCTGCGCGCGCATCCCCGGCGCGCTGCCGCAGGTCACCATTGCCGGCGCGGCCCATTTCCTGCAGGAGGACAGGGGCGCGCAGATCGCGCAGGAGATCGTCGCCTTCCTCGGCGACGGGGGCGGCCCGAGCCGCTAGCCTGCGGCTTCGGCCACGCGCACGGGCTGGAACATCGACTCGTCCACCCGCTCTCCCGAGGTGCGCAGGTGCTCGAGGAATGTGGGCACGTTCCCGGTGGCCATGAACGACCCCTCGACGCGGCCGTCCTCACTGACGCCGGTTTGACGGAACGCGAAGATCTCCTGCAGCTGCACATCGTTGTGATCGTCAGTGCCGAGCACCTCGGTGATGCTGATGATCTTGCGCGAGCCGTCGCGCAACCGGGACTGCTGCACGATGACGTTGACCGCGGATCCGATCTGCTCGCGGATCGCGCGCGAGGGCAGCTCGGCGCCGGCCATGAGCACCATCGTCTCGAGGCGGCTGATGCAGTCCCTCGGATTGTTGGCGTGCAGCGTGGTCAGCGACCCGTCGTGGCCGGTGTTCATCGCCTGCAGCATGTCGAGGGCCTCGCCGCCACGACACTCGCCGACGACGATGCGGTCCGGGCGCATTCGCAGTGCGTTGATGACCAGGTCGCGGATGGCGATCCGGCCGCGGCCCTCCACGTTGGCCGGTCTGGTCTCGAGGATCACCACGTGCTCCTGGCGAAGCTGGAGCTCCGCCGCGTCCTCGATGGTGACGATGCGCTCGTCGCCGGGGATGAAGCTGCTGAGGATGTTCAGCGTGGTGGTCTTTCCCGAGCCGGTGCCGCCACTCACCACGACGTTCAAGCGGCCGCGCACACATGAACGCAGGAACCGGATCATGTCGCCGGTGATGGACCCGTAGGTCACCAGGTCCTCGACCTCCAGCGCCTCCTTGGAGAACTTTCGGATCGTGACCGTCGGGCCTCGCAAGGCCAGCGGCGGGATGATCACGTTGACGCGGGACCCGTCCTTGAGCCTCGCGTCCACCATCGGCGACGATTCGTCGACGCGCCGGCCGATGCTGCTCACGATGCGGTCGATCACCTGCATCAGCTGCTCGTTGCTCTCGAATGTCACTGGGCTCAGCGTGATCTTCCCGTGCTGTTCGATGTAGATCTGCTGGTAGCCGTTGACCATGATTTCGGTGACGTCCGGGTTGGCCAGCAGCTCCTCCAGCGGACCGAGGCCGAGGACGTCGTTGATGACGATCTCGATGATCCGCTGCTTCTCCTGGCGCGCCAGGCTCATCGCCTGCTCGGCGCTCACCTCGGTCACGAGGTCCGCGATGCGCTGCCGCACCAGCTCGGGAGGCGCGCTGTCGGTGTTCCCGGCCAGCTCCTCCACGAGGCGCTGGTGCACCTTGGCACGAAGGCCGGCGTGCGTCCCGTGCCCGGCCGCCTTGGGCAGGCCGCTGCGGCTCAGCCCGGTGCGGTTCAGCAGCGGGCTGGGCGCGGGCCGTGGGCCCTCGAAACCGCCGGGCCGGCCGCGGAACTGCCCCGGAGACGGCGCCGCGTGAGCCTCGTGCAGGCCCGCCTCGTCGGCCGGCACCGGCCGCGGCGCCGGAGTCGGCCCGTAGCGCACCGGCTGGGTCCGGACCTGCCAGCCCCGCGCCGGGGTGTCGCCCTCTCCGCCCGCCGCGTCCGCCGGGATGGCCGGCGGCTGCTGCGGGCGCGGCCCGTCGTCGTCGCTGTTGCGCTGCACGCGTTCGAGGAGAGACATCGGGCCTGAGCCTACGGGTCGGATCGAACGGGACGGCTGCGAATGGTGCAACGATCCTGTCGAAGCG
>JAFARE010000038.1 GCA_019245575.1 Candidatus Dormiibacterota bacterium | reverse complement strand
CGCCCGCCAACAACGACAGCGGCAACTTCGGCTGCGACGGCTATCCGTCAGTGGACCAGCAGACCGGCAACGTGTTTGAGACCTCGGGCTGCACGGTCAACAACACGCCCAGTCTATGTCTGAACATCGGCGTGCCGGACTCGAGCGGCAACCTCTGCTTCCTCGACGACCCAGCGAGCATCATGATCAACGGTGTCGCGCACACCTGCATGAGTGGGGGCGGCAACTACATCGGCAACTCGCTGATCACGGTCGCCTCGGGCCTGGCCGGCGACCCCGACCTGTTGTTCACGGTGTCCTCGATGGACAGCGGGCGCAACCTGCACGTGACATACATCGTCAACAGCGGTACCGACTTCACCAAGTACCAGGCGTTCACCACCGTGTCCAGCCCGAACTCGAACTGGACGGTGTGGGCCACGCCGGTGCAGCTGAGCGACTCCTCCACGCTCAACGTCTTCCCGTGGATGGTCGCCGGTGGACCCGGGCGCTCCGACTCGGTGTGGTACAGCACCACGAGCCAGACGGATCCCAGCGTCAACAGCAACCAGGTGTGGAACGTCTACATGAACCAGGTTGTGTGGCCAGTTGACAGCAACAACCACGTCACCGGCGCGGCGCCCACGTCGATGAGCTTGGTCAAGGTGTCGCCCCATCCCAACCACTACAACAGCATCTGCCTGGCGGGCACCGGCTGCATCGCGCAGCAGGGCGACCGAAACCTGGCCGACTTCTTCACGGTGTACCTCGACCACAACGGCGCGGCGGACGTCGAGTACAACGACACGTCGAACGGCCTCATCCAGACCGGTTTCACGCCGGTCAGCGGCCTGGCCGATCATCCGGGCGCACCGGTGGTGACCATCGCACACCAGAACTCTGGGCCCGGGCTCTTCGGCACCACGGTTAGTGACCTGCCCAATGAGCCCGGTATCGCGCCCGTGTCGGGCATGACGGATCCGTCGGGCGACGCGCTGTATCCGCTGGTCGGGGGCACCAACCAGCCGGCATTCGATCTGCTCGGAAACAACCTCTCGTACGACGGCAGCGGCCACCTCGTCGTGACGATGAAGGTCACCGACCTGACGCCGGCGACGATGCTCACCGACCAGGGCAACGTCATCGGCTCCGCAACGGCGCAGTACGTGACGCGCTGGCAGATGGGCAACGTCATCTACTACGCGATGGCGGAGACCAACGCCGCCGCCCGGCAGAACAACGGCGCCGGCGACATGTTCTATGCCGGCCCCGCGCAGAGCATCGACCTGTGCTCGGTGTCGGCGTGCGACCCGCACGTGACGCAGTATCCCGAGGTGGCGCCCAACACGCACAACGAGACCGGCTCCATCACCTGCCCGGCCACGCCGTCGACATCGACCCCGTGCACCATCACCGTCACGGTCAACCTCGCCGACGTCGGCAGCCCCTCCACCACGAGCCTGCTCGAGGAGGTGGGGTCGTACGCCTTCGGCGCCGCGCGGCAGCAGTCGCTCGAGACCAACGCCAACGCGGAGGCCGACCAGCTGCCGCTGGAGATCGACGGCATCTGCTGCTTCAACTTCGCCGGTAGCCCGGGAAGCCCGGTGCCGGAGGTGCCCTTCGCGCCTGGCCTCATCGTCGCGGGCGGCGTGCTGCTCGCGGTCGCAACCATCCGCAATCGCCGCCGCACCGCGGCCGCTCACTGACCCAGGGAGGGAGACAATGTTTCAGGGTTCTCGGTCACGTCGCATCGCAGTCGTGGCGGTGTGCGGCGCCGCGGCGCTGGGCGCGTCGCAGGTGACCGCACGAGCGGCCGGGCCGTATGGCGGCACGGCGCAGAACGGATTCACCACGCCGGTTGCGCTGGGCAGCTCTGGCGGACTCGGCGAGCCGACGATCATTCACGACAGCGCCAACCGCCTCTTCGTGACGGCGCCGCAAGGCATCGGCAACGTCAACACCGGCGGCGGCAGCCCGCTGTTCACGTCGACCAACGGCGGAGCAACGTGGGGCGCGCCGGTGCGCTCGCAGGAGTGCACCGGGCTGAGCGGTGGTGACACCGATCTCGCAGTCGACGGATCCGACAACGTCTTCCAGACCGACCTGTGGCTCGGCGGTTCGTGCTTGAGCGTCTCCACGGACCACGGCGGCAGCTTCACCGCGGGGAACCCGCTGGGCACGCACCCGGCTGGCTTCGACGACCGGCCGTGGCTCGCCTACAACAAGATCTCGAACCAGATCTATGCCATCTGGGACGGCGGCAGCTCCATCAACTACTCGTACACCGCGAGCGGACAACCCCCGCAGGCCGTGCAGATGGTGGGCCCGGGTGTGGTGGTCCCCGAGAGCGCGATCAACACCAGCGGCACCCCCGACAGCGTCCGCGAGTGCGTGTGCCCGCCGGGTGGCATCGCTGCCGACAACACCACCGGTGCGCACTCCGGCCGCGTGTACGTCAGCTACAGCTACCAGCACGGCACAGCCATCTCGTATGGCGACCTCACCGGCACCTGCCCTGCCTGCACGGTGACGTCGTGGACCGGACCGGTCGCTATCCCGGGCAGCGACACCGGCACCGGCTCGGTGTCGGCGTTCGAGGACGAATGGAACTTCGACCCGATCAAGGTCGACGGCAACGGCACCCTCTACGTGATGTGGGCGCACGCGTACAACTTCAACACCACAGCCGGCACCGGCGGTGTCCAGATGTTCTACTCATACAGCACCACCGGCGGCACCACGTGGCACGGGCCAATCAAGCTCTCCACCCTCACCGGCACCACCACGTTCCCCACGATGGACGTGGTCGCCCCCGGTGTGCTTGATGCGGCCTGGTACGGAGACCCGTCGAGCACGACGACCGATCCCAACACCGTGCCCACCACGGACACGTGGAACGTGTACTACACGCGCGTGACCGGCGCTGACACGGATACGCCGACGATCTCGCCCGAGATTGCCGTCTCCGGGATGCACACCGGGTGCATCCAGACCGGCGGCAACGGTGCAAATGAGTGCACCGACCGCAGCCTGCTGGACTTCTTCACGCTGACGGACGACACGTGCGGCAACCCCAACGTGATCTACACGGGCGGCGACGTCACCAACGGCGTGCAGCTGTACTTCACCAAGCTGACGGTGACCCAGTGCAGCGCGGTGACCGCGGAGACGCCATGGGCGCCGCTGCTCCTGCTGCCGGGATCGGGCATCGCGGTGTTCGCGCTGCGGCGGCGCAGCCGGCGCCGCGCCACGGCCCTGGCCGGGTAGGAGAACCGCGCAGGAGATTGCGGCCGGCGGCGTTTAACGCAGCGTGAAGGTTCGCCTCATCGCTGCAACGGGCGCCGCCGGCTTCGCCGCCGCAATCGCGGCGGGTGTCGGCACTGCCGCCGTCACTTCGGTGCACGTGGCCGCCGGCCTGCCGGTCCCCACGCCGACGCCGGGCCTGGCGATCGCGACGCCCAGTCTGCCTGGGCTTCCCACGACGCCGCCGGCGCCGTCGCTGCCCCCGCTGCCGACGGCACCGCTGCCCATGCCGACACTCCCGGTGCCGACGCCCACGCTGCCGGTGCCGACACCGACGCTCCCGGTGCCCACGCCGACCTTGCTGCCGACCCCGACACCAACGCAGCCCACCCCGCCGGTCACCGCCCCCTCGCCCACCCCGAACGGCGGCGGCGGCAACCCCACCCCTTCGCCGACCTCCGCCCCGGGCACGACGCCCTCCCCCAGCGCCAATCCAGGCCCCACCCCGGGACCCGGCGGCAGCGGTGGCGGGTCGAACGGCGGCGGCTCGAGCGGGGGCGGCACCACGGGCGGCGGCACCACCGGTGGCACCGGCGGTTCGGCCGGCGGCCCCACCATCACCATCCCGAACGGCGGCGGCGGCACGCTGTCGATCCCGCAGGCGATCAACGCCGCCGCGTCAACACGCTCGGGCCACGCCATCCAGCCGGGCGCGATCGTCACCGCGGGGAGCATGCAGAGCGCGCTTGACGAGCTGACCCTCGCGGTGTCGCACGCAACCTCCGCTCCCGGCGGCAGTGACGCCTTCACGGTGACCCTCACCGTCGCGGGCAACCGCGTGCCGGATGCGCAGATATCGATGTCGCTCATCTCGTCACCCGGGCAGGACGCGAATATCTCGCCCCAGACCGGATACACCGATGCCAACGGTGTGCTCCAGGGCGTGCTGCACCTCAGCAGCCAGCCGGGTGACCACCTGCTGCTGGCGTGGTCGGGCGCGTACTCCGACGAGGTGCACGTGATGGGCGTGGTGCCCGCGGCCGCGGGCGGCGGCGGGCTCCCGTTCGGGCTCAGCCACCTCGGCATCCTGCGCAGCCCCGTCGTGCTGTGGCTCGCCGCCGTGACCGGAGCTGTCGTGCTGCTCGGCGTCCTGGTGAACCTGGGGCTGCTGCGCCGCAAGGGGATGTCGATCAGCGTGCGCCGCCTTCTCGCGCGGCGCCGGGCGGCCCGCATCGCCTGACGCCGGATAGGATGCGGCGGTGCCGCGCGTCCTGATCACGAGCGCCCTCCCCTACATCAACGGCATCAAGCACCTGGGCAACCTTGTCGGGTCGATGCTGCCCGCGGATGTGCATGCGCGCTACCTGCGCCAGCGGGGCCACGACGTGCTGTTCATCTGCGCAACGGACGAGCACGGCACACCGGCTGAGCTCGCCGCCGCCGAGGCGGGCCTTCCGGTGGCGGAGTACTGCGCGCAGCAGCACGAGGTGCAGGCGCAGCTGGCGCAGCAGTTCGGTCTCTCCTTCGACCACTTCGGGCGCAGCTCCTCGCCGCAGAACGCGGAGTTCACGCGGCACATGGCGGAGCGGCTGCGCGACAACGGGCTCATCGAGGAGCGCGTCAGCGACCAGGTGTACTCGCTCGACGACGAGCGCTTTCTGCCGGACCGCTACATCATCGGCACCTGCCCGGTGTGCGGCTACGAGCGGGCACGCGGCGACCAGTGCGAGAACTGCACGTCGCTGCTGGAGCCGACACGGCTGATCAATCCGCGCTCCGCGATATCGGGCAGCACGCGTCTGGAGGTGCGGCCCACGCGCCACCTGTACATCCGCCAGTCGGTGATGGCGGACCGCATCCGCGAGTTCATCGACTCGCACGGCGACTGGCCGGTGCTGGTGACCTCGATTGCGCGCAACTGGCTCAACGTAGGGCTGGAGGACCGCAGCATCACGCGCGACCTCAGCTGGGGCGTGCCCGTGGGCTGGCCGGGCCTGGAGAACAAGGTGTTCTATGTGTGGTTCGACGCGCCCATCGAGTACATCGGCGCCACCAAGGAGTGGGCGGACCTCGACCCAGAGCACCGCGACTGGCGCTCCTGGTGGTACGAGACGAAGGACGTGCGCTACGTGCAGTTCATGGGCAAGGACAACGTGCCCTTCCACGCCATCAACTTCCCGGCCACGATCATCGGCACCGGCGAGCCGTGGAAGCTGGTGGACTACATCAAGGCGTTCAACTGGCTGACGTACTACGGCGGCAAGTACTCCACCAGCGAGCATCGCGGCGTGTTCATGAACGACGCCGTCGACGTGCTGCCCGCCGACTACTGGCGCTACGCGCTGCTCGCCGCGGCGCCCGAGTCCGACGACGCGGACTTCACCTGGGAGAGCTTCGCGCTCACCGTCAACAAGGACCTGGCGGGCATCCTGGGCAACTTCGTGACGCGCACGCTGAAGCTGACGCAGAGCCGCTTCGGCGCGGTCGTGCCCGAGGGCGGCGAGCCGGGTGACGAGGAGCGCGCGCTGTACCTGGGCGTCGACGAGGCGCTGCAGAGCTTCGTCTCGGAGATGGAGGCGCTGCGCTTCCGCCCCGCCGCGTTCGCGCTGCGCACGCTCTGGACCCAGGGGAACATGTATCTCGACCGCACCGCGCCCTGGAGCGAGACCGATGTGGCACGGGTGGCATGCATCCTCCGCACCGCGATCAACCTGGCGCGCTTGCACGCTGTTGTCTCGCACAGCTTCATACCCTTCGCGGCGGAGCGCCTCGCCGCCGACCTCGGGCTGCGCGACGACGAGCGCGCCTGGCCCGGTTCGGCCGCGGACGAGCTGCAGCGCCTCGAGCCGGGACGGGAGTTCCGCGTGGGCGAGCCGCTCTTCCCCCGCATCGGCGACCGCAGCAGCCTCGGCGTCTGGATCGGGCAGATGGAAGAGCGGTTCGGCGGGCCGGCGAGCAAGGCCAGAGCGGGCTGAGCGCACCGAGCGGCGCAAGGTCTCGCGGCGCGCAGCGTTAAGCGGGTGGAATGGGATCTGGAAGATCGCGCCTCGCCCTCGCGGCGACATTGAGCACGGCCGGCCTGCTGGCCGGCGCCCTGAGCGCGGTCGCCGCGCCCAACCCCAGCACCGTGACCGTGGGCGTGGCCGACGCCGATCCCACGCAGGCGACCGTCAACGGCGGTCCCATCAGCGGCCAGGGTGACAACGGGCTGGGCCAGCCGCTCACTCCTTGCCCGCCGGGCGCCTGCGAGTCGTTCACGATCAACCTCACGGCACCTTCCGGCTACACCACCGGACACGTCATCAAGCTCGCGGTGAGCGTGGCCACCACCACGCCGGTGCCGCCGAACCCGCAGGCCGGCACCATCGACACGTACCTCGAGGACAAGGGCGGGAATGTGCTCTCGTCCGACGCGGGCAGTCACAACCCGTCGCTCACCGCGGTCGCCGACGCGGCCCCGGGCACGTTTACGCTCGTGGTGGCCGGCTCAACCGGCGCGCAGAACAACTACACCGCGACGGTCACGGCGTCGTCCTCGACGCGCGCGACCGGCGGACTGCCCAGCGACATCAGCTTCGCGCCCTCCACCGTGGTGTCGCCCATGATCGTCGGCGGCGAGCCGCAGGTGACGCTGGAGCATCCGCAGAGCAACACCGTGAGTGGCGCCATCGACAACAACCGCGGCTTCATCGACTGGCCGCTGTCGAGCCGCACCAACATCGGCACGCTGTGGCGCACCACCAACGGTGGCGACAGCTTCCGCCAGCTGTACGACCTCACGTGCGCGCAGCGGCAGCGTCCCAACTGCCTCACGGGTGGCGGCGGCGACACGGTGAATCGGGTGAACTTCTCCAACGGCCACGTGCTCTTCGGCGACCAGGAATCCCTCGCCGCCGAAGCGTTCGCGCAGAGCCAGGACCACGGCGATTCGTTCCCCGCCGGTACGCAGCAGGCGGTAACAGCCAGCGGCACCGGCGTCGACCGGCAGTGGATCGCGCCCGTCTCGGCGCCCGGGTTCTCCGCGGCGATCGGCGGCTACGCCCTGGACGGCATCTTCTCTTACCACGTGCCCGGTGCCGGCCTGTACGTGTCGGGCATCGACACGAGCGGTCTCGTGCATCCGGCCATCGCAACGCAGATCATCGGCGTCGATCAGAGCGGCTCCAGCGTGGTCGACACCACCGGCGGGCCGGGCAACGGCTGGCTGTACCTGGGCTATCGCAACTCGGGCGGAATCACGCCGTGCAACCCCGTGTGCGGCAACCTCGTGGCAACGGTTCCGGTGACCCAGTTCGAGACGCCCAGCACGTCGCCCACGAGCCAGTGGCACGTGCTCCAGGTGAACCCCGACATCCCGACGATCTTCCCCTGGATCACGCTCGACAAGCACGGCAACGCATACGCCGCCTGGAACGCCAACGGCAACATCTACATGGCGTACTCGCTCATCGACGACCGGCACAACAACCCCAGCCTCGGCGGCGTGCCGGGAACGCTGTGGAGCAGCAAGGTGCAGGTGAACCCGTCGGTGCTCGGCAGCACGATCTTCCCCGAGATCGTGGCCGGCGACCCCGGCCACGTTGCGATCACGTATGTGGGCACCGCCGACTACAAGGGCGTCACCGACAACGCTACCCCGACGACGCGGTGGTACACGTTCGCCAGCATCACCGGCAACGCGTTCGACCCCGCGCCAGCATTCCTCACCGGCCAGGTGTCGCATCGGGTAGCGCACGTCGGCACCATCTGCACCGCGGGCACCACGTGCATCGCCAGCAGCGGCGACCGGTCGCTGCTGGACATGATCGACCTCAGCTATGACGCCAGCGGCCGCATCGGCGTCGTGTACGGCAACAACAACAACTCGTTCGGCCGCCAGGAGGTCTCACAGGGCAGCCAGGGCAGTCCGTACATCATGTTCGCCAAGCTGGCCAACGGCCCCTCGCTCTTCACCTCGCAGGGCACGTTCTCCAGCAGCTACCCGAGCCAGTGCCGCACGTCGCCCGCGGGTGACGCCACCTGGCCCAACCACATCACGGGCGCGAGCAACATCCCGGCGCTGGACATCCTGGGTGACTGCCTGTACGACGACGGCCACGGCAACCTGGTGGCCCGCATCGACCTCGCCGACGCGTCCTCGCTGGGAATGCAGAACGCGCTGACGGCCTACAACAAGGTCACCACGACCGACATCCCCGCGCAGCGCGTGCAGTACGTGGTGCGCTTCGAGACCGCCAACGACGTGGAGTACATGGCGTTCGAGAACGCCAACGGCACGGAGAGCGCGTACGGTGGCGTGGTCAACTCGAGCAACGCCATCACCAACGGCAGCTCCGCGGTGGGCACGCTCTACAACGGGCAGACCGGCTTCACGGTGACGGCGACCCGCAGCGGCAACAGCCTGTTCCTCAGCGCGCCGCTGGCGCAGTTCGGCGTGGCCGACGGGGACACGCTCACCAGCGTCACCGCGTTCAGCAACGCCGGCCCGGCCGCGACGTCACTCGGCGTGACCACGCTGCAGGACGGCTCGACGATCGTCAACATCGACCGCGTTGTGGACGCATCGCCGCCGATGGACGTGGTGGTCGCCGGGCTGCTGAGCACGGCCACTCCCGAGGCGCCGTCGCTGCTGCTGCTGCCCGCGCTCGGCGCGGCGCTCGCAGCCGCGGGCGTGGTGCGCATGCGCAGGCGGGGCCGCGCTTCGTCCGACTGACCGCAATCGCGCGGACGGATATAGACTGTCGGCGCAGCTGGTCACGGAGGAAAATCGTCATGCCGGGTCGCGGCGTGCGCTTTGGTCCAGGCACCGTGGTGAGCCCCGGCGAGTACCGGAACACCGACACGGGCGCGGTGCGTTACTTCGACGGCCAGACGCCCATTCCCGGCGGCCCCAACTCCGCATCCTGGCAGCAGGTGTCCGACCACTTCCACGCGGAGATGGAGACGGCGCCGGCGCCGCGCCGGGAGACGACCCGGACGCATCCGGTGCGCTTCAAGGCGGGAACCCTGGTCAGCCCGGGTGAGTACCGCAACACAGAGACGGGAGTGGTGCGCTACTTCGACGGCCGCACGCCCATCCCGGGCGGGCCGAACTCACCGTCCTGGATCCAGGTGAGCGACCACTACCACGCGGAGATGCATCGCTCCTGAGCGTATGCTCGTCCCGTGGTGTCGCAGACGCTGCGCGGACGCGTTGCGGCGCCGCTGCTGGCGCTGGCCGTCAGCGGCGCGGCCGGCTTCGTCGGCTCGCTGATCACGCGCCACGCGACCGCCGCCGACGCCGTCGCCGCACCGGCGCCCTTCTCCCCTCCCACGTCGGCGCAGCTCGCCGCGAAAGCACCGTCGACCGCGGGGTGGGTCGAAGCGACAAGCGGCAGCAGCACGTTCACCATGCGCACCATCGGCGGCGCCGAGATCACGGTGCTGCTGACACACGACTCGCGTTACTACGTGTACCCCTCTCCGGTGCAGGTGTCGGCTGGTGTGGTGAGGCAGGGCGTGTTCGTGGTGGTGGACGGGCACGTGCAGTGGCTGCAGTACAGCGTCGTTGCCGTGAACGTCACGGTCATCCCCCACTTCCGCGGCGCGCGCCCGGGCTTCGAGGGACATCGGGACGGCATCCTGCCGTAGGTTCAGTGAGGCGCGACGTCGCGTACCATTTCAAGCACGCGGGAGGAGCTCGGAGGTTGAGCCCCTGCCTTCCAAGCAGGTAGTCGCGGGTTCGAATCCCGTCTCCCGCTCTCCGTGCATCATGGCGACACCTCAGCGACACTGGCCAACGCCAGCGCATCTTTGATTGTGAGCTTCGCGCCCTCCGCAGTCGCACGCGCGAGTTGGTCGCTGGACAGGGCAGCCCGAGCCTCATCCACGACGCTGCGACCAGGAGTGTCGTCTGAATACACGTTGACGATGCCTTCCTGATTCGCGTACACCTCGGCAGCGGCTGCGATTCGGACCGCATTCTCGGGGCGGCCTTCCACGGACTCGGTGGCGGCGAGTCCGATCAACGACAGGCCCACCCCTCGCACGCTCGCGATGTCGGTGTACGCCTGGACCGAATCGAAGAACAGGTCGCGCGCAGATGCGCTTCCGCCGTTCTGCAGGTGGGCCCACGCCATCTCGGAGAGGATCCTCGCCTCCTCGGCGCGGTCGCCGCAGGCTTGGAACGCGGCGAGTGAGCGACCGTAGAGATCGAGGGCGCCCCCGATGTCACCACGCATCGACGCCAGCTGGGCGAGGCCACCGAGCGATAGGCCGGCGCCCTCCTCGTCCCCGATGCGCTGCTGGATCTCGAGTGCTTGCTCGTACTGTTGACGAGCCTCGGTGGCGTTGCCTGCGACTGTCTGAAGGATGCCATCGATCATCAGCGCGAACCCCTCGGCCCACGTGAAGCCGGTCGCGCGGCTTCGTGCAATGGCCTCGCTCGTCCACCGCAGCCCTTGCTCGAGGTCGAAGCCGATCTGTCCCACCGCGCCAAGAAACCGCGCGTAACAGAGTTCGCGATCCGCCTTGATCTCTGCTGCGATCGCGTACGCCCTGGCGCACTCGTCGGTCGACCGCTCGAATTGGCCGAGGGTCCACGACGCCAAACCCGCCGTGAGCAGGGCCCCCGCGCGTCCCACCGACGGAGCAGCGAGTGTGTCGGCGTCGAGAAAGGCCTGTGCGTATTGACGCGCCGTGAGGTTCTTTCCCCGGATGTGCCAATACATAATGAGGTCCCCGCAGATCCGCATCCCCGCTTCACACGCATCCGTGTCACCGCCCGTCGCAGCCATCAGAAGCGTGTCGAGCGCCGCGACGATGTTCGCCTCGTCGACGATCCCGCGCTCCATGGACCCGATCTGATTCGAACCTTCCACGCCGAGGCGGATCTCGTGCACCACGTTCGCATAGTGGTGCGCGTGACGCAGCGCGACCTGCGCTGAGTCACCCGAGGCATCGAGACGCTCGCGCGCGTACTCCGCGATCATCTGGAGCATCGAAAGCCGCGATCCCTTGGCGTCCAGCTGCACCAGGGCCTTGTCGACGACAGACTCGAGATCATCTAGGCTGGTGGTGCCAGGCTCCGCGCAGACGGCTTCGACATCGTCAACCGTGCACCCTCCGGCGAACACAGCCATGCGACAGAAGAGGCGCTGCTCCGAAGCAGTCAGCAGCGAGTAGCTCCAGTCGATCGTCGCCCTGAGCGCCTGCTGCCGCGCCGGGGCATCGCGCGCACCTGAAGTGAGCACGTCGAGCGCGTGGTCAAGCCGTTCCAGCAACGCCTCGGGGGACAGGAGCCGGAGACGCGCGGCAGCCAGCTCGATGGCCAGCGGCAGTCCATCCAGATGCCGGCAGACTGCAGCGACCGCCGCACAGTTCGCATCCGTCAGGTCGAAGCCACTGCGGACCTTCTGCGCCCGTTGGACGAAGAGGGCGACGGCGGGGTACGCGAGCAGCGTCTCCGCTGATGTCACGCTTGACGATGGCGGCAGCGAAAGCGGACTGAGGACATAGTCGACCTCGTCAGAGATTCGCAGCGGCGTCCTGCTCGTCGTCACGACCCGGACCCCGCGGCAGCGTTGGACCAGCCGGCTGATCTCTGGAGCCGCCGCGACGATCTGCTCGAGGTTGTCCAGCACGAGCAATGCGCTTTCGTCCCCCAGCAACGCGACGAGTCCATCGAAGGGCGAGCGCTCCTCGGACTCCTTTATGTCGAGCGCATTCGCGAGGGCTGGAATGAAGTCGGCCACGTCGGTGACGTCCGCGAACGAGATGAACGCCACGGCACGCGAGAACTCCGGTGCGAGCCGCCGCGCGAGTTCGAGAACGACACTCGTCTTTCCCACACCGCCTGGTCCCGTGACCGTCACGACCCGGTGGCTGCGAACGAGCTCGGTGATCGAATCGAGCTCATGGTCCCGGCCGATCAGTGGCGTAAGGGTCGCGGGCACGGTGCCAGACAACCTGGCCGGCCCACGTTTCGGTCCCGGCGTCTCCGAGAGCACGCGCGAGGCAGTGCCCGCCGCACGTTGGGTGATGTCGATCCGGACTCCGACGGGGTGGATCCGCCGCGCCTGAGCCGGCGCCGGGAGGTTATCCATCCGAGCCGACCGCGTTGGGACAGCCGCTCAATGCTCGCAACGCTCCGACCCTGCCGCTGACATCCCGTTCCCAGAGCTTGCCGAGCCGATCCCGGAACTCGAGCACCAGCGCCACAGCGCGCGCCTGATCAGGCGGTTCTCCGGCCGTGAGGAGATACCGGCTCATGTCCGGGACAATCGGGCCGTTTTCCTGCGAGCAGAGGTGCACCGAGCCATTGCTGCTGGTGATGGTCCACTGGAAGACGGGCAGCCCTGTGTCGTTGCGAACCTTCACCGTCCAGTAGGGCTGGCCGCGCTCGGGATCGATCTCGACGTCCATCCACGCAGCGATCGCAGTGCGCTTGCTGACGTCCTCCGCGCGACGCTGAATCACGATCGCGCTGAGCGCAACGACCGCTGCCGACACCGAGCCGATGCCGGCAATCCACTCGCCCCAGGTCCCCAGACCTGCCGCAGAGGCGGCCCCGGCCGGAGGAACGCGCCAGAGCCAGAGCGTCGCAAGCGTAATGCACGCGAAGACGAGGACCCACTTGGTCGCTGGTGATTGCCAAGCCTGCGCGACGGCTGCGCCGAGTGACCTCACGACGCGCGAACGGTATCGAATCGGCTGCGGGTCCGATGTCGGCCGGGCGCCGATCAATACCAGCGCGAGATTACATCATGTGGGCATGAGTGATAACATGTGAGTATGGTGCGAACCCAAATTCAGCTGACCGAGCAGCAGGCGCATCGCCTGCGGCGTGTTGCCGCAGATCGCCATACCTCGGTGAGCGCGCTGATCCGGGACGCCGTGGACCGCACCCTCGACCTGCCCGATGCGGATGGCGTCCGTCGCAGAGCAATAGGCGCCGCCGGCGTCTTCGCGTCCGCTGAAGGGGACCTGGCGCAGCGGCACGACGAGTACGCCGCTGACGCCTACGCCGAGTGACGGTCTTCGTCGACACATCGGCTCTCCTCGCCCATCTTGACCAGAGCGATCGCAGCCACGCCGCGGCGACCGCATATGTCGAGGGGTCGCTGGCGGAGGTGCTGGTGACGCACAACTACGTTGTGCTCGAGACCGCCGCCGTCCTCAAGCGAAAAGGCGGTGACCAAGCGACGCGCGCCTTCTTCTCCGCCTGGGTGCCGGCGCTCCGAATCCACTGGATCGACCCGACCGTGCACGCCACCGCCGCTGCGGCATACGTCGCGTCCCTCCCGTCGAGCGTTTCGCTGGTCGATCGCGTGAGCTTCGCGGTCATGCGCCACCTGGGTATCAGCGCGGCGTTCGCATTCGACCCGCACTTCGCCGGCGAGGGATTTGCCCTCGTCGCCTGACAGGAGCTGACGTCGATGCCGTGCTACGGCTCGTTGAGCAGCGCTGACAGCCGTGCTGTGTCGAGGTTTCCCCCGCTGATGACGGCGACCGTCCGCTCGTCCGCCGCTCGCATCGCCATGGCAGCGAACGACAGCGCTCCCGCACCCTCCGCCACCACCTTCGCTTCCGTTACGAGACGCACCACCGCCGCGCGCAGGTCGGTCTCGAGCACGACGACCCATTCGGCGACAGCATCGCGCAGGCGCCGGAACATGGTTGCGTCGAACGGCGCCGTCGTCCCGTCGGCGATCGTGTTCGGGCTCAGGGCCACGGCGCCACCCGTTTCGAACGCGCGTGGCCATAGCGGATAGCCGTCTGACTGCACGCCGATCACTGATACCGGCGCGCCAAGCTCCGCAAAGCCCGCGGCAAGCCCGCAGATGAGGCCCCCGCCGCCGACCGGCACGAGCACGTGCTCGACGTCAGGCTTGTCGTCGAGTATCTCCGCCGCGAGCGTGGCGTGGCCCGCGATGACCATGTCGTCGGCGAAGGGATGGATGAACATCTCGCGCTCTGCCTCCCAGCCGCGGTCTCGAACCCATGCGTACAGGTCCTCGCGCGTCTTGAAGACGATCTCAGCGTTGAGTGCCCGCACACCGTCGACCTTGAGCGTGGGAGCGGTTTCGAACATGACCACACGACACGCAACCCCGAGGGTCCGAGCGACGTGAGCGCAGGCCAGGGCCGCGTTGCCGGCGCTGACGGTGAGCAGCCCGCGCTGCAGCTGTTCCTGCTCCATGGCTAGGGCGGCGGCGAAGAAGCCGCGCACCTTGAAGCTTCCGGTGGGTTGCAGGGACTCGAGCTTGAGATATCCCCCACCCGGCGCCGCGATGAGTGGGGTGCGGTGTATGAAGGGTGCCAGCCGCAACCTCAACTCGTTGACGCTGCTCGCGGTGACCGCCACCGAGCGAGTGTACTCAGCGGCGTGGCTATGATCTCCCGCTGCCGTGCTCGTCCTGTCTCGCACCGACGTGCAGCGCCTCCTCTCCCTGCCGCGAATGCTGGAGGCGCTCGAGTCCGGATTCCGCGCGCACTCGGCCGGGAAGACCTCCGCCCCACCGCGCACCGCAGCGCGCGGACCCGTCGGACTGCTCGGCGCGATGCCGGGCTGGGTGAGCGGCGCCGGTCTCGCGATCAAGGCCGTCACGGTGTTCCCGGACAATGTCGCGACCGACCGTCCGTCGCATCAAGGCGTGATCGTGCTCTTCGACGACCACGATGGAGCACCGTTGTGCGTGATGGACGGCGAGCACATCACGGCGATGCGCACCGCCGGCGCCGCAGCCGTGTCGGTGCGCCTGCTGGCAAAACAGGATGCGCGGGTCCTCGCCATTCTCGGTTCCGGCGCGCAGGGCCGTTCGCACCTCGCGACGGTGCCGCTGGTTCACGCATTCACGTCCATACGCGTCGCGTCGCGCAACCGCGAGCACGCCGAGAAGCTGGCCGCTCTCGACTCCCGGTGCGTCGTCGCTGAGAGCATGGAGGCGGCGGTCCGCGACGCGGATGTCGTCTGCTGCTGCACCGATGCGCGCCAGCCGATCGTGCAGCGTGGATGGTTGGAGGCCGGAGCGCATCTCACATCGGTGGGCGGCACGTTCGGACCTGAGATTCCCGCCGATCTCATCGCCTCGAGCCGCGTCTTCGTCGAGTGGCGGGGTGCGGCGCAGAGTGCGCCGCCGGCCGGCGCTCACGAGCTGCAGGACGTCGACCCGGCGACGCTCACCGAGCTTGGCGAGATCCTCAACGGCACCCGTCCGGGACGCGCCAGCGACAACGAGATCACCGTGTACAAGTCGACCGGCGTGGCATTCGAAGACACCGTCGTGGCTCGCCTCGTGTACGACGATGCGGTGTCAGCCCATGTGGGCTTGGAGGTTGATCTCGGCTGAGAGCGGAGGCGCAATCACCACGCTGCCGTAGAGCTGCTCACTCCTCAATACCATGCTGGATCTGGAGCTCATATGCTGCGGCGTCGTAGTAGCCGACCGAGTTCGCGACCAAGCCGGTCTCGCCCATCGTCCACACTTCGATGCCGCTGACACGGACTCGGTTGCCCGAGCCACCGGGTCCACTGTTTGTTCCGGTGAGCGTCCAGATCCAGAAGACCGAGTCGCCGGCCACGAACACGTTGTCGACGCTCACTTGCAGATCCGGAAACGCCGCCATGTATCCAGCGGCCGTTGCCGCCAACTCGACCCGTCCCCTCGCCGGCGTCCCCCGGTTGATCGTCAGCGACGCGCCTTCTTCATAGCAACTGGCCACTCCATCCGGATCCTGGCTCGACCAGGCATTCGAGGCTCGCAAAACGAGCTCCCAGAGCGGCTTCGAGGGCGACGTCGTTCCCGGAGCGGAGGCGAGCTTCATAGACGGGCGATTATGCGGTGACTTCAGTCGCGACGGGCACGGCCGGCTCAATCTCGACGCGAATCAGAGTCCGCCGGTTCGGAACCGCTCCACAGGGCCAGCTTCCACGCGCCGTCCTCCACGACGAAGACAGCGGTGAGCCGATATGCCTTGTCTTCCGTTGCCGCCGGCTCCAGGACGCTTCCATCAGCCGTGAGCCACGCGACGTCGCCACGCACGCTCCAAGAACGGGTCGGGAAGTCGAATCGAAAGGGTTCGGGCCTGGCATAGATCCGTCGAAAGAAGCCCGCAACGCCATCTCGTCCGAGCGCCACTTCATTGGCTTCCGAACCGATGACCGCGGGTTCTTGCCGAGAAGACAGGCAGGCGAGTGTGCCGGCCAGATCACGGTCCATGAGAGCCTGGATCAGCGCATCCAGCACCGCGTCGAGGTTCTGATCGGCCACGTGTCGAGCACCGCTGTAAGGCGTCTACGACTTGAGGATCGCGCGCTTCTTCGTCCGCGCCCGGATGGTCCCCGAACCGCGAGACCTGCGAGGCCCGCCACGAGGACCAGTCCGCCGACCAACGGCGCTTCCGGAGTGGAGATCGGTCCAAAGGGCGGCGTCACCGAGGGACCCGCTGGTCCCCTGAGGCTGATCACATGAAGCCCTGCCTTTCAAATTGGATTATAGGAACGGGAAATGCCTGCGGCAAGCCGTGGGGTCTAGGGTTGGGTCCGTGAGCCGCGAGGTCGAGCAGTTCAACCGCCGCCTGCTGCGCGCGCGGGATGCGATGGACCGCGCCTACGCCCAGCCGCTCGACGTCGCGGCAGTTGCCGCCGTGGCGCACATCTCCCAAGCGCACTTCATCCGCAGCTTCCGCGCCGTCTTCGGCGAGACGCCGCACCGGTACCTGCAGCGGCGACGTGTCGAGCGCGCGATGTTCCTGCTCCGCGAGACCGACCGCAGCATCACCGATGTGTGCTTCGAGGTGGGCTTCACAAGCCTGGGAACATTCAGCCGCACATTTCGCGACATCATCGGCGAGACGCCCACGGAGTACCGCGCCGGTCACGACCCCATGCGAGCGCCCAACTGCGTGCAGATGGCGACCACGCGTCCCTGGGTGGCCGTGATGCCGGTGCCATCGAGCAGTTTTGGAGAAGACGGCAGCGCGGCACCTGCCTAGCATCGTGGCCGTTGTGACCAACCGTATGAAGGAGAACGCGATGTTCACGATGCTCAAGGTTGTCGCCCTCAAGGTCCTCGACCAGGACGAGGCGCTCGCCTTCTATGTCGACAAGCTCGGGCTGGAGAAGGCCCAGGACTTCCAGCAGGGACCGGTGCGCTGGCTCACCGTGCGCGTGCCGGGCGACCCGGACACCGAGATCTACCTGGAGCTTCCCGGTCCACCGGTGCACGACGAGGCCACCACCGAGCAGCTGCGCGAGCTGATCTCGAAGGGCGCCATCGGCTGGCTCGCGTTTCAGACCGACGACTGCCGCGCCCTGTACCAGACCCTCAAGTCGCGCGGTGTCACCGATTTCACGCAGGAGCCCACCGACCACTTCTACGGCACGGACATGGGCGTGCGCGATCCCTTCGGCAACGGCATCCGGATCCTGCAGCCGGCCAAGGTGGCCGGCGCCGCCTCCGCCTGAGCGTTGGGCGGGCGGGCTTTCCAAGCCCGCCCGCTTCCCTGGGCCAAGCCGCGCAAGAAACCGCCCGGCCGTTCGTTTGACCCAATGACTGGATCCAGGAAGGGAGCCGTCTGCCTATGCGCGGCGGCCCGATGGGAGGGAATCCACCTTGGGGGAAACAAGCCGCGCGCGGCGCCGGGTCGTCGCCTCTGTCATCGCTTTCGGACTCGGCGCTCTGGCCCTGCAGGCCTCCGGCGCGCGCCCCGTCGCCGCCGCAACGGACCCGTACAGCGGGCTCACCGGCAATGTCCAGCTGAGCAGCGACATCCTCGGCAACCTGGGCAAGATCACTGACAACGGCCCCGTCAGCGCCACGCAGCAGATCTACCTCGGCGTCGGTCTCGCGCGTCCGAATCCGGCGGGCGAGAACGCTTACCTCGCCGACGTGTACAACCCGGGCAGCCCCAACTACCGGCACTTCCTCAGCACCGCGGCGTGGCAGGCGCAGTTCGGCGTCGCCGCGACGCGGTACCAGCAGGCCGTGGCGTGGCTGCAGGGCGGCGGGCTCACGGTCACCGCGGTCCCGGGCAGCACCGAGTACGTGCTGGCCAACGGCACCGCCGCGCAGGTGGAAGCGCTCTTCCAGGTGCAGCTCGACAACTACACGCAGACCAACGCGGCGTTGCTGCAACCGACGACGAGCTTCTACGCAAACGCCAATCCGCCCACCGTGCCCGCCGACCTCGGCGTGCTGGGCGTGGCCGGGCTGCAGAACTTCGAGCACATGAGCACGCTGCAGCAGATCCATTCGCAGGCGATCGCGCGCGGCCTGTACAGCGCCAACCCCGCGACGCCGGGCGTGCCGGGGCCGAACACCAACCTCGGCGCCACGTCGCCGCAGGACCTGTGGTCGATCTACGACCAGCCGAGCAGCGACTTCGGCCAGGGCGAGACCATGGCCATCTTCGGCTGGGGCTGCACCGAACCGAGTGACAGCGCTGCATGCGGGGGCACCGACATCGTCGGCACGCTGCGTTCTGACGAGACCACGTACGGGCTCCCGCAGATGCCCATCACGATCTCCCACTACGGCCAGGCGACCATCACCGACACGTCGGGAACGGGCGAGTGGCAGCTCGACCTGCCGGCATCCACCGGCATGGCGCCGAAGGCGGATGGGGAGCACCTGTACTTCGGCAACAGCGGCGCCGACAACGACATCATCGCGGCATACCAGGCCTGGGTGAACGACCCCAGTGCGCCGCGCCAGGGCAGCTCGTCCTTCGCAGGGTGCGAGGCAACGCCGCTCACGAACAGCCTGCCCGGCGGACCGGGCAACCCACCCACCGGCCCCGGGTCGACCGCAGTCGGCAACCCCAACCAGGACCTGTACGAGGCGGTGCTGAAGGCGAGCGTTGAGCTCGGCTACACAATGTTCAACTCCGCGGGCGACCTCGGCGCCAACGGCTGCCCGTACGACTTCACGCTCGCGCTGAACGGCGTGACGCCCACCGCGACGCAGATCAACAACTACCCGTCCAGCAGCAACTACGTCACCACGGTCGGCGGCACCGTGCTGTACTGGAACGGCACCTGCGGCACGGGCCTCATCACCTGCACCGCGGCGACGCGCGCACTCGAATACTCGTGGAGCTACAGCGGTGGCGGCACGAGCCTCTTCGTCAGCGCGCCGCCGTGGCAGCAGGCCACGAGCTTCCACACGCAGACCACGTCGGCCCCGGGGGTCACGGCGCTCTGCGCCAGCGACTGGCACACGACGCCGAATCCATATCCGGCGGGCACGTTGTGCCGCGGGTTGCCCGACGTCGACGCGCAGTCCGGTGACGTGCTCACCAACGGGTACTTCGCCGGCGGCGGCACGAGCCTGAGCTCGCCGCTCTGGCTCGGCATGTGGACGCGCATCCAGGCTGCTTCGTCGAACCCGGGACGCCTCGGCTTCGCGGCGCCCACGATCTACGCCAACAACGCAGATCCCACGAAGTACGTGCACGACTTCTTCGACGTCGGCGGCGTCACCGAGGCGTACACCACGCCGCCCACGAGCAACACCAACACGATCAGCACGTGCGACCCGCAGCCCGGCCCGTACTCGTGCTCCGGCTCGGGATGGGACTACGCCTCAGGCTGGGGCACGCCCGACGTGACCAACCTGATGAAGGACCTGGACGGCGGCAACACCTCACCGGTTGCGTTTGTCCCGACCAACACCCCCGAGGCGCCGGTCACCGCGCTGCTCGCGCTCACCGGTCTCGGCCTGGCGGGCGGAGCCGGCGTCGTGCGGCGGCGCAACGCCCGGAGGCGCGCCCAGGACTGACGTCCATTCGCCCCGCGTACGAGAACGGCCAGCCGTGTGATGCTAGTATGCAGGTATGAAGCGCACCACCATCTCCCTCTCGGACGAGCTTGCCCGAGCCGTCGACCGCGAGGCCCGTCGCAGATCAAGCTCGGTGTCCGAAGTCGCGCGCGACGCCCTTGCCGCCCACTTGGGGCTATCGGGCGTGCAGCGGCCGTTGCCCTTTGCCAACCTTGGCCGCAGTGGTGCGCGGCACACGGCACGGCGCATGGAGGAGTTGTTGGCCAAAGAATGGCGACGGTGATCGCGGTCGTCGATTCTGGCCCGCTCTACGCTGCCGCAGATGAGGACGATGCCGATCACTCAGCGGCGCTCAACGCCCTCACCGCATCAAACATTCATCTCGTGATCCCGATGCTCGTTGTTGCCGAGGTCTCGTACTTCATCGGCTCGCGGCTCGGACCGCCGGCAGAGGCGCGGTTTGTCGCGGGGCTCACAGCCCTCGATGTCGAGGCACCAACGCAGGATGATTGGTCGAGGATTGCGGAGCTCGTTGATGAGTACGGTGACTTTCCGCTCGGAGGCGTTGATGCGTCCGTGGTCGCGCTCGCGGAGCGGCTGGACACACCCACCGTGATCACCCTGGATCGGCGTCACTTCGGCGCCGTGCGGCCGCGTCACTGCCAGGCATTGATGCTCATACCCTGATCGACGGCCGCACGCCGAGCGGGCGATTTGATACTGTCCAGAACGTTGACAGGGTCAAGCGTCCGCACGCCCGCCTGATGCAGGCACCGCTCACCGCGGCGATGATGCTGCGCAGCGCCGGGCTGCGGCCCACGGCCATCCGGCTCGGCGTGCTGGACCTGCTCCAGGCGATGCCGCACGCAGCGGTGCACGACATCGCCGAGGGCGTGGAGCGCGAGCTCGGCAGCGTCTCGCGCCAGGCCGTGTACGACGCACTTGATCAGCTCCACGCCGCACAGCTGGTGCGCCGCATCGAGCCGGCGGGCTCACCGGCGCGGTACGAGCTGCGCGTGGGTGACAACCATCACCACGTCGTGTGCCGCCGCTGCGCCAGCGCCGTCGACGTCGATTGCGCGGTCGGCGACGCGCCCTGCTTGGAACCATCGAACACACACGGTTTTGATCTCGACGAGGCGGAGGTGACCTTCTGGGGTCTCTGCCCCACGTGCCAGGAGCTGAAGGAGGAAACGGGATGACGGACACGCAGAGGCCAGAGATGACCACCGACATGGGCATGCCCGCGAAGGGGCAGGAGCACCTTCCCAGCAACGGGTCCAACGGCGAACGGCCGTTGCCGCACGGGCCGATCAAGCGCAAAACCAACACCGAGTGGTGGCCGAACTGGCTCGACCTCACCGTCCTGCATCGCAACTCCGCGCTGGTGAACCCGCTGGGCGAGCAGTTCGATTATGCGAAGGAGTTCAGCACGCTCGACCTCGAAGCGCTGAAGCGCGACATCGTCGAGGTGATGACGACGTCACAGGACTGGTGGCCCGCTGACTACGGCAACTACGGGCCGCTGTTCATCCGCATGGCATGGCACAGCGCAGGGACGTACCGCATCGCCGACGGCCGCGGCGGCGGCGGCAGCGGCGCGCAGCGCTTCGCGCCGCTCAACAGCTGGCCGGACAACGCGAGCCTGGACAAGGCGCGCCGCATCCTGTGGCCGGTCAAGCAGAAGTACGGGCGCAAGGTCTCGTGGGCCGACCTGATGATCTACGCGGGCAATGTCGCGCTGGAGCAGATGGGCTTCAAGACATTCGGTTTCGGCGGCGGCCGGCGCGACATCTGGGAGCCCGACGAGGACACGTACTGGGGGTCGGAGGACACGTGGCTCGGTGACGAGCGCTACAGCGGCGACCGAGAGCTCGCCAATCCATTCGGTGCTGTGCAGATGGGCCTCATCTACGTGAACCCAGAGGGGCCCAACGGCAACCCCGATCCGCTCGCGGCGGCGAGAGACATCCGCGAGACGTTCGCGCGCATGGCGATGAACGACGAGGAGACCGTCGCGCTCATCGCCGGCGGCCACACGTTCGGGAAGACGCACGGCGCGGTCAGCGCCGACTGCGTCGGCCCCGAGCCCGAGGGCGCGCCCATCGAGGACCAGGGGCTCGGCTGGAAGAACTCGTGCGGCACCGGCAAGGGCGGCGACGCCTTCACCAGCGGCCTCGAGGGCGCCTGGACGGATGACCCGGTGCGCTGGGACAACGGCTACTTCGACAACCTCTTCAACCATGAGTGGGAGCTGACCAAGAGCCCCGCCGGCGCAAACCAGTGGATCCCCAAGGACGGCGCGGCACAGACGGCGGTGCGCGATGCGCATGACCCCGCGAAGAGCCATCCGCCTGTGATGCTCACCACCGACCTCGCGCTGCGGCTCGACCCGGGCTACGGGCCGATCTCGAAGCGCTTTCATGAGCACCCCGACGAGCTCGCCGACGCCTTCGCGAAGGCGTGGTTCAAGCTCACGCACCGCGACATGGGTCCGCGTTCCCGCTATCTCGGCCCGCAAGTTCCGGCGGAGCCGCTGATCTGGCAGGACCCGGTTCCCGACGTCGACCACGAGCTCATTGACGACGGCGACATCGCGTCGCTCAAGCAGAAGCTGATCGAGTCGGGACTCAGCGTGTCGCAGCTGGTGTCGACCGCGTGGGCGTCGGCCGCAACGTTCCGCGGGACGGACAAGCGCGGCGGCGCCAACGGTGCGCGCATCCGCCTGACGCCGCAGAAGGATTGGGAGGTCAACCGTCCGGCGGAGCTGGCCAAGGCGCTGAGCACGCTGGAGGGAATTCAGCGCGACTTCAACAAGGCGCAGCCGGGCGGGAAGAAGGTCTCGCTCGCCGACCTGATCGTGCTCGGCGGATGCGCGGGCGTCGAGACCGCGGCGCGGAAGGCGGGGCACAGCGTGACCGTGCCCTTCACGCCGGGTCGCACCGACGCGTCGCAGGATCAGACCGATGTCGAGTCGTTCGCCGTGCTCGAGCCGACGTTCGACGGCTTCCGCAACTACCTCCACCCACTGCAGACGCTGCCGGCGGAGCGACTGCTGGTGGAGCGCGCCAACCTGCTGAACCTGACGGCGCCGGAGATGACGGTGCTCGTGGGCGGCATGCGGGTGCTCAACACCAATGCCGACGGCTCATCGAACGGGGTCTTCACGCAGCGTCCGGAGACGCTGACCAATGACTTCTTCGTGAACCTGCTCGACATGCGCACGGAGTGGACGCGCTCCGGCTCGGACAACGCGTACCAGGGACGCGACCGCGCCTCGGGCCAGGTCAAGTGGACAGCAACCGCCGCCGACCTGGTGCTCGGCTCGCATTCGCAGCTGCGCGCCGTCTCCGAGGTCTATGCATGCGAGGACTCGGGCGAGAAGTTCGTGCGAGACTTCGTGGCGGCGTGGACGAAGGTCATGAACCTGGACCGCTTCGACATCCACTGACGGCGGACCGGCATCGTCCGCGACGGCATCACTTGGGAACGGGAAACTCATGGTGATGCCAGTCGTCTCCGCCAGGTGTGTATAATATGCGCATGGCTCGCGTAAACGTCTACCTGCCCAACGAGCTGGCAGAGGCGGCCCGCGCAGCGGAGCTCAACGTCTCCAGCCTGGCGCAGGCGGCGATACGCCGCGAGCTGCGGCGCGCGGGGATCCGCGATTGGGTCGCAGCCGTACAGGGGTTGGCCGGCCCGTCGCTGAGCCATGAAGCCGTGCAGGAAGCGGTGGACAGCGCCCGAGAGGAACTCGGAGCGCCGCGTGCCTGATGCGGTCATCGACGCTTCCGCTCTTGTCGACATGCTCGTGGGCACAGAGCGAGGAGCCGCGGTGGCGAGCACGGTGACCCGATACTCAGCATTGCATGCGCCCGCTCATCTCGACGCGGAGGTGCTGTCGGCGTTGGGCCGGCTGCACCGCGCGGGATTCATCGGCACGCGCCATGTCACAGCTCGGCTGGAGCAGCTCGTGGATGCGCCTATTGAACGGCACGCGCTCGCTGCGCTCGTCTTGCGCGCATGGCAGCGCCGGGACCGGATGCGGTTGATGGATGCGCTCTACGTTGAGCTGGCACGAAGCCTCAGCGTGGACCTGGTCACCACGGACACTCGGCTGGCCGCGGCGGCAGGCGTCGCACCCATCGTTTCTTGATGCAGCTCGACACAAAGGCATGAACCTGAACCGCTTCAACCCCCGCTGACGCTAGATGAGCGATATCCTGCGTCGTGTTGAGAATGGAGGGAATGTGACGTGAGAAGCCGGGGCCATCCAGCCGACCGCGTTGTGTCCGCCACTGAGCTCGACCCGCTAGAGCGTTTGCGCCGAGCCGGAGACATTACTCCTGCAGCGGCCGATCTCACCGGCTTGCCCGAGCCGATTCCGCTCAAGCCTGGACAGGAGCCTGCCTCACGCGTGCTCGAGCGCCTTCGAGGCCAGCGCTGACGGCGTCACCAGTCCGGGAAGGCTTCGCTTCTCCCGTCAACTTCGTTCCAGTAGTCGCGATGGTCGACGACCAGTCCGTTGTTGTCGAACCGCAGCACGGTGACGCCCGCCATCGTGAGATCGCGGCCGCCCTCGGTCCATGACGCCCACCACTGCACCGCCGCACGGCCGTCGCCGCACACCGGCTCACCGAAGCTGCACGTGATCTTCTCTTCCACCGCGAACTCTCGCGTCAGGTAGGCGCGCACGCCCCGCACGCCTCGCTCGGGCTCACGATGCACCAGCGCGCGGTACAGGCAGTCGTCCCGGTACAGGCTCGCGATCGCCTCGACGTCCTTGCGCGGCCATGCGTCCTGCCACGTCCTCCCCCATCGCCGCGCTGCGTCGCATGCATCCATCGATCCGCCCGCGATGCTATCGCGTCCCGGATACGCTCAGGCTCAGTTGCGCTTGCGCAGCTCGCACGCCAGCTGCCGTTCCGCGATGCGGGCCAGCAGCTGCAGGCTCGCGAGCTGCTCGTCGCTGAGGTCGCGCGGCCGCTCGTCGATCACGCACAGCGTGCCCAGCGGCTGCGTGTCGAGGTTGATCGGCACGCCGGCGTAGAAGCGCACGCCCTCGGCCACGACGCTGTGGTAGTCGGACAGCACGGGATCCTCGCGCGCGTCGGGCACGACCATGGGCATGTCGGGCTCGAGGATCGCGTGGGCGCAGAATGCGGCGTCACGCGTGCCCTCGTCCGGCGGTGCGCCCACGCTGGAGATGAACCACTGGCGCTGACCGTCGATGACGGTGACGAGCGCGGTCGGCGTCTCACAGATGAGCGACGCCAGGTGCACGATGTCCTGCCACGCCGCGTGCGTTCCCGGCGCGACTCCGTGGAGGCGGTCGACCGCCGCCTGCCGCTGCGCCTCGTCGTCGGGGATCGGTGGCTTCACCATGACCGCACGCTCATCTCCCGGGCTTCTGCCCGCTCATGCTCTACGCGGACGACCCGCCCCGCCGCGTCATTCGCCGAGCTGACCATCCTGTCGCGCGTGACGCGCAGGGCGTCCGCCTCGTCACCGTTGTCCAGCGCCCTGCTGTCCACCGGCACCCTGCACACCTCATTGGCATCAACGGTGAGGTACAGCTCGTCGGGCCGCTCCTCGTCCACCACGAGCGCCACCGAGAGCAGCGAGCCGGTGTGGTCGCAGATCACCCAGCGGTATGTCCATGCACGCCGGCGCGAAGGTCCGAAGTACGCGAGCGCGACAGCGCGGGTGCTCAGCGTCGCCCCGGCCGCGCAGTATCCCCGCAGCACGTCGCGCATGGCCGCGTCCATCGCGCGGGCTTCTGTCCACACGATGTAGGGCGCGCGGTTGTCCACGTCGGGGAGGGGCGCGGCCAGGATGTCCTTGGCCAGGATCCCCTCGATGAGCACGCCGTGACGCCGGCAGTACGCTCGATCAGCAGCGATGACACGATGCGCGGCGCAGCACGCGGCGCCACACCGGCGCGCCCGCCGGTCGACGTAGTGGCACGGCACCGCACCGCCGGCGTCGCAGCCCTGCGCTGTGCACCTGAGCTCCTCGCCCATGTGCACGATGTTCCGAGATCAGCGCACCGGCCTCCCGCCGTGTGACGGACCCGTCACGGGAACGTCGGCCAGGACTCCGCGCCAATAGCCCATCAAGCAATGTCGCGCCGCGGCGGCCTCGGTCCGCCGCTGCGGGATACTGGCCGCATGACCGAGACGGCCGCCGTACCCGCTGACCTGCTCCTCGACGAACGCGACAAGTTCGAGGTGGACGACCGTGTCGCCTACTTCAACACCGCGCAGATCTCGCCGCTGCTGCGCAGCGTGCGCGCCGCAGCCGAGGCTGCGCTGGACCGTCGTGCGGCGGCGCACACCCTCACGTCGCGGGACTGGTTCGCCGACGTCGACCAGCTGCGCGCCGCCTACGCGACGTTGCTGGGCACGCGCGCGGAGTGCATCGCGCTCACCCCGGCGAGCAGCTACGGCCTGGCGACGGTCGCGGCGAACATCACCGTGCCGCACGGCTCGCGGGTGGTCGTGCTGAAGGACGAGTTCCCCTCCAACTACTACACGTGGGAGCGGTTCGCACGCCAGCACGACGCGGAGCTGGTCGTGGTCTCGCGCGAGCCGGGGCAGACGTGGACCGACGCCGTCCTCGCCCAGATCGATGAGCGCGCCTCCGTCGTGGCGGTGCCCAACGTGCACTGGACCAACGGCTCGCTGGTGGACCTCGTGCGCGTGGCCGATGCGGCGCACGGCGTGCACGCGCGGCTCGTCATCGACGCGTCGCAGTCACTCGGAGTCATGTCGCTCGACCTGGACCGGCTCCGCCCCGACGCGCTTGTCGCCGTGGGCTACAAGTGGCTGCTCGGCCCCTACAGCCTGGGGCCGCTGTACATCGACTCGTCGCTGCACGGCGGCGAGCCGCTGGAGCAGAACTGGATCTCCCGCGCCGGCTCCGACGACTTCAGCGGGCTGGCCGCGTATCGCACGGAGTACCGGCCCGGCGCGGAGCGGTACGACGTCGGGGAGCGCACCAACTACCAGCTCACACCCATGGCGCTGGCCGCAATCCGGCAGCTGAACGCGTGGCGGCCGGAGCGCATCGCTCCGTCGCTGCGGCGCCGCACAGATGCGATCGCCGCGGGCTTGGAGCGCCTCGGCCTCAGCGTGGAGCCCGCGGACGCGCGCGGCCCGCACATCATCGGGGTGAGCTTCCCCGGCGACGCCCTGCCGCGTGTGGCGGAGTCGCTGCAGCGAGCCGGCGTGTCCCTGAGCGTGCGCTCCACATCGCTGCGGATCGCTCCGCACCTGCACACCACCGATGCCGACGTCCAGCGCCTGCTCGAGGCCGTGGCCGCCGCGCTCTGACGCAGCTCGAACGGATGGGCCGGGTGTCACGCGCATGCAGCGATGCAACACGTTCGCGACCGTTTCTGCATCGGCATCCGGGGATCGGATGCGTCTTAAGCCATATTTACTTCGCGTGTCCCGTGTGTGATCGCGGAACGCCCGATGCGCGCATATAACCCTGGACAGGTTCGGTCATGCGACCGGCGGCGGGGACTGAAAGACCTTCGGTTCAGGGGACAGAAATGCGGTACTGGCAGACAAGCGGAGCGGCGTTCATGGAGGGGCTGCGGGCCCACCTGCACGGGCTGAGGATCAAGGTGGGTCTGGGTTTCGCGGGGGCGATCACAGGCGCCGCTCTGCTGCCTGCGGTGGTGAGCGCGCCGGCGACGGCGCTGAGCACGACCGCGCAGGTGGCGCGGCACTACGCGCCGACCGCGGCGCAGACGCAGCTGGCCGGTGCCGGCTGGTCCGCACCGACGGCGGTGCTCACCGGTGCCGGCTGGTCCG
>JAFARE010000041.1 GCA_019245575.1 Candidatus Dormiibacterota bacterium | reverse complement strand
TTCTGAATGTCGCTCACCCGCATCGGCTGCGCAGACCGCGAGAGGACAGCGATGAGCGCATCTCGGACCTGTCCTGGCTGCCTGCTCACCAGAGGTCCCGGTCGCCGTAGGGTGTGTGGCTGGGAGTGCTCGTGGCGCCGGTCATGTACCTACCTCGATCCACGCGCCTGAGCCCCTCGTGCTCCCTCTGGAGATAGGACCGCACAGTGCTTGGGGCTACTCGCTCCCCTAGATGCTCCTCCACGGTCCTGTGGATCTCGGCGGCGGTCATGGGTCGGTTTTCGCTACGCAAGATCGCGAGTATGACGTCGCTGACCTGCCGCGGCCGCCGCGCCTGCCGTGCCATCGGGTCCTCCTAGCCAGACGTCTAGACGTCGGCCTGACGGTAGCATGGATCAGGAGTGGCGCACAAGTGTTCGCAGCGTGAGCCGGGCCACTATATCGCAACCTGCAATAGTGGAACGCGAGGGCGCCGATGGACCCGATCAGCCCCTGCGCGATCAGGATCCAGTTGTCGATGAGCGCTTTGAGTTGATCCATCCCTGCGACCTCCAAACAATTGGTGGTCGGTCGCCCCTCCGGCCGCATCCGAGCGAGGCCTCGGACATCCGTGAGACTATACAAACTTGTGTAGGTATGTCAAGCACTCGCGAGGTCGCTTCAGCGCTGCGCGCTAGATTCGAGCGGATGGACAAAGACAGTGCAAACGAGCACGCGGCGATCCGTTGCGCCGCTGACGAAGACGCAGACGCCATCGGCCGCCTTCTGCACGATTTCAATCGCGAGTTCGACGAGCCCACGCCTCAACCTGCCGAGCTGGCGCAACGAGTTCGTGAGCTGCTCCGCTCCGGCGACACGGTCGTCCTGCTCGCCGGAGACCAGCCGCAGGGACTGGCCGTGCTCCGCTTCCGCCCCGCGATCTGGAGCTCTGGACTCGAGTGTTACCTGGCGGAGCTGTACGTCGTGCCCGACCGGCGTGGACAGGGCACAGGGCGAGCGCTCATGCAGGAGGCGATCGACCTGGCCAGACGACGTGGGGCCGACACGATGGACCTCGGCACGAGCGACAGCGACGTCGCCGCGCGGAGGCTCTACGAGAGTCTCGGGTTCATCAATCGCGAGGGTGGATCCGATGGTCCGGTGACCTATTTCTACGAGCTCGACCTGCGCCACCGATGAACTCCGCTACTGTGTCCGCGTGATCGCCACGCGTCGTCCATGACCGCTACCGGCGCGGCATTGGTCCACGACTCCGCGCTGGTCGACGATGACGTCGTCATCGGCGCCGGGACGCGCGTGTGGGCGCACGCGCAGGTGCGCAGCGGCGCGCGCATCGGCGCAGAGTGCGTGATCGGCGCCGGCGCCACCGTGGACACCGGCGTCACGATCGGTGACCGTTGCAAGGTGCAGAACGCCGCGCTGCTGTACAGCGGCGTGCGCCTCGGCGACGGCGTGTTCGTGGGTCCCGCGGCCGTGCTCACCAACGACCGCCTGCCTCGCGCCGTCAACCCCGACGGCGCGGCGCGCGCTCGCGGCGACTGGACTCTCAGCGGGATCGTGGTCGAGGACGGCGCCTCCATCGGCGCCAACGCCACAGTCGTCGCCGGCGTGCGCATCGGCGCGTGGAGCATGGTCGCCGCCGGCGCCGTGGTCACGCGGGACGTGCCCGCCCACGCGCTCGTCGCCGGCGTGCCGGCGCGGCGCATCGCGTGGGTCTGCGCGTGCGGCCAGCGGGCCGCGGACGAGAGCGAGGGCGAGATCGTGTGCGCCGCGTGCGGCCGGCGCTTCAGCGTCGAGCGCTAGGAGGCGGGCACCACCGCGATGGGGGACACGGACATTGCGTCCGGCCCCGTGCTCATCGCGATGACCTGGAAGTTGTCGCCGGGATGGGGCGTGTATCCGGTCGCCTGCGCGCTGAAACGGTAGATCGCGCTGGCGCCGGGGCCGAGTGACGAAGGACCGCTGAGCACGAGCAGCGGCTCGCGCGGCGACGCCTGCTGTGTCACGACGAAGGCCGGGGTGGTGGCATGAGCGCTCACGTTGGTCACGCGGGCGGTGGCCGTGAATGTCGCTCCGCTCGCATTGGATGCGATGACGGCGATGTCGAAAGGCGCGCGCGCCACGAGTCCCAGTGCCACCGCGACGAGCGCCGCGCAGGCCGCGGCCGCACCAGCACGCCACGCCCATCGCGTCCAGCGGGTGCTCAGCCGGGGCGAGGTCGCCCGCACGCTGAGCGCGCATGCGACGAGCCCGGGGATGGCGAACAGGAAATACGAGGTGAAGGGCCGGGTGGAGAGGAAGATGCCCGGCATCGGCAGCATCGGCAGGATTGCCTTCAGCTCGCGATAGCGCGCCACCAGCAGCGCTGCAGCGGCACCCATCGCGAGCAGTGCGGCGAGCGTGAACAGCGCGAGCTCGCCGCCCCCCCATCCATATGCGCGTATCAGCCCCACGGGTCCGGGTCCGACGGGCGCCAACCCGCCGGTGAAGGGCAGCAGCGTGCGCTGCGCCCACAGCGACGGGTTCCACGCGATGAAGGGAAGGTTCGGGACGAGATAGACGGCGGCCGCGATGCCGAGATAACGCGCCGGCTGCCGCCACCACAGTCCGCCGCGCGAGCGCGCCTCCAGCGCGACGCCGATGGCCAGGTATGGGAGCAGGAGCCAGGGCGTCTGCTTGATGGAGCACGCGACGCCGAGCGCGACGGGGCCGATCCAGCGCCACACTCCACGCTCGTCAGGGTCCGCGAAACGATCCCACTTCCAGAGCGCCACCACGAGGAACGGGATGTACAGCGCGTCCGTGTCGCCGCCGATGATGGGCGCCAGCAGCAGGGACGACCCGAACAGCAGCGTGATCCAGCAGCGCAGCTGCGGCTGCGCGAGCTTCCACAACAGCGCTGCGCCGGCGACCCAGAACAGCGCGTCCGTCGCCGACGCCGCGTACGAGTCAGTGCCGAGCGCGGCCACGCCGGGCACGTACAGCAGAAACGACAGCGCCGGGTACGCGATCCAGGGCACAAGCGCGCCGTGCAGCGTCACCGTGCCGCCGCCGATGCCCAGCTGACGGAGCAGGGGCAGGTAGCTCTGCGCGTACGGGTTGAGGCCATGGAGCAGCGCGCCGGCGGCGAACTGGTCGTAGGGCAGCTCGTCGGTGCCGATCGCCGACCACGAGCTCGCCGACACGACGGTCAGCACGATGATCGCCGCGGTGCCGGCGAACAGCAGCCGGTCGAGCCGCTGCGCGGCGTCGGCGGACCGCGCGAGCACACCGGCGGGAATGGCGGCGAGGCCCGCTGCGGCGAGCACGACGGCGATCAGCGGGGCGGCTCCGGCGCGCGCCGAGTTGCTGTACCAATACACGCCCCAGATCAGCCATGCGATGCCGGTGAAGAGGCGCACCAGCTGCGCCAGGCTCACTCCTTGCGCGAACAGCTGCGGTGCTTGCCGGGGCTGAGCACGGTCGTGCATCGCGCCGGCATCCATCGCCGGCGCTGGGGTTTCGCGTCCCGCCAGACGCAGCATCAGGACGCCTCGACGAGCGCCGGTTGTTTCTGTTCGGAGGCGGCGCGCGACACTGCGCGCACGCGGCTGCGCGCGTCGAAGCGCAGGCGCAGCACCGCGAGGAACGCCTCCACCACGATGCCGGCGGTCATCTTGGAGCGGCCGGCGGTGCGGTCACGGAACGTGATCGGCACCTCGGCGAACCGCATCCCCGCGTCGGCCCACGCCTGGTTGAGCTCGAGCTGCATGGCGTAGCCGCGCGACCTCACTCCGTCCAGGTCCAGCCTGCGCAGCGCGTCGCTGCGCGTGCAGCGGAATCCCCCGGTGCAGTCGCGCAGCGGAAGCCGCAGCACGGACCGCGCGTACGCACAGCCGGCGCGGGTCAGGAAGCTGCGCAACCGCGAACGCGAGAGCATGCGTGCGCCCGGGACGAGGCGGGAACCGAGCGCGACGTCGGCATCAGCGCACGCGGCGATGAGCGCCGGCAGCACCTCGGGCGGGTGCGAGAAGTCGGCGTCCATCTCAACCACCGCGTCGTATCCCTGCGCCAGCGCTCGCCGGAACGCGGCCACGTGCGCGCTTGCCACGCCCTGCTTGCCCGGGCGGTGCACCACCGTGAGGCGCGGTTCGCGCGCCGCGATGGCGTCGGCGATCTGCCCGGTCCCGTCCGGCGATGCGTCGTCGGTCACGAGGACGTCGGCGTCGACGGCGCTCCAGATCGCCACCAGCAAGCGCGGCAGGTTGTCCCGCTCCTCGTACGTCGCGATGGCGACGAGCACGCGGTTGCGCCCACGCAGTGCCGGCGCGGCGCTCATGTGGCGAGTGCGCCGTGCAGGATCTGCCGCGCCGCGTCCTGCAGGTCGCGCGCGACGCCCATCGGTCCCCGGGGCGACAGCGGCGCCGACGTCTCGTGGCCGGAGAGCACCAGCATGAACCGCGCGCCGGCCGCCCAGGCCGCCTCGGCATCACTGATCCGGTCGCCGATGAACAGCGCTTCGTGCAGGCGCACGCGCGCGTGGTCGCGAGCCTGCAGCAGCAGGCCCGGCAGTGGCTTGCGGCAGGCGCATCCCGCGTCCGGCGCGTGGGTGCACGCGAAGAACCCGTCGATGACTCCGCCGCGCGCGGCAACCTCGACCTGCATCGCACGGTGGATGCCGGCCAGCTGCTCCGCGGAGATGAGACCGCGGCCCACCACCGATTGGTTGGTCACCACGAACACCCGGTGGCCCGCGCGCGACAGCCGCGCCACCGCGTCCGCCGCGCCAGGGATGAACCGCATCTGCTCCTTGCTGAGCACGCGCTCGCCGCCCTCCTCCAGGATGACCCCGTCGCGGTCGAGCAGGATGTCGCGCATCAGTTGAGGTGCGCCCCGGCGCCGACCAGAGCCGGGCTCGCGTCGAGGGGCCGGGCGAACCACGACGCGACGCCCTTGAACTCGAAGCGCACCGGCGACGTCTCAGCCCCGAGCTCGCGCAGGCGCGCGCTCACCGCGGGCTGCCGGTCGAAGGGGCAGATGAGGAACATGTATCCGCCGCCGCCGGCGCCGCTCATCTTGCCGCCCACGGCGCCGAGCCGCTTCGCCTCCGCGTACAGGTTGTCGATGTGCGGGTTGCTGATCGCCGACGACGTGCGCTTCTTGTGCCACCACTGCTTGTCGAGGATGCGTCCCAGGTCGCCCAGGCGCCCGAGAAGCAGCGCGTCGCGCGCCTCGGTGGCCAGGCGCTTCATCTCGTGCAGCGACTCGACCACCTCGTTGCGCTGCGCGACGTAGCCACGGATCTGCTCGTCGATGATGTGCCCGGAGAGGCGGGTGCCGCCGGTGAAGACGAGCATGCTGTTGTACTCGAGCTCGCGGACCACGTCCTTGTCGACGCGCAGCGGCGTGACGATGACGCGGTCGTCGCCGAACTCCATGAGGTTGAAGCCGCCGAAGGTGGCCGCGTACTGGTCCTGCATGCCGCCCGCGATGCCGACGTCGGTGCGCTCCAGCTCGTACGCCAGCTCCGCGATCTCGTAGTTGGTCAGCGTGAGGCGGCGCCACGTGATGAACGCGCCGATGAGCGACACGACGAGCGCCGACGACGCTCCCAGACCGGAGCCGGGTGGCGCGTCCGTCTGCAGGTGCAGGCGCATGCCGCTCATGGCTTCGGGCCCGACGCGCAAGCGGCGCAGGCAGGCCTTGATCAGGTCGATCTTGCCGTCGTAGATGAGCGGCTCGTCCGAGTGGAAGCGCTCGATGAGGTCGTAGTCGAGGGACGCAACCTGGATCTCGCGGTCGGCCGTGGGCTGCAGGGTCGCGTATGCATAGCGCGCGATGGTGGCGCTGAGGACCAGGCCGCCGTGCTCGCTCGCGTACTCCTTCAGGTCGGTGCCGCCGCCGCAGAAGCTCACGCGCAGCGGCGCGCGCGAGCGGATGACGGCGCCGCGGACGATGGCGCCGGACAGCGCGTCCGGGTCGAGCGGTCCGCGCTCGATGAAGTAGCTCATCAGGACTCGGGGCTGAACAGCTCGCGCTCCACCAGCTCGCAGAGAAGGTGCTCGACCGTCAGGAAGCACTCCTGCGCCACCTGCGTGTCGCGCACCGGCACGACGATGGCGACATCGGCCTCGCGCGCCAGCCGCGCATCCGCCGCGAGGAGCGCGATGACGCGCATCGAACGCCGCCGCGCCGCGTCTGCCGCGCGCAGCACGTTGTCCGACCGGCCGCTGGTGCTGATCACCATGAGCACGTCGCCGGGCCGTCCATGCGCCTCCACCTGGCGCGCGAAGACGCCGGCGAACCCGACGTCGTTGCTGTACGCGGTGAGGAACGACGTGTCGGTTGTGAGCGCGAGCGCGGGCAGTGCCGGCCGGTCCTGCTCCCGATACAGACGCGAGACGAACTCCGCCGCCACGTGCTGTGAGTCCGCGGCGCTGCCGCCGTTGCCGCAGAGCAGCAGGCGGTTGCCGGCGCGAAACGCGCCGCTCACCACCTCGGCGGCGGCCACGATCGACCCAGCGCACGCGGTGGCGACCCGCTGCTGGGCGGTGATCGTCCGCTCGATGCGTTCGGCGACGTGCTCGAGCGGACCAGCAATCGCCAGCGAGACGTAGGCCACGAGCACCTCTTGCGTGGGGGACTGAGCGGCGCTTCGACCATAGCCCCGCTCGATGGGCCGCCTGCGACGGTCCCGTCGCAGCCGTATCCGAGACCTGTGACGCTTTGGGCCGCTAGTGACGCCCCGTCACCCAGGCGAGAAACTGGTCGACCCGGTCACGCAGCGCGCCCTCCAGCTGCTGGAGGATCGAGTACTGCCCCTGCGCGACGGTGCTGGTGTCGGCGTTCAGGTGCTGCAGCAGAGACGCGACCGGCGGCACGACCGCTCCCAGCGGGCCGGATGCGGGTGTCGCGGATGCGGTTGGCACGGCGGTGGCCACGGCCGCGGCCTCGGGCGCGGGCGTGGCCGGCGACGCCCAGGTGAACGACCGTCCCGGAGTGGGCGGCTGCGTCGCGGCGTGGACCGCGAGCGCTCCGGCGACGGTGAATGCGGCGACGAGCACGAGCATGCGGATGTGGTGGAACACGGCGACCTCCTGCGCGAAATTCCAGCGGTCGCCCCTCCGGCCGGCCGGGAACTGCCCGGGCGATTCACATGCTATAGAGGGCGTGATGCCGCCGCGCCAGGGGACCGCGGACAGTCCCGCGGACAGTGTGAGCACGCGACCGCGCCGGCGCATCGCGATGGTCGCAGCGTCGTGCTGCGCCGTCGTCGCGGCTGGGTGCGGTTCGAGTCCGACGGTGATCCGCGGCGCCAGCGACAGCAACGGCGGTGTCATCGTCGTGTCCGAGGCGGCCACGTACAGGTACGCGCTCTCCATCTGCGCGCACAACATCCTTCGGTTGCGCAGCGACAGCGGCCAGGCCGACGACCTGACAGGCGCGAGCGGTCAGCTCTACCTGGGCCTGGGCAACTGGACGGGCACGCCCGGCGTGCAGGCCGAGGCGTTCGAGCCCACGCCGGACTGCAGGTGGTCGGTCACCCTCACGTCGGCCTCCTGACAGGCGGGAGTACCGGTCCAACCGCGACACTGAGGGCACTCGGCGGTGTGCGTGGGAGGCAGGTGCATGGACACGGACGGATACGGACGGCGGCCCGGCCAGACCGACATCGACCGGCTCCTGGAGGACAGTCGCACGCTCTCCCCGGCGGGGATCGAGCGCGCCGCCCAGGGCTGGGATCCGAGCCAGGAGGCCGGCATCCACCGGGCCGAGGCCGAGGCGCTGCGCCTGCTCGAGCGATCCGACCGGGGCGGTGAGTGGGACGAGCTGCGCAACCGCATCCTCGGCCTCACCGAGCGCGGCCAGCCCATGGTCTCCTGGCGCGCGGAACACGGCGACGTGGGCCACCGCGCGGAGAACGCCCTGCTGACGGCGGCGCTGGCGCTCCTCGCCGGCTCCGAGTTGAATCCCGAGGCGAACCAGGCGCTGCGCCGGCCGATGAGCCAGGCGCTCCCCTGGCTGCTGCCGGACGCCCTTCCCCAGCGCGGCTGAGCCACGGGCGGGGGCCGGCGCTTCTTTGACCCGACAACGTGGGACGATCTAGAAGGTGGCCGACACAGTTCCCGTGACCCTCCCCTCGATGGGCGAGTCCGTCACCGAGGGCATCGTGGCGCGATGGGTGAAGAAGGTCGGTGACCCCGTCAAGGAGGGGGACACCGTCGTCGAGGTCACCACGGACAAGGTCGACGTCGAGGTGCCCGCGCCGGCAGCCGGCACGGTGGCCGAGATCGTCGCCGCCGAGGGGGCGACCGTCGAGGTCGGCGCAACGCTGGCGCGCATCAGCACGGACGCAGCGGCCGCCACGCCCCCCGCTCCGGAGGAGCCCGCCCCGGCGGCGCCTGCAGCAGAGCCGGCGGAGCCCGCGGCGCCGACGGGCGCGGGTACACCGTCGCCCGAGCCGGCGGCGCGCGGGCCGGTGCACGCGTCGCCGCTCGCCAGGCGCGCGGCGGCCATCCGCGGCGTCGACCTGGGCGGCGTCCACGGCACGGGGGCCAATGGAGAGGTGCGCCGCGAGGATGTCGACGCTGCCGGCGCGGCGAAGCCGGCGCCGCACCCGCCCGCCGGCACGGAGGCCGGCGCCGAGCCGCTGCGCGGCCCGGCCGCCGCGCTCGTCGAGCACATGGAGCGCAGCCGCGAGATCCCCACCGCCACGTCATTTCGCACCGTGTCGGTGAGCACGCTCGACGCCCGCCGCACCGAGCTCAACACGGCGCTGAGCGCGGCAGGCGAGGCGCTGAAGGTGTCGTTCACGCATCTCATCGGGTACGCGATCGCGCGCGCCGCCGACGCGATGCCGGAGATGACGGCGCACTTCACGCGCACCGCCGAGGGCAGGCCCGCGCGCGTGCCCGGCGCCCCCAACCTCGGGCTCGCCGTCGACAGCAAGCGGCGGGACGGCAGCCGGTTCCTCGTCGTTCCCGTGATCCGCGAAGCGGCCGAGCGCAGCTTCAGCGACTTCCGCGCCGAGTACGAGCGGCTCATCGACCGCGCGCGCAACAACACGCTCACCGCTGAGGATCTCCAGGGCGCGAACATCACGCTGACGAACCCGGGTGGCATCGGCACGGTCGCTTCAGTGCCGCGGCTGATGCAGGGGCAGGGAACGATCGTCGCCGTCGGCGCCATCGGATACCCGCCGGAGTGGGCGCAGCTGAGCGAGGGGCGGCTTCGCGAGCTGGGCGTGGGGAAGGTCATGACGATGACCAGCACCTACGACCACCGCATCATCCAGGGCGCGCAGTCCGGCGAGTTCCTGGGGCGCGTGCAGGCGCTGCTCGACGGCGCGGACGGCTTCTACGAGGCGGTCTTCTCCAGCTTCGGGTTGCGGCCGCCGGCTCCTCGCGAGCAGCTCGCCGCGCCTCTCGCGGCACCGCCGCAGGCGGCGGGAGCACAAGCGCAACCGCAGGCCGCGCCACAGCCGGACCGCACGCTCCTCGCCGCGATGCAGGCGGCGACCTCCCTGGTCAAGGCGCACCGCACCCACGGCCACCTGGGTGCTCACCTCGACCCTCTCGGCTCGACACCGGTGGGGGACCCGGCGATGGAGCCGGCCACGTACGGGCTCACGCCGCAGTTGATGGAGGCGCTGCCCGCCAATCTGCTGCGCGTGTACGTGTCGGGCCAGACGCTTGCCGACGTCCTTCCGGCGCTGCGCCGCACGTACTGCGGCACCATCGCGTACGAGATCGAGCACATCGCGAGCCACGAGCAGCGTCTCTGGCTGCGCGAGCACATCGAGTCGGGCGCGTACCGCCTGCCGCTGTCTCCCGAGGAGCGCGTGCGCCTGCTGGGGCGGCTGACCAAGGTGGACGCGATGGAGCGCTACTTCCGGCGCAGCTTCCTGGGGCAGAAGACGTTCTCCATCGAGGGACTCGACGCGATGGTGCCGATGCTCGAGCAGCTGCTCACCATGCTCGCGGCGGACGGCATCGCCGAGACGGTGATGGGCATGTCGCACCGCGGCCGTCTCGCCGTGATCGCGCACGTCGTCAACCGCCCGTACGAGTCGATCCTCAACGCGTTCGAGCTCGGCGAGGCGCGGCGCGCGGTCGGCATCCGCGACGACGACCCCACGGGTGACGTCAAGTACCACCTCGGCGCCACCGGCACGTACATCAGCGACACGGGCAGGACGATCAACGTGCGTCTGCTCTCCAACCCCAGCCACCTCGAGGCGGTCGACCCCGTGGTGGAGGGATGGTGCCGCGCCGAGCAGACGCAGCGGCACGCCGCGGAGATGCACCTGGATCCCTCCGCTGCCTTCCCCGTGCTCATCCACGGCGATGCCGCGGTCAGCGGCCAGGGCATCGTCGCCGAGGTGCTCAACCTGCAGTCGCTCGACGGGTACACGACGGGCGGGACGCTGCACCTCATCGCGGACAACCAGATCGGCTTCACCACCGACCCGCGCGAGGCTCGCTCCACGCGCTATGCGTCTGACCTGGCCAAGGGATTCGACATTCCCATCGTGCACGTCAACGCCGACGACATCGAGGCGTGCATGGCCGCCGTCCGTCTCGCGTACGACTACCGCAAGACGTACCACCGCGACGTCGTGATCCACCTGATCGGATACCGTCGCTTCGGCCACAACGAGACCGACGAACCCGCGTACACGCAGCCGCTGATGTACGAGACGATCCGCGAGCATCCGACGGTGCGCGAGATCTTCGCGCGGAGGCTGGTGGCGGACGGCGTGCTCACCCAGGAGGAGGTCGACCGTCAGGCGGAGGATGCGTACGCGCGCGTCGGCGCGGCGCACAAGCGCGTCAAGGAGAACCTCGCCGCTGAGCTCGACGAGCACACCGATGAGCCACGCACCGCGGAGATGAAGGGGTCGCCGCCCACCACGGCGGTCGCCGACGCGACGCTGCGCAACCTCAACGAGGAGCTGCTGGTCTTTCCCGAGGCGTTCACGCCCAACACCAAGCTGCGCAGGCAGATGGACCGGCGGCGCGCGTCACTCGACGACGGCACGATCGACTGGGGCACGAGCGAGGCGCTGGCCCTGGGGTCGCTGTTGCTCGAGGGCCATCCGGTGCGCCTCACGGGGCAGGACACCGAGCGCGGCACCTTCAGCCAGCGCCACGTCGTCTTCCACGACGAGCGCACCGGCGACCGCTGGATTCCCATGCAGCACCTCACCGGCGCCACCGCGACCTTCGAGGTGCACAACAGCCCGCTGAGCGAGGTGAGCTGCGTGGGCTTCGAGTACGGCTACAGCGCCGCCGACCCCAAGACGCTGGTGATATGGGAAGCGCAGTACGGCGACTTCGTGAACAACGCGCAGATGATCGTGGACCAGTTCATCTCCGCCGGCAGGGCCAAATGGGGGCAGCGCTCGCGCCTCACGCTGCTCCTCCCGCACGGCTACGAGGGCAGCGGTCCGGAGCACTCCAGCGGGCGTCTGGAACGCTTCCTAATGCTGAGCGCGGACGCCAACATGCGGGTGGCCAACTGCTCCACCGCTGCGCAGTACTTTCACCTGCTGCGCAGCCAGGGTCTCGCCGCCGACCCGCGTCCGCTCGTCGTGATGACGCCCAAGAGCCTGCTGCGGCTCAGGGAGTCGACCGCCACGATGGCGCAGCTGTCGCAGGGCAAGTTCCAGCCCGTGATGGACGACCCGGCGGCGAGCCGCGACCGCGACGCCGTCCGCGCGCTGGTGTTCTGCAGCGGGCGGGTGTACTACGACCTCGAGCTGCACGCCGACCGCCGCGCCGCGAGCGACGTCGCCATCGCGCGCGTCGAGCAGCTGCACCCGGTGCCGGTGGAGTCGCTCTTCACGGTGATCGATGCGTACCCGAACCTGCAGCGCATCGCGTGGGTGCAGGAGGAGCCGCAGAACATGGGAGCGTGGGAGCACATCATGATGTGTGTCCGCGCCAAGCGGCCCGACGCGGTGCCCTGGGAGTACATCGGACGGCCTCGCCGCGCCAGTCCCTCCGAGGGATACGCCGGCTCCCATCGGTTGGAGCAGGAGCGCATCGTCGCGGCGACGCTGGGACTGTCGCACGCTCTGCAGGAGCGCGGCGCCGGCGAGAGCGGCGCGAGGAGCAGCGCCCGACAGTGAGTCCGCGCGTCGTTGTGCTCGGCGGCGGCCCCGCCGGCGACGTGGCCGCGCTGCGCGCCGCGCAGCTGGGCGCCGACACGGTGTTGATCGAGCGCGCTGAGCTGGGGGGCACGTGCCTCAACTGGGGATGCATTCCCACCAAGTCACTGCTCGCCGGCGCCGACCTGCTGCGCAGAATCCGCAACGCCGCCGATTACGGCATCAGCGTGCCCCAGCCCGCCATCGACTTCCCGCGCATGATGGAGCGCAAGGAAGAGGTGGTGGTCAAGATGCGCAACGGAGTCGCGGCTGCATGCAAGCGGCACAAGGTGCGCGTGATGCAGGAGCACGGCGTGGTGGACGGCGACGCCGTGGTCGCGGGCGGCGAGCGTCTTCCGTATGACCACCTGGTCGTGTGCGTGGGCACCGAGCCGTCCGGTCTGCCCGGCATCGACATGGAGCATCCACTCGTCGTGACGTCGAATGGGATCCTGCGCTTGGAGCGCATCCCGGAGCACCTGCTCGTCATCGGAGGGGGTGTTGTCGGTTGCGAGTTCGCCAGCCTCTTCGTGGCGCTCGGCTCGCGCGTCACCGTCGTCGAGGTGCTGCCCCAGGTGCTCACGGGCGTCGATTCGCGGATCGTCACCCAGTTCCGGCGCATCGTGGAGAAGGAGGGGATCGTCTTTCACACCGGCCGCAAGGTGACGTCGATCGACTATCGCGACGAGTCGCTCACCGCGCACCTCGATGACGAGGCTGCGGTCGACTGTGACCTGGTGCTCGTCTCGGTCGGCCGCCGCGCGCAGACTCGCGGCATCGGCCTGGAGGACGCCGGTGTCGTCATCGACGAGCGCGACCACGTGCAGGTCGACGACATGCTGCGCACGGCCAACCCGAAGATCTGGGGCGCGGGCGACTGCATCGGCGGCCTGCAGCTGGCGCACCTGGCCAGCGCCGAGGCTGCGCGCGCGGTGGAGAACGCGCTGGGGCACAACGCCATGCCGATGGATCGCACCGTCGTCCCGTCCTGCATCTACACGCACCCGGAGATCGCCATGGTGGGCCTCAACACCGAGACCGCGAAGGAGGCGGGCATCGAGGTGCGCACCGGCCAGGCGCGGTTCCTGGGCAACGGAAAGGCGCTCGGCGAGGGTGAGACCGACGGCATCGCGCAGCTGTACGCGGACGCCGCGACCGGACGGCTCATCGGCGCCACGGTGATGGGCGTGCACGCGGTGGAGGTGGTGAGCGAGGTGTCGGTTGCGATGAGCGACGGGCTCACCATGGACGACCTGGGCGCCGTGATCCATCCGCACCCCACCGTGAGCGAGGTGATCATGGACGCGGCGGAGCAGGGCGAGGGTGTGGCGCCCTACCTCAGCTGAGGCTGCTGCGCAGCTCGCGATCGTGACGCCGGCGGCGTCGCGCGGCCAGCAGCAGCACAGCGGAGCGCAGCTCGAGCGCTGACACGCCCACCGACGCCACGGCGAGCCCGAGCAGGAGTCCGCCGAGCCATCGCGGCGACAGCACCGTGGTCGTGACACCCGCGGTCAGCAGCACGATCGCTGCGGCAAGGAATGCCGCCGCAGAGAGCGTGCGCCAGCCGAGCGACGCACCTTCGCGAACGGCCGCAGCGGCGGCGCGCGGGTCGATGCGTGGCGCGCCCGGCGGGCGCCGGAGCGGCGGCGCGCCCGGAACGCCGGCAGCGCGCCGCGCCGTGCCGACTCGCCAGAAGGCGAGCGCGAGCGCCAGCCGCACCACCCAGCGCACCAGCAGCACCCACGGCATATCCCCATGCTATACAGTCGCCAGCGAACGAGATGGTGCGGGCATACGTCCTCGTGACCGCCACCGCCGGCAAGGCACTCGAGGTGATGAACACCCTCAAGGGCCAGGACGGAATCATCGCCGCGGACGCGATCACCGGTGAGTTCGATGTGATCGTCCAGGTGCAGGCGGACGACGTCGGCGGCATCGGGCGGCTCATCGTGGACAAGGTGCAGGCGGCGGACGGTGTGTTCAAGACCGTCACCTGCCTCGTCGTCTGAGCAGCTGACACCACTGCTGCGCCTGTACGCCGAGGCGCTGGCGCGCTTGCGCGCGAGCCGGACGCTGCGCCGGTCGGGCGCGCTGTGGCTGGCCGCCGGGTTGCTGTGCAGCGAAGCCCTGGCAGTGGCGCTGACGCTCGTGCAGGGCGGCAGCGCGACCGAGGCCGCTGCACTCAGCACGCTGGTGTGGTGGGCGGCCATCAGCGCCGTGTTCATCGGCGGTGCGGCGATGCTCGTGACGCCGGACGGCGCGCCCGTCGATCGCTATGGCGTGCCCAACGGGCTCACAGCGCTGCGCGCCTGGCTGTGCGTCCCCATCCTGTTGATCGCGTGGCTCCCGTTTCCGGGACGCACGGCGCTGGCGCTGTGGGCCGGGGTCGGCGGCGCGGTCGGCCTGCTCGACGCCGTGGACGGATTCATTGCCCGCAGCGTGGGCCCGATCACAGCCCTGGGCAAGGGCCTCGACCCGTTCATGGACGCGCTGTTCTTCCTCAGCGCAGCGTTCGGCTGCTACCTGCTCGGCATCACCACGCTCTGGCTCTCGATCCTCATCGCCGTGCGGTACGCCGCCCCGCTGCTGGTGACGCCATTCGTGTTTCTCGCTCGTCGCCGGCCGGAGCTGGTGCACACGGTGTGGGGCAGGCGCAACACGCTGCTGACCGGTGTCGTGTTCTTCGTGCTGTTCTGGGTTCGCGCCGCGGGTGGCCCGGTGTGGATCGCCGCGCTCGTCTTCGGCCTGCCGGCCCTCGTTCCCACCGCGGTGCTGCACTTCATCGCGCTGGCGCGGCGTGTCGCGGCGGCACCCGTGGCCGCCTGACGCCGTCGCTCCTCAGCCGGCGGGTTGCAGGCGCGCAGCGACGGCGCGCAGCCACGCGCTCGGGGTCATTCCGTCCTCCTCGGGGCGGTAGTTGCAGTCGAAGCCCTCGCGCAGCAGACGCGTGAGCGCGGCGTCGCCGGCGTCGAGGTCCAACACCTGCTGCAGCTCTGCCGCCGCCGCGCGCACCGCCTCGGGCGGCGCCTCTTCGATGAACGCGGTCAGCGCCGCCGCAGGCGTGGCGTGCTCCTGCCTCCAGTCCTGGTGAAAGTACCCGCCGAAGAGCTGGAACAGCGCGGGGAACTCGCTGTCCGCGGCGGCGATGCGGCTGTCCATGTCGGCGATGCCGCTCATTGCGCGTACCCGCCGGTTCCGTCGGCGCGGCGGCGCGGGACTCGGGTTGGGTACGCGGTGAGGATCATGAAGCCGCCCGGCAGCTCCGCGTGCGTGCGGAGCACGACGCGCACAGCGCTGGTGGCGCGCGGCGTGTAGACGCGGCTGACCACGTCGTCCCAGGTGAGCACGTAGCCGATCATGCGCCCCACGTCGACGACGAAGGTGAACGGCGCGCGGCGATCCCGCCCGTGCAACCACGCGGCCACGTCGACATGCCGCGTGCTGATGGCCTGCGTCACGGCCCGCTGGGCCACGCTCTGGCTGAGGAACCGCCCGGCCGCGGCCACGCCCTCGTTGCGGATGCGGCGCAGCTCGTCGCCGGGCTTGGTGAACACGTGCCGCCGCAGCGTATGCCCGCCGGCAGCCTCGTACACCGAGAGGTCCTGCACCGGCAGCGGTTGCGGGCGATGCAGCGATGGTTCGTCGACTCCGTCAAGCCGCACACGTCGGAGCGTCCCGCAGCGGCGCGGACACTGCCGGGACTGTGCGCGCGCGCCCGGGGCGATCGCCAATAATCGGCGCCATGCAGGCCGTGTTGAAGGCGCGCCCCGCGGCCGGCTTCGATCTGGGTGACGTGGCGCAGCCACGACCGGGCGCAGGTGAGGTGCTGCTCCGCGTCGCGGCCGCGTCGGTGTGCGGCACCGACGTGCACCTCTACGACTGGAACCCGTGGGCGCAGCTGCGCGTCCACCCGCCGCGCGTGGTGGGGCACGAGATGTGCGGTGAGGTGGTCGCATGGGGGGACGGGGTGCGCAGTCCCGCGGTGGGCACGCGCGTCGCCGTGGAGTCACACATCGTGTGCGGCCACTGCGAGGAATGCCGCCGTGGCGACTATCACGTCTGCGAGAACACGCGGATACTTGGTGTCGACGTCGACGGCGCATTCGCCTCGCACGTGGCGCTGCCCGCGGCGAACGTGTGGCCCGTGGGCGGCAACGTCTCGCCGCAGGTCGCCGCCGCGATGGAGCCGTTCGGCAACGCGGTGCACGCATGCTCCTACGGCGACCTCGCCGGACGCCGGGTCGTGGTGTTCGGCTGCGGGCCGATCGGTTGCGCGGCGATCGCGGTGGCCCGCGTGCAGGGCGCGTCGCGCGTCATCGCGGTGGACCGCAACGACTACCGGCTCCACCTTGCCGAGCGGATGGGCGCGCACAGCGTGGTGCGCGCGAGCGAGACGCCCGTCGACGACGACGTGCGCCGCGCGGCCGGCGGCGACATCGACTGCGCGCTGGAGATGAGCGGCTCATCCGTCGCCGTCGCGTCGGCCACGAGGCTCGTGCGCCCCGGGGGCTGGATCAGCCTGCTCGGCATCGGCGACGGACCCGACGTCATCGACCTCTCCAACGACGTCGTGATGAAGGGCCTCGCGCTCTACGGCGTGGTGGGACGCAAGCTCCCGAGCACGTGGGAGCGCACCACGGCGTACGTGCGCGACGGCGTGATCGACGTGGCAGCGTTGATCACGCACAGCTTTCCGATGTCGGACGTCGATTCAGCGATCGCGCTGATCAAATCCGGTCAGTGCGGAAAGGTGACGCTCACGCCACCTGACTGAAGGCAGGCGCGAAACGCAGACTAGGCCAGGGCATGTAGCGCGCGTTTGCGCTCCGGCTGCGGGCGGGGCGCAGCCGGAGCGCTGTGCCCGCCCGGCAGCCACGAACGCGCACAGGCCGGTACCCCGCAGCCGCTGTATCGTTGTCCGCATGATCGGTGAACGGGCGACGTCGAAGGCGGTGCAGGCGCTTGATGCGTCGCTGCAGGAGGATCTCGAGGCGCTGCGCAGCGACGGGTTGTTCCGGCCGCTGCGAGTGCTCGAGTCGGCGCAGGGGCCGGAGGTCGTCATCAACGGCCGGCCGCTCGTCTCGCTGTCGAGCAACAACTACCTCGGGCTGAACACGCATCCGCGGCTGGTGGGGGCCGCGGAGCGCGCCGCCGTCGAGTGGGGCGCGGGCACCGGGGCGGTGCGCACCATCGCGGGCACGCAGACGCTGCACGAGGAGCTGGAGCGGAGGCTCGCGCAGTTCAAGCGCACCGAGGCGGCGCTCACGTTCCAGAGCGGCTACACGGTCAACGTCGGCGTGCTCGGCTCCATGCTCGACAAGGGCGACTGCGTGGTCAGCGACAAGCTCAACCACGCCAGCATCATCGACGGCATCCGGCTCACCAAGGCGGACCGCATCCTCTACGAGCACGTCGACGTCGATGACGCGGAGCGCGCCCTGAGCGAGGCGCGCGCCAAGGGATATCGCCGCGTGCTGCTGGTCACCGACGGCGTGTTCAGCATGGACGGCGACATCGCGCCGCTGAAGGACCTCGTGGAGCGCGCTGAGAAGTACGACGCCGCGGTCATGGTGGACGACGCGCATGCCACCGGCGTCCTCGGCAGCAACGGCCGGGGCACGACAGACCACTTCGGGCTGCATGGGCGGGTCGCGCTCAACATCGGCACGCTCAGCAAGGCGGTCGGCGTCGTGGGCGGTTATGTGTGCGCGTCGCAGGCGGTGCGTGACCACCTGATCCACAAGGCGCGCCCGTTTCTCTTCTCGTCGTCGCATCCGCCGTCGGTGGTGGCCGCGTGCATCGCCGCGGTCGACGTCCTCGAGTCCGGGCAGGAGCTCATCGACCAGCTGTGGGCCAACACGCGCCACTTCAAGGAGGGGCTACGGTCGCTCGGCTTCGACCTGGGACGGAGCGAGACGCCGATCACACCGGTGATGTGCGGCGAGGCACCCGTCGCGATGCAGCTCTCCGACCTGCTGCTGAAGCGCGGCGTGTTCGCGCAGGGCATCGGATTCCCGACCGTCCCGCGCGGCCAGGCCCGGGTGCGCACGATCGTCACCGCGACCCACACCCGCGAGCAGCTGGACCGCGCGCTCGAGGCATTCGCGGACGCGGGCGCGAAGCTGGGGTTGCGGTGAGTGGCCGGTCGCGGGTGGCTGCTGCCGTAACGCGACTGCCCGCAGCCGCTTCTGCGTGATGCACACCGCGCGAGCGAGGAGTCGCTGAGGTGCCGCACCGCAGCGCCGCCGAGCTCGAGGAGGAGCGCCAGGAGATCCTGGCCGCGCAGCGCGACAGAGCGGCGTTCGCCGTGCTCTACGAGCGCTACGTCGACCAGATCCACGCGTACGTGTACATGCTCACCAAGGACAAGGAGCAAGCCGAGGACGTGACCGCCGCCACCTTCGCCAAGGCGCTCGAGGAGCTGCCTCGATTCCAGTGGCGGGGCGTGCCGTACTCCGCCTGGTTGTACCGGGTGGCCGGCAACCTGGTGGCGCGAGAGCGGCGCCGGCCCGGCTGGATCGAGCTCGAGCCGCACATGGCCGGGGAGTCGGTCGACCCGGCGTTGGCGGTCGAGGCGGAGGATCGCGCCGCAGAGGTCCGCGCCGCCGTGTCGCAGCTGCCGCCGGATCAGCGCCAGGCCGTGCTGCTGCGCTTCGGCGGCGAGCTGCGCAACCGTGAGATCGCCGAGATCATGGGGCGCAGCGAGGGCGCCGTGAAATTGCTCACATTCCGCGCGCTCACGGCGCTGCGGCGCCGGCTGGGGGCGCCGCTGCCTGCCGAGCGGGGCCTGCGAGCCCAGGAGCAGGCGTGATCGAGCAGGAGGACCAGCTGGACTCGGCGCTCGAGGGGCTGCCGCGCGCGATCGCCCCCGAGATCGAGGCCCTCGTCGACCTCGCGGCCGAGGTGAGCTCGGCCCTGCGCACCTGGCGGCTCACGCCCGCGCAGCGCGAGCGCATCGAGCAGCGGGCGGGCGCCCTCTTCGAGGCCGCAACCACGCCGCGATGGCGGCGTCTCGTGCCCCAGCGGGCGCGGCCGGCGCTCATCGGCGGGGCGGCGGTGGCGCTGGCCGCCGGGGTCGGCATCGCCGTCGCAGTCGCTCGCGGCCGGCGCCAGCCTCACCCGCAGCCGGCGTGACGCTGCGGCGGTGAGCCCTCAAGCACCGCGGGAGTCCGAGGGCGAGCTCCCGGAGAAGGAGCAGGCGCGCATCCGGCATCGGGACCGCAAGCGCGAGACGCGCATGGTGGTCGACAACGCGGGCGTGCGCCGCCTCCTGCCGGCGGTGGAGCGGCGCCGCCAGAGCGGCGAGAAGAAGGCCGAGTAGCCGGGACTCAGCTCCCGTTCGAGGCTGTGCGCGCCCCGGTGCGAGTGTGCGCGGATGTGGCGTGGAGCAGCAGCGGGACGTCGATCGCCTGGTCCGCAGCCGCGGGCTCGGCGTCCATCCGCACCCGCATCTCGGCGGCGGGGCCTTCGAAGACGACCTTGACGGCACCCGCGCTGACGCCGGCCACGGCGACGCTGATGGCCGCTTCGTGGTCTTCCAGGGGGAAGCGATGCGTGACCAGGGAGTCGATGGGGAAGGCGGTGTCCGCCAGCCACTCGCGGGCGATCGCGAAAGTGCGGTGCCCGCTCGACTCGCGGCCGTAGAGCGCCGAGCCGACCACCGTCAGCTCCCGGGCCCAGATCAGCGGCCACTCCACCAGCTGCAGCGACGGCCGCGCCGCGAGGACGAGCATGCCGCCGGCCCGGAGCAGGCGCACGCCGGTCTCGAGGCTCTCGGCCGACGCGTGGCAGTCGAAGACCGCGTCGACGCCGCCGTCGAGCACCGGGAGCGCGCCGTTCTGGGGCGCCAGGACGCGCGCCCCGAGGATCTCCGCCACGCGGCGCAGGTGCTCCTCCCCGGAGCCGCGCAGCACCCGCGACGCGCCCATGGAGCGGATGGCGGCGAAGTCGGCGGACACGTCGCCCTGCATGTGCGCCGGACGCCGCGCCCGGGGGCCGAGGCGAGGGCGCCATGGGTTGCGCGTGTCGTACAGGACCGTGATGTCGAGGTCGGGGTGGAGGCGGCGCAGCGACGCGACCACCAGGCGCGCCTGCGCGCCCGCGCCGAGCACCGCGGCGCGGTCACCACGCCGGTGCCAGTGCAGGACGGCATGGACCGCGCTGGCGAGCGGCTCCGCGAGCACCCCGCGCTGGTCGGGGATCGTGTCGGCGGGCACCAGCATGTCCTCGTGAGCCAGGAAGCCCTCGCTCCAACCGCCGCCGGCGCGCTCGCTGTTGCCGATCGAGGGCCCAGAGCAGAGCGCCCCGGCACGGTCGCGGTTCTCGCACAGGTGGGTGTCGCCGGCACGGCAGCGCGCGCATTCCGGGAGCCCCTTGTGGGTGCAGCGGAGCGTCGGCTCCACCAGCACGCGATCGCCCTCCTTGGCCCAGCGGGTCGAGGACGCCCCGGCCACCACACCGACCACCTCGTGGCCCGGGATCACCGGGGCGCGGTGCTCGTAGGCGCTCAGCACCGAGGGCGCGGCGGCGCCGCTCACCAGGTTGAGGTCACCCGCGCAGATGCCCGCCAGCGCAGGGGTCACGAGCACCCAACCCGGCGCCTGGGGCACCGGGACGGGGACCTGCCGCACCTGCACCGGCAGGGGCCCGGGCGGGGCGGGCGCGCGCCGTCCACGCCGCCGCGCGGGGGCTTGGTGGCGCAGCGCGGGATCGACAATCAGCGCTCTCACGGCTCGGCGTTCTGCCCTGCGCCGAGCAGCGCAAGCGGGGCATTCATGGGGAGAGGCGTCAGGATAGCCTGCTTCTGCACCCGGGAGAGCGGCCCCACAATGCCTTTCCATGGCCGGCGACGAGCGACCAGCGGACCCGCCGCCTGCACCGCCGCCGAGCGGGGCGCCGGCGGGGTACCCCCAGCCGCCGCCGTACGTGCCTCCCGGGCTGCCCGGCCATGGGGGCTTGCCACCGCCACCGCCCGCCTGGGGCGCCGCATACGCCGGGTGGGACCCGCGCCGTCCCCACCAGGGGCAGGTGGGACACGGCCGCTTTCGCTCGCTCGCCGTCGGCGAGCTGCTCGACGCCATCTTCACGCTGTACCGGCGCAACTTCCTGCTCATCGCCGCGATCAGCGCGGTGGTGCAGGTGCCGTACACCGCGCTGCAGTACCTGCTCTTCCAGGTGGCGGGCTACGCGCCGCTCACACGCTCTCCGTTCGGCTCCTTCGGCACGACACAGAACGGCGCGCTCACGCCGCAGCAGCTGCAGCAGACCCTGCAGGACGCGCTGGGCGGCATCCTCATCGCCACGCTGGCGCTCGCGCTGGTGCAGGCGTTCGTCGTGCTGCCACTCGCTGAGGCCGCGACGACGCGCGCCGTCAGCGACCGCTATCTCGACCGGCCTGCGTCGCTCGGCTCGTCCTACGCGGCCGCGGCGCGACGGCTCGGTGCGCTCATCGTGCAGAGCCTCATCCTGTTCGGCGGCGCCGTGATGGTGACCGCGCTCGCCTTCGCCGCGCTGCTCGGCCTCACCGCGGCCAGCGGCAGTGTTGGTGCCATCGTTGGCATAAGCGTGACGCTGGCGTTGGTCGTCGGCGCGATCGTCGTGTTCGTTCGAACGATGCTGGCGCCCCCGGCGATCATCCTGGAGGGGCTGTCCGGCTGGCGCGGCCTCGCCCGCAGCTGGAACCTCACGCGCGGGGTCTCGTGGCGCCTCTTCGGCATCCGCCTCCTGCTCGCGATCATCACGTCGATCATCGGCGGCCTGCTCACCGCGCTGCTCACCATCGTCGGCTCCGGCCTGGACGCCAACGGACAGCTGATCGTCAACTCGGTGGCTAGCGCGATCGTGGCGGTGTTCATCGGACCGATCACATACATCGCCGTGACACTTCTGTACTACGACACGCGCATCCGCAAGGAGGCGTTCGACATCGAGATGCTCGCCCAGTCGCTGTGAGGTGGGCCGTCACCGCCGCCGCAGCGCTGCTCGCGTTGCTGCTGCCGGCCCTGACGGTTGCGGCGGCGCCGGAGTGTGCGACGGCGCAGTACATCGCCACGGTCGAGGCGGCTGACGCGGCGCTGCGCACGACCATTCCGGATGTCACGTCGGTGCGCCATCAGCTCACCGCCGCGCAGCAAGCGGCGAATCCCCCGACGGTTGTGCTGGGCCCGGTGATCGATGCGCTGTCCGCAACGCCTCCTGACGTCGACACTGCGCGCGGCCGCCTGGACGCGATCGTCGCAGTGCTGTCGACGCCTTCCGGTGCGACGTGCCATGTCGACCCGGCGCCCGCGCGTGCGGCGCTGCACGACGTGTACGCGTCGCCGGTCTTCGCGGGCCTCGACAGGTCCGCGCAGCCCAGCCTGTTGAGCCGCATCGCCTCGTTCATCGGCGGACTCGTCGACGGCGCCGCGCGCAGACTCGGGCCGGCCGGGTCGGTGGCGTTGATCACGGCCCTGGTGGTGGCGGCGCTGGGCTACGCCGCGTACCGGCTGCGCGGCCAGATGGGCGGGCGCCGGGCGCGCGGCGAGCCGGAGCCTGCCGGCGAGAGCGACGATCCCGACGCGGAGTGGCGCGCCGCGATGCGCGCCGCCGCTCGCGCCGAGTATCGCGAGGCGGTGCGGCGCGCCTTTCGCAGCGCGCTGCTCGCCGTCGCGGTGCGTGGCCGTGTCGCTGTCGATCCCTCGTGGACCACGCGCGAGCTGCTGCGCAACATCGCGGCCGACGCCGACCTGCTGACGGCCCTCGCGCCCGCGGCGGCGGCCTTCGACAGCGCCTGGTACTCCGGCAAACCCGTGGAGCGCGATGAGTGGGAGCAGTCGCGACAACGATGTGAGGCCGTTCGCGCGCTGGCGCGCGCGCGCCGCCCGGCACCGCGATGAGACGTCATTTCACGCCAGTAGCAGTGCTCATCGCCGGCCTCGCGGTGATCGCGGTGCTCACGGTCGCGATCACGACACCGTCGAACGATGCCGACCCGTCGTCGCGCGCCGTGGGCAAGCTTGGAACGCTCGCGGCATACACGTGGCTGCAGCGCCTGGGCTTGCCTGTGTCGCGCCTCGGCGGAACGTTCGACCTGACAGGCGTGGACGTGCTCGTCGAGTACGACCCAAGCGTGCCGTTCACAGCGCCCGAGGTCGACTCGGTGATGCAGCACGTGCAGCGCGGAGGTGACGTGATGATTGCGGTGGGACCTGAGGGCGCCGCCGCCGCGGCGCCGCTGCTGCAACGCCTCGGACTGCTGGTCAGCGCTGATCGCGGCCCGGGGAACGCAGTCCCGGCCCAACCCTTCGATGTCGCGCAGCGCGTGCACGATGTACCCACTGCCGGCGGCTTCTCGCTCAGCGGACCCGTCGCCTTCGTGCCACTGCTGGTGCAGGGCAGCGCGGTGGTTGCCGGCGCGGAGCGCGTCGGCGGTGGCCGCGCGACGGTGCTGGGTGACACGGCACCGCTGTCCAACGACGGTCTGCGCCACGGCGATTCCGCGTTCTTCCTGCTGAGCGTGCTGGAGCGTGCGCGCGGCGGCCGCGTCGCCTTTGACGAGTTCCATCACGGAGAGGGCGCCCAGGCGTCCACCGGCGCCGCGGCCATCTTCAACGGGCCGGTGGGGCTCGCCGCTGTGCTGGCTGCGTTGGTGGTGGTGGCATTTCTTGCGTTGAACGGCCGCCGCCTGGGCCGGCCGGCGACGGCAGCCGCAGCGGCGGTTCCCAGCGCCGGCGCGTACGTCGCCGCGATGGGCCGGCTGCTGGCGCGGTCGCGCAGGCGCGGCGCCATCGCGGCGCGCTATGGCGACGAGCTCAAGCGCGCCGTGCAGGCCGTGACCGGCGTGGACGCGCACCTCGACGACACGGCCTTTGTCGCCGCGCTCCGCGCCGCCGGGCACGAGCGGAGCGACGACGTGGATGCGGTGCTGGCGCGTGCGTGCGGCCTCTCGCACGGCGATCCCGATGAACGGGCGCTGCTCCGGCTCGCGCGCGATGTGGACGCGCTCGAGCGTGCCGGCGCAGACGTCGAGCGGCGGTCTGCAGAATTGCGCGCGTGACTCGCACCGCCGAGCTTCGCTCCGCCGTCCATGACATGGTCGGCCGCGCCATCGTCGGTCAGGAGCAGGTGATCGACGGGCTCTTCATCGCCGTGCTTGCGGGCGGCCACGTGCTGCTCGAGGGTGTCCCGGGCACCGCGAAGACGCTCATGGCCCGCGCCATGGCGGCGACGCTCGACGCGCGGTTCACGCGCGTGCAGTTCACGCCCGACCTGCTTCCGTCCGACATCGTGGGCACCAATGTGTACCGCGCCGACCGGGGCACGTTCGAGTTTCGCCGCGGCCCGATTTTCACGGACACGCTGCTGGCCGACGAGATCAACCGCGCGCCGGCGAAGACGCAGGCCGCACTGCTCGAGGCGATGGAGGAGCGCCAGGTCACGTCGGACGGCGAGCGCATGCCGCTGGGCGACCGGTTCTTCGTCGTGGCCACGCAGAACCCGGTGGAGTACGAGGGCACGTATCCGCTGCCCGAGGCGCAGCTTGACCGCTTCCTCTTCAAGATCGAGGTGCCCGTGCCCGGCAGCGCCACCGAGGTGGCGATGCTGCGCCGCTTCGACATCGGCTTCGATCCGCACGACCTTGCGCGTGCCGGCATCACGCCGGTCGTCGACGCGCGTGCGCTGGAGGACGTGCGCGCGGAGGCCGGCGGCGTGCGCGTGGGTGATGAGGTGCTGGGGTACATCGCGGCCATTGTCAGCGCAACGCGCGTAAGCCCCGACCTCAGCCTGGGTGCGGGGCCGCGCGGGTCGATCGCGCTCCTGCTGGGCGCGAAGGTGATGGCCGCAATCCAGGGGCGCGACTACGCGGTGCCCGACGACGTGAAGGAGATCTGCGTGCCCGCGCTGCGGCATCGCATGGTGCGACGGCCCGAGGCGGAGATCCAGGGGGTGAGCGAGGTCGCGGCGGTGCAGCGCGCGCTGGGCCGCGTGCCCGTGCCACGGTGAACAACGGCGCATGACCTGGCGTGGCGCCGCGATCCTGCTCGCATGTCTGGGACTCGCCGCTGCGGGTGCGGCGTCGCCTGCGCTGCTGGGCATCGGACTAGGACTGTTCGCCATCGCGGTTCTGCTGATCGCCGTCGACAGTGCGCGCGCGCCCGGTGTGCGCGAGCTCGCAGTGGTCCGCGACCACGAGCAGATGCTGTCGGTGGGGCGCGCGAATCGCATCCTGGTGCGCGTGCACGCGCGCCGGCCCGTCCGCGCACGGGTGAGGGACGAATGCGCGGCGGCGGACACACAGCCCGTGTGGCGCATGCGGCTCCCAGGCGAGCGCGAGTACAGCGTCACGCCGCACCGCCGCGGCCAGGTGGAGCTGGGCCGGACGGTCGTGCGTGCCGAGGGGCCATGGCGGTTGGGCTGGCGGCAGCGCGCGCTCGGCGAGGCGAAGGCCGTGCCCGTCGAAGCCGACATCGGCGCTGTTCGCGTCTACGAAGCGCTGGCGCGGCGCGGTCAGCTGGCCGAGCTGGGTGTGCGCACGCTTCGGCTGCGCACCGAAGGCACCGAGTTCGAGCGCGTGCGCGAAGCCGTCCCGGACGACCCGCTGCGCTCGATCAACTGGAAGGCGACTGCGCGGACCGGACGGCTCATGGCCACCGAGCTCATGCCCGAGCGCGCGCAGCCGGTGCTGCTGTGCCTCGACCACGGGCGGCTCATGGGCGTCGGCGCGGGCGAGCTGGCCAAGCTCGACCACGCTGTCAACGCAGCACTGCTGCTCGCTCATGTCGCGCTGCGGAGTGGTGACCGCGCCGGGTTGATGTCCTTCAGCGACCGCGTGTCCGGCACGCTGCCACCCCGGTCGGGGGCGGTGCAGCTGCAGCGCTTCCTCGAATCCGTGCGCGCGCTGCGACCCGAGGAGGCGGAGTCAGACTACGACGCGGCGCTCACGCACCTCAGCCGCTGGCAGACACGGCGCTCCCTGGCGGTGATCTTCACCGACCTGATGGACACGGACCAGGCGGGGGCGCTGATCCGGCAGTGCGCCCGGCTGCGCCGCAGGCATCTGCCCCTTGTTGTCACGGTGCGCGATCCCGCCGTGGTGGACGCAGCGCGCCGCGCGCCACGCCGCGGTGCCGACGCGTATGCGCGCGCTGTGGCCGCAGGTCTCATCGCCGACCGCGAGGATGCGCTGCAGCTGCTGCGGCGCAGCGGGGTGGAGACGATCGACGCCGATGCGCGCACGCTGTCGCCGCGGCTCGTCAACCGCTACCTGGAGCTGAAGCGCCGGTCCCGGATCTGAGTGCGGCTCAGTGGATGTTCTTCCGCGCGAACGCGCGGTAGGTGGCCGGGTCGATGACCAGCCCGTAGATGATCAATCCTTCGATGACCAGGATGACCACCGTGTAGATGACGCCGTTGCTGTTGCTTCCCACGCTGGTACGCGCCAGAAGCGCCTGCAGCGAGCCGATGAAGCCCAGCACCTCGAACGCCGCCAGCAGCCAGCGCGCCACCTGTGAGGGGTGACCGGTGCGCACCGCGGCGATGATCACCAGGATCGAGATGATCAGCGCGACCACGCCGACGCCTATCAGGACGCCGGTCGCTGCGCCCGCAAGGTTGAAGCCGTTCACGTTGTGCAGGTTGATGCTGGAGATGACGCCGCCCGCGGCGATGCCGAGGAAGATAAACCCGAGGCCGAGCAGAACTCCGAGTGCCCCCTGGATGATCGCCAGCGTCTGCGCCAGGATGAGCATGAAGTTGCGCTTGATGGGCATGTGCGGCGTGGGCGTGTACGGCTGGGCCGCATACGTCTGCGGGTACGACTGCCCGTAGGCCGGGGGGTAGCCCGCGGCGGGGTAACCGGTCGGCGGCGCTGACGGCGGGGCCGTCGGCGGCTGCGGTGGCTGGCTCGGCGGCGGCGGGTTGCTGGCCACTGTGTCTCTCTCCACTCGACCGCGCTGCGCAACGCGGTTCGGCGGCAGTCTACGTCGCGGCGAGGGGGCGCGCCAGCGGGCCGCCGCCGGATGTCAGAGCGGCCGCACCACGAACGTGGACGCGATCTTGTCGTGCCAGCCCTGCTTGCGAGGATCGAACGCGGCCCAGATCAAGCCGATGAGCAGCACCCAGCTGCTCACCAGGACGCCGATGTAGCGCGCGATCGCGCGCCCCACCGAGATGCGAGTGCCCGTGTTGGCGTCGACCACGTGCAGGCCGAGCGCCTTCTGTCCGACCGTCTGGCCCAGCCAGCTCCAGAGCACGACGTCGTACACGGCGGGGACGACCAGGCCGACGATCCAGAAGAGTCCGAAGGCGCCGAATACGGGCCCGATCCCGCTGCAGGTCACGCTCTGAAACCCGGTCGTGTTGACGGCCGTGCAGTTGATGGCCGGCAGAGTCGGTGAGATCGCGATGGCGAAGATGATGCCCAGCGGCACCCACAGCACGATGGAGTCGATCAGGTACGCGAGGAAGCGAATCCAGAAACCCGCGTACTGCAGCCCTGGCGCCGGTCCGGGCGGGGGCATCGCATAGCCGTAGCCGGCGTAGGGATATGCGGGCGGCGAATGCGGCGGCGGCGGCGCGAACGGACCGCCGTGTGGCGGCGGTTGCGGGGGTGCGTCCTGGGCCATCTCAGCTGTCCGGCAGCGCCTCGATGGCGGCGATGACCTGGCGAGTCAGCTGCGTGGGAGTCGACGCGCCGGACGTCACCCCGATGCGCCGCATGCCGCGGAACCATGCCGGATCGATGTCATCCGCGGTGTCGACGAGATGCGCAGGCTTCTCGCCCTTCTCCTGCACCACCTGCACCAGCCGCTGGCTGTTGCTGCTGCGCCGGCTGCCGACCACGACGACGCAGTCCACGTCCTTCGCCGCCAGCACTGCGGCTTCCTGCCGCTCCTGCGTGGCCAGGCAGATCTCGTTGTGCACCTCGATGTGGGGGAAGCGCTGCACCAGGCGGTCGATGATCGCCTGTGTGTCCCACATGCTCAGCGTCGTCTGGCACGTGACCCCGAGCCTCGTGCCCTCGGGAACCTCGAGCTCCGCTGCTTCCTCGATCGTTTCCACGAGCGTTGTGTGCTCGGGCGCGATGCCGAGCACTCCGGCCGGCTCCGGGTGCCCGCGCTTGCCGATGTAGATGACGTGCACGCCCCGCCCGACGAGCTCGCGCACCAGGTCGTGCGTGCGCGTGACATCGCTGCAGGTTGCGTCGACCACATTCAAGCCTCGTTCCCGCGCCGCAGCCACGACCGCGGGAGAGATGCCGTGCGCGGTGAAGATGACCGTGCCCTCGCGCACCTGGTCGAGCCCCTTCATGCGGTCACTCTCGGCGATGAGCGCGACCCCGCTCTGCTCCAGCTCGCGCGTGACGTGCTCGTTGTGCACCAGGTAACCCAGCATGGTCACCGGCTCGTCACGGCCCCGCTCGGCGCCGACTCGCTTGGCGATGCGGATCGCCTCGACCACGCCGTGACAGTACCCGCGCGGCGTGATGCGTACGACTTCCACGCGAACCAGTCTACGCGGGCGCGCTCTGCGCGCCGTCGAATGCGAGCGTGTGTCGTCTCGCCGGCGCGCGTCCGCTTGCGATGAGCCACGTGTACAGCAGCGCCCCGGCGCACGCGCCGATCGCGAGCTTGGCCGCTTCGGGCAGGCCGCTGGGTGACACGAACGCTTCCAGCGTGCCGGCCACGACGAGCAGCGTGGCCGCGCCGGTCGCGAGGCTGACAGCTCGCCGTGCAGCGGCCGCGAGCGCGTCGCCGCGGCGCAGCGAACCGGGGCGCAGGATGGCGTCGCCGAGCATCAGCCCCGTGCCGCCGGCGATGACGATGTCGCTGAGCTCGATGACGCCGTGCGGCACGATGAGCGACCAGAACTGCAGGTCGTAGCCGCCGATGTGCACCGCGGCGGCAACCGTGCCCAGCATCCAGCCGTTGCTCAGCAGCACGAGCGCGGTGGGCACGCCGATGAGCACGCCGCCGGCGAAGCAGATGAGCGCGACCCTGATGTTGTTCTGGATGATGAACGACGCAGCGATGGGCGCGTCGGGCACGTTGCCCTGGATGTGCCCCCGCGCCATCTGATCGAACAGTGAAGCGGGGACGAGCGCGGCGCGCAGGTCGGGGCGGAGGTCCACCGCGAGCCACCCTGCGATGAACCCGAGCGCGAGCAGCGCGAGGCCGGCCAGCATGTAGGGCCACGCGGCCCGAAAGGCGCGCGGCAGGCCCGTCGCGTAGAAGCGCGGAAGCGCGCCGATGCGCAGCGGCTCGCCGCGGTACAGCAGCGGGTGCGCGCGCGCGCACAGCGCGTTGAGATACTCGGTGACCTCGGTGTCCGGATGGTCGCGCCGCGCGATGGCGAGATCGCTCGAAGCGTGGCGGAGCAGCACGCCGAATCGCTGCATGTCGTCGGCGCCGAGGCCGCGCAGCCGCCCGCGCCGGGCTCGCCGCACCGCAGCCTCCAGCTCCGTCCATCGCGCCTGCCGCTGCGCGATGAAGTGCTCGAGGCTCATCGGGGGCGGTTCTCCAGCTGCAGGTACAGCCGCTCGACCAGCAGCTCCGGCGGCCACATGCGCTCGGGCGCGGACGGCGGGAGCTGCATGCGGTCGCACAGGCGCGCCGCCAGCTGTGCGGCGAGCCGAGCACGTGTGTCCTGCGTGAGCCCCTGCCGGGTCAGGAATGCGCGCAGCGCGTTCTCCTCCGCTGCGCCGAGGCGCTCGATGCCCTCCACCGCGGGGCCCGCATCCGGCGTGCGCACGATGATGGGTGGGGGCGCCGCCACCGAGGCGAGACGCAGCGTCGCGCGCTCGCGCACCACGACTGTGCCGCCGGCGAGGTCGCCGAGGCGGCGCGACTGCGGGTGGAAGAACATGATGAAGAGGCCGATGCCCGTGACATCGACCAGGCGCACGAGGTTGCGCACGGCGATTGCGGCCGCGTCCGGTGCGCCGCCGTCGACGCCGAGCACGCGCAGTCCCATCGCGCTCTTGCCCGGCGTGCGCCCACCCGAAACCAGCTCCGCGACGAAGAAGTAGGCGACGTATACGAGGAACGCGAACGCGACCGCGGCCCCGACCGCCCAGGCCGCGCCCTGCGCGCTCGCGGCCGCGCGCGCTACCGCCAGGCCGCCGGCGAGTGCGATGAGCATCAGCAGCCCCGCCAGGAGGTTGTCGATGAGCTGCGCCACGGTGCGGCTGCCCACGCCCGCCGTCGTGTAGCCGAGCGAGACGTTGTCGGCGGTGCCGACACGCATCGTGTCACTCAACGATCGCGACCGTCTGCCCCTCCTGCACCACGTCGCCCTCCTTGACGGTGATCTCCTTCACCGTGCCGCTGACAGGCGAGGTGATGGGTATCTCCATCTTCATCGACTCGAGGATCATCAGTGTGTCGTCCTCCTGCACCGCCTGACCCACCTCGACGACGATCTTCCACAGATTGCCCACCAGCTCCGCCTTGACCTCTGCCACAACGCTCTCCTCGCTCCTCCGATCACACCGGCGGCACGCCGTGCTTGCGCCACGCGCGTCGCTGCTGCTTGGTCCGCGCTCCCGCCAGCGCCTCGATGATGACTCGGCGCGTGTCCGCCGGGTCGATGATGTCGTCCACCATCGCCCATGACGCGGCGATGTATGGGTCGATCGTCTGCCGCACCATCCCGATGTACTGGGCGCGGGCCGCGGCCGGGTCCTCGGCCGCGGCGATCTGCTTGGGGAAGATGATGTCGACGGCCCCCTCCGGTCCCATCACCGAGATCTCCGCGGTGGGCCACGCCACCAGGGTGTCCGGCTCGTAGCCGCGGCCGCACATGACGTAGTACCCGGCGCCGTACGCCTTGCGCAGCACGACCGTGACCTTGGGCACCGTCGCCTCGCTGACCGCGTACAGCATCTTGGCGCCGTGGCGGATGATGCCCTGACGTTCCACCTCGGTGCCGACGATGAATCCGGGCACGTCCTGCAGGAACACGAGCGGGATGTTGAACGCGTCGCAGAGCCAGACGAAGCGAGCAGCCTTGTCGGCGGCGTCGATGTCGAGCGCTCCACCTTTGAACATCGGCTGGCTCGCCACCACGCCTGCGCTGTCGCCGTCGAAGCGCACCAGCGCGGTGATGATGTTGCGCGCGAAGGTCGGCTTGACCTCGAACACGTCGCCGTCGTCGGCGAGCCGCCTCACCACCTTGCGCATGTCATACGCCGCGCGCGGGCTGGCCGGCACGAGCTTTGCGATGTCGTCGAGCCGGCGGTCGCCTGCATCAGTCGTGTCGCGCCGCGGCGCGCGTTCGCGATTGTTTGAGGGAAGGAAGGAGAGGAAGTCGCGCACCGCGCGGATGCACGCCGCGTCGTCCTCCACCTCGAGGTCGCCGACACCGCTCACATAGCAGTGCACCTGGCTGCCTCCCATGTCGTGGTCGGTGGTCTCCTCGCCGGTGGCGGCCTTCACCAGGCGCGCGCCGCCCAGCGCCATGCTGCTGGTCTCCTTGACCATGGGGACGAAGTCCGCGAGGCCGGGAATGTACGCGGTGCCTGCCGCGCAGGGTCCGAGCATCGCCGCCACCTGCGGCACGACGCCGCTCATCTGCACCTGCTCGTAGAACAGCGCCCCGCTGCCCGCGAATGTGCTGCCCGCCGCCTCCTGGATGCGGGCGCCGGCGGAGTCGAGCAGCCATACCATCGGCAGGCGGTTCAGCAGCGCGCGCTTGCGCAGGCGCGCCACCTTCTGCTCGCCGACCATCCCCATCGAGCCCGCCATGACCGTGAAGTCGTACGCCGCGCAGTAGACGCGCCGCCCGTCGACGAGGCCCTCGCCGGTGATCACGCCGTCAGCGGGCGTGCGGTCGGGTTCCGTCTGGCCGCCGGTCATCGAGTGCTGGTGCGCGAGCAATCCGAACTCGACGAATGTCCCTTCGTCGAACAGGAGGTCGAGCCGTTCGCGCGCGGTCAGCTTGTGCTTCGCGTGCTGGTGCTCGATGCGGTCCTCGCCCCCCATCGCGCGAGCCCTCTCGCGCCGCTGGGCGAGGCCCGCGGTGAGCTCGTCGAGCCCCGGTGCGGCGGAGTCGTCAGGCAATCCGGCTCGCCTCAGCGCCCCTTGAACTGCGCCGGGCGCTTCTGCAGGAAGGCGGCCACGCCCTCACGGAAGTCCTCGCTCAAGCTGACGACGGTGAGCTGCGACTGCAGATGTCGCAGCGCTGCCTCGAGGTCGAGGCCGTCGATGTCGTAGAAGGCGTCGCGGCCCAGCTGCATCACGAGCGGGCTCCACTGGGTCAGGTCACGCGCCCATGTGAACGCGTTGTCCCGCACCTCCGCTGCGGGCACGACGCGGTTCACGAGACCCCACTGCATCGCCGTCTCCGCGTCGATGCGCTCGCCGCTGAGGAAGAGCTGCATCGCCCGCTTGGGCCCGATGTGCCGCACCACGATCGACATGATCATCATCGGCCACACGCCCACACGGATCTCGGGCGTGCCGAACATCGCGCCGTCGGCTGCGACCAGCAGGTCGCACGCCAGGGCAAGCCCGAATCCTCCGGCGAGCGCATGGCCGTTGATCGCGCCGACGATCGGCTTGCCCAGGTGGCGCATCTCCAGGAACAGCTCCACGAACAGCCCTCGCTCGTGGTGACGCTGCACCTCCGTCGCGTCCGCCGCGAAACCCGCGAGGTCGGCGCCCGCGCTGAACGCCTTGTCACCGGCGCCGGTGAGCATCACCGCACGCACTCCATCGTCGTCGCGCGCCTCGCGCAGCGCGGCGAGCAGGTCGCGCAGCATCTGCGGACCGACCGCGTTGCGCTGCTCGGGCCGGTTGAGCGTGACGGTCGCGACCGCGTCGCGCACCTCGTAGAGAGCGTGCTCGAGCTGCACGGTCACGTCCGCTGCGACGGAGGTGTCAGGCCGCGACGCCGATGAGCCTGCCGTCGATCCAGCCGACCCATCCGTTGCTGCAGATCACGCGCGCCCACGCGCCGCGCACCTCTGCCACCTGGATGGGGAGCCCGGGAGCCAGGTTGGCGACCACCGGGCCGGCGGGGTCCGGCGCAGCCCAGGCGCGCAATCCCTGGGGCGGGACCGAGTGCGTCGGCACCCAAGGTCCCGGGCCGGATGTGGGCTGGGGCTGCGGCTGCGGGCTGTACGACGGCTGTGGCTGCGGGCTGTACGACGGCTGCGGCTGCGGGCTGAACGACGGCGCCCCCATGGGCTGCGCCGCGGGCACGCCCTGCGGCGTCGCCGGCGTGTACGACTGCTGTGGCGATGGACTCGCTGCAGCCGACGCCGTGGTCACCCCGCCGACGAGGCGCGCCGTGTGCGCCACCTCGGCCGCTGCCTGGATGAAGCTGTTCTTGCTGAGGCCGTCGAGGTACACGTGGGTCTCGATGACCGCGGAGGTGCCGTTCGTGCCTCGGTCGATGCGGCCCAGCAGCCAGCCGGGGCGCTGGTCGAAGACCTTCTGCGCCTGCTCCCCGGAGCTGGAGGCGACCGACGCGGTGTGACGGACGGTGATGCGGTCTCCGCCCTGGTGCAGCACCTGCAGCTCAACGGGCGCACCCGCGGAGCCGGTTGCCCGGACCCCGGCTGCATAGTCGGCGCCGGCCTCGGACTGCTCGCCGAGGTACTCGAGGTTGTCGTCCGCGGTGCACCACCCCGCGATGGCTTGTCTGGCCTCGTCCGAGTTCATGTGGCGATCTCCTGCCGCGCGCGTTTCGTGTTGGTGCAGGCGACTATACGTGACCCGCGATGGGCCCGCGCCGCGTGTGGAGAGGGGGTTCTAGCCGGTCGCGCAGCCGCCGAGCCCGCTGTTGGCCGCGTTGCTCCACAGCGACTGCACGGCGAACGTGCCCGTGCTCAGCGTGATGTCGGTGGACGCGCCCGGGCCGAGGGAGATCCACGCGCACTTGTCACCGGTCTCGGCGCCTGCGGTGTCGGTCCATCCCGAGGGCGGGTTCGTGTCGGTCTCGGTCTCGGCGAACTCGTGCCCACCGACGATGCTCACTCCGTCGAGCAGCCCCGCGCTCCCCGCGTTGACGAAGTTCTCACCGCACGTCGAGCCGGCGTCGGTGATGTATGGGAAGTCGGTGTATGCCAGCGCTCCGTAGCTGGAGGCTGCGCTGCCGTGGTACGAGCACCACTGCGTTCCGAACCCGGTGGTGGAGTTGCCCTGCGGCGTGTCGATGATGTACTGCGTGTTCGCGTTGGATGCGGCCGTGGTGTTGCCGAAGTTCGCCGCGGCGCGAACGGCCTCCGCCTGGATGTCCGCGTCAGCCGGGTTCGCCGGCACCGCGTTGGTGTTGTCGGTCCACGTGCCCTTCAGCACACCGCTGGGATTGCCGACGTGGGTGGCGCCACCGGCGCAGGTCAGGCCAGTCGCGTCGGTTGCGTTGCAGTACTGCGACTGCGTCCCGTTCCACGCGCTGCCGCCCACACCCTGGAAGAACTTCTGCTGGTACGCAGCCTGGCCCGACGGGTCCTTGCCGTTCCAACCCCAGTACACGATGTAGACGGCCGGGCTCGACTCCACGGCGCCACCACCGTACGTCATGGGCGTGCCGACGCCCACGCACGTCACGCTGATGACCACGGGCAGCACGCAGTCGCCGTTGGCGCCGAGCGGAACCCGCGCGTCGGCGATGGTCGGCATGGCGTGGATGCGCGGCAGGGCGTTCCGCGCGCCCGCTGCGGGGGCGGGAGCGGCGGCGGCATTCATGCCGCCGAGCGCGGCCACCGCGACCGTGGCAACGCCTGCCGCGGGCATGGCCAGACGGCGGACTTTCGAGCGATCTGCGTCACGCATCGGGGGAACCTCCTTCCAGCGTCCGGCCCACAGCCGACCGGGCGCGAGGAACAAGTGTGTACCAGAAGAACGCTCCGCCGCCGCCCGATCTTGCGCGAGGCCCCGGCCAGAATCGAACTGGCGACACGAGGTTTAGGAAACCTCTGCTCTATCCGCTGAGCTACGGGGCCGTGTATGTCCATTCGCTAAGGTAGCGCGGAACCGTGGCAGTGACTTCCTCGCCGGCCCCGCAGACCGCGGCGCCCGATCGCCCAGAGCACTCGTGGTGGACGCTGATCGTGGTGTCGGGCGCCATGTTCATGCTGCTCGTGGACGTCATGATCGTCCAGGTCGCGCTGCCCACGATTCAGAGATCACTGGGGGCGACGTTCTCGGATCTCGAATGGGTGATCTCCGGTTACGCGCTCGCGCTCGCAGCGCTGATCCTGACGAGCGGAACACTGGCCGACCGGTTTGGACGCAAGCGCGTGTTCGTCATCGGCCTTGTGGTCTTCACCGTCGCGTCGCTGCTCTGCGGGCTGGCCAACAGCGCGGCATTCCTGATCGCGGCTCGAGCCCTCCAGGGCGTTGGCGGCGCCGCATTGTTCGCCACGTCGCTGGCGCTCATCGGCCAGGAGTACCGGGGCCGGCGGCTCGTCACCGCCATCGCGGTCTGGGGATCGGTCACCGGCGGCGGCGTCTCGATGGGACCGCTCGTCGGGGGCGTGCTCACCACCGCACTCGGCTGGCGGTGGATCTTCTTCGTCAACCTCCCGATCGGTGCGGTGACGCTCGCGCTCACGCTCATGCGCGTGGTGAACGTACGCGACCCGCAGGCCAAGCGCCTCGACTGGGCGGGTTTGCTCACGTTCTCGTCCGGACTCTTCCTGCTCGTCTTCGGCCTCGTGCGCGGCAACGACGACGGCTGGTCGAGCCCGACCGTCCTCGGCGCGATGGTCGCGGCCGTGATCCTGTTGATCGCATTCGCCGCAATCGAGGCGCGTCAGCGTTACGCGATGTTCGACCTGCAGCTGTTCCGCAAGCCGGCGTTCACCGGCGTGTCCATCGCCACATTCGCGATCGCCGCCGGGATGTTCGCGATGCTGATCTACATCACGCTCTATCTGCAGAACGTGCTGGGGTACACGCCGCTCGAGGGAGGCTTGCGGCTGCTCCCCGCGACGCTGCTCATCTTCATCGTTCCCCTGGCCAGCCGCAGGTTCACTGAGCGCGTGCCACCCGGTCTGCCGCTTGGCGGCGGCATGCTGCTCGTGGGAGCCGGGCTTCTCCTCATGCGAGCGATGGTCGGCCTGAACACCGACTGGACAGCACTGCTTCCAGGGTTGCTCGTTGTGGGCTTCGGCGTCGGTTTCGCCAACCCCGCGATCGGCCAGATCGCGCTGCGCGTCGTGCCGCCGCAGCGGAGCGGCATGGCGTCCGGCATCAGCAACACCTTCCGCGTCGCCGGGCTCTCCTGCGGCGTCGCCGCTCTGGGCGCCATCTTTCAGCAGAGCGTCGCAAGCTCGCTGACCACCAGCATCGGAGCCGCGCATGCCGGCCTCAGCCGGGTGGTGGTCGCGGCAGGTCCGCAGGCAGCCGCCGCGGCGGCACACGGTCAGCCGGGCACACCAGCGGCGGCGCGCGCGGCCTTCGTGTCGGGGCTCGAGCTGCTGCTCGTGGTCGGCGCGGTGGTCGTGCTGGTCGGCGCGGCCGCCACGGTCATGGTGCGGCGGCGCGACTTTCAAGCGCGTCAAGCTCCGGCACTGCCTCAGCCGGAGGCGACGCCGGAACCCGTTCGTACCTGAGGGCGAACGCCCCTAAGCTTCCGGCATGAGCCGGTGCGCGCATGTTCACGAGCAGCCGCGAATGGGCACACTGCCGCAGCGGCTGCATCACGTGGCGCGAACGCATCTCGACTACCGCCGGCGCGCGGCGCTGCGCATGCTGATTGCGTTCATCGTGACGTTCGGCCTGATCAGGCTGCTCACGTTCGCGATCCACAACAACCTCGGTCCCTTCCACGACATCGTGATCGGGGGCGGCAGCGGGGGCACGCTGCACATCCACCACTACATGTGGGGCCTGGTGCTGCTCGCCGTCAGCGGCTTCCTCACCATCACCCTCGAAGCAGCGCGATGGCATCCAATCCTCGCCATCCCGTTCGGCATCGGCCTGGCCCTGGTGCTCGACGAGTTCGCGCTGCTCCTGCAGCTGCGCGATGTGTACTGGGCCTCCGCCGGCCGCACCAGCGTCGACATCGCCATCCTGGTGGCCGCCGCGCTGCTGCTCTACTACCTGGGGCAGTGCTTCTGGCACGACGTCGGACGCGAGCTCCGCAAGGGCTTCGGCTATGTCCGCATGGCCGAGCACGAGGTGGCCCAGCGCCTCTGACCGGGCTGCGCGGCCGCCCGCTGCAAGACCGCCCGGTGCGTCGGCGTTAACATGCTTTGCCACCAACAGGAAGGGAGGTTTGTCCATGCGCCCCATCCCCGGACCCAAGCGCTCGGCGCTGCTCGCCGTGCTGACCGCGGCCCTGCTGCCGGTCGCGTGGCTGAGCACCTCAGGAGGAGTCGCCGAAGCAGCCGGACCGCATGTGCTCCTGGTGGGCACGTACAAGGGAATCCACGGCGGCTACCGCACCATCCAGGGCGCGGTCAACGCCGCCCACCCCGGGGATTGGATCCTCGTGGCGCCGGGCGACTACAAGGAGCGTCAGGACTACACAGTTCCGTCGTGGCCGTCCGGTGTTTGGATCGGCAAGCCCGGCCTGCACCTGCGCGGCATGAACCGCAACACCGTGATCGTCGACGGCACCAAGCCGGGCGCGCCGACTTGTTCCTCGAAGGCGTCCGACCAAGACCTGGGGCCCAGCGGCCAGGGGCGCAACGGCATCGAGGTCTACAGCAAGAACTTCTCCGCGAACAACGTGTCGATCGAGAACCTCACGGTCTGCAACTTCGAAACCAGCACCGGTGGTGCCAACGGCAACCAGATCTGGTGGAACGGCGGTGACGGCGGCGGCGTCATCGGCCTCTCCGGGTACACGGGCAACTACCTCACCGCCACGTCGACGTACTCCAACGGTGTCAACTACCCCGCCGGCAGCTACGGCATCTTCTCCAGCGACTCGACGCACGGCAGCTGGAACTACGACTACGCCAGCAACATGTCGGACTCGTCCTTCTACATCGGCGCATGCCAGCAGCGGTGCGACGTCGTGATGAACCACGCGCACGGGCAGTTCAGCGCGCTGTGCCTCTCGTCCACCAACGCGGGCGGCTACCTGCTGGTGGAGAACACGGAGTGCGACCTCAACAAGACAGGCCTCGTGTCCAATTCGCAGAACAACGACGACTGGCCCTCGCCGCAGATCGGCCTCTGCTCCAGCGATCCCAAGGAGCCGCAGACCGGGGCGACGGGCACCAAGTCGTGCACGGTGTGGATGAACAACTACATCCACGACAACAACAATCCGAATGTGCCGGGCAACGGCGTGTCAGGGCTCGCCGGCGGCGGACCCGTGGGCACCGGCATGATCTTCGCCGGCACCGAGTACAGCACGATGTACCACAACCTGGTCACCAACAACGGCGCCTGGGGCATCCTCGTCGCGGACCTGCCGGATCAGGAGAGCGGCCCCGCCAACTGCCAGGGTGGCACGTGGGTGCCCGCGCCGGCAGGCGTGTGCTACTGGCAGGCGTTCGGCAACGTGAGCCTGGACAACCAGCTGCAGAACAACGGGTTCTTCGGCAACCCGAGCAACGGCGACATCGGCCTCGCCACGATCGCTCACAACCCGGGCAACTGCTTCGCCGGCGACCAGGACCCGGTGGGCGGCGCGACGACGCAGTCGACCGATCCGGCGGGGCTCGAGACCAATCCGATCTACGCCCCGACGGCAAACATGTGCACCACCCCGAACTCCGGTGACATGGCGGTGCTCGGGTCGCAGGCGCTGTGCGACACGCAGCTGGTGGCGCCCTGCCCGACGTTGAACACGCTCTGCGTGTACAACCCCAACCTGCCGTGCATCCCGGCGCCGGGATTCCCGGTCAACTACCCGCGTCCGGGCACCATCCTGCTCTCGATGCCGCCGGCGCAGACATCGATGGCCAACCCGTGCGCGGGGGTTCCGTCCAACGCCTGGTGCAAGACCACGACCAACACGTCGCCGGAGACGCCGACGCGAATGGCGCTGCCCGCCGGGTGGGCGGCGATGGTCGCCGGCGCCTGGCTGGTCAATGGGAGGCTGCGCCGCCGCATCGCGTCGTGATGCACGTCGCGGGCGGGCGCAGCGTTGAGTGGTGACGAGTGGTCGGGAAGGCGAGATTCGAACTCGCGACCTCACGGTCCCGAACCGTGCACTCTAACCTGGCTGAGCTACTTCCCGGCGGCCCGCGGGCGATGATAGCACCGCGCCTCGGGCCCTCAAAACGCGTTGTACGAGCAACAGACTCGTGACCAGAAGTGGTGCGAAGGAGCAGTGAGGCATGGGACGCATAAGCATCAGTGAGACGATCGAGGCGCCCGTCGAGACGGTGTTCGCCTACGTCGACGACCACAAGAACACGACGAAGTACATGCAGGGTCTGACCAAGTGGAAGCCCGCCGGCGACGTCACGCACGGGAAGGGCGCGAAGTTCGAGACCTCGATGAAGGCTGGACCGAGCTCGCTGCCGTCGGTGGTGAACATCACCACGTGGACCGAGAACAAGGCGATCGCGTGGCGAGCGGTTGAGGGTTTCAAGCACAGCGGCAAGTGGGCGTTCAAGTCGGCGGGCGAGTCGAGCACCGACGTGACCTTCGAGATGGAGTACGAGTTCGGCGGCGGCATCGCCGGCCGCATGCTCGGCCGAGCGGCGGAGCCGATCGTGCGAGGCAACCTCGAGCAGTCGGTCACCAACCTCAAGTCGCAGACCG
>JAFARE010000040.1 GCA_019245575.1 Candidatus Dormiibacterota bacterium | reverse complement strand
GGATGTTTCGAAGACGTTGCCGCTCTGCTGGTCCACGGACGGATAGCCGTCGCAGCCGAAGTTGCCGTTGTCATTGTTTGCCGGCGAGTAGTTGATGCCGTCAGTGCTCTTCACCCAGTAGGAGCAGCCGGTCTGCGTGGTCTGCAGGTTGTTGTATTCCATGTAGGTCAGCGGCGCGAGGCTCTTGTCCGGCGCGGTCGAGGTGATGCCGGGGCTGAGTGCCGGGTCCAGCACGGACAGCCACTGACGGTCGGACCCATCCGGCCGCGTGCTGGGCGATGCTGCCTTCTGGCACCCATACGCGAACTGGTTCGCGGTGGCGCCGTGGTCGGTGGTGGTGGCGACGCGGTCGCATGCCAGCGCCCACAGGTCAGCGAAGTAGTCCTTCCCGGTGTGATCGAGACGCTGGTCGGTGTCACCGCCTCCGGGCGGGTTGGGCGTGCCCTGCACCCCAGTGGGCGCCGGACACGGCGTCGCCACCTGGCCCGAGGTGGGCGGACACTGGTTGACGAGACGGAACGTCTCGCCACTGTCGGCGGACGCGTCCCAGATGCTGCGCTGCGTGCCGGTGCCCCACGGGCCACTGGCGTACACCGTGTTGTCCGATGCAGGGCTGCGCACGATCGTCGGCTCACCGACGTTGTGGATGGGGTCCATGACGATGGGCACACCGAAGCCGATGGGATTGGGAGCGGCCTTCGCCGTCGCGGGTCCGAACATCCCCAATGTCCCGGCCACCACGCTGATGACACCCAGCGCTGTGAGCGCCCGGTTACCGATCCTCACAATCCCTTCCTCCGGTCTTCCTGTTGTCTGGCTATTCCGCTGTTTCGCTGTGCATGTGCCGGCGCGTCGCGATGCGTCGGCGAACGATTCCAACCGCGAGCATCGCGCCGCCCACGCCGAGCAGCGCAACCGCGAGCGGCGTCTCGGGCAGCACGGTCGTGGAGTTGCCCACGAAGTTGTAGCAGCACACGCCGTCGATCTCGAGCGGCACGTTGTCCGCCTGCGCCTGCACGTTGGTCGTGCCCGCCTGCGGGTGCGACTCGGTTAGCGCGTACGAGCCGACCTCCTCGAGCAGGCTGCTCGACGTGGGGTTGCCGATGTCGGCGCCGTTCACCGTGATGGTTATCACGCACGGATTCGACGCCGACGGGCTGGCGGGGCAGCTGACGCTGCCGCCCTGGGTGTTGGTGCCGTCGATGCCGTTGCCGTCCTCCGAGTACGTGAGCATGCGCGGCAGGCACGCCGACACGGAGCAGAGGTCGACGCTGTGCACGGCGCCGCCGGAGAACTGCGTCGAGGCGAGCTGGCCGGCCGTGATGGTCGCCATCGCGTAGTACATCGTGTTGCCCATCTGCCAGCGCGTGACGAACGCCTGGATGCCGCCTCCGGTGGCGGTGCCCACGGCGGCGAGCTGCGTCAGGTCGGCGACCTTGATCGTCGCCGTCAGCGTGGTGCCGCTCAGGCTGAGCGAGTTGTTGGTGATGTCCATGGCGGGCAGGTTGGTGCCGCCCACCACGGGATAGAGCGCGTCGCCGGTGGCGTCGTTCATCCCGGTTATGGGCGCCGCGGTGGGACCGGTCACGTCTATGCCGTTCAACCCCGGTCCGCCGTTCTGCCGGATCACGGACACGACAGGCGCACCCGCGTGGTCAGCCGGGTTGCTGCTGCCCACCTGGATCAGGCCGTTGGACATGTCGTCGTACACGATCTCGGCAGCGCCGCTCTGGTCGCGCGTGATCTCGAAGAAGTCCGCGAGGTTGCGGTTGCCCTGCACCAGCACGCAGCCGGTTCCCTGCAGGCAGACGTCGTAGTAGTCCATGGGGTGCGGCGTGACCTTGACGAGGTTCTGCGTGGGTGCTGCGCCCGTGACCCCACCGGAGGTGTTGAGCGGGAACTTCAGCTGGTTCATGAAGACGTTCCACACATGGCAGCCGCTGCTGCCCGGCGTGCACGTGGTGCTCGGGTCGAGCGTCGACTGGTCGCCGTACCACACGCCGTCCGCAATGCCCGCGTAGCCCGCCTTGATCCAGGGGAATATGTTCACCGCGTCGCCGGTGGTCGACGAGCCGTCGCTCACCTGGACCGGTGTGGTCCAGTTGTTCCAGCAGTTGGTGCTGCAGCCGTTCACGGGTGTCGGGTTGTTCGCCGGCGCGGCGGAGACGAAGACCTGGCGCTGCGTCGGCGTGGTGCTGCGCGCCACCCACTCGACGTAGAGATTGCGGCCCTGGTCCATCGACGAAACCACGAAGTTCGCCGCCTCACCACTGTTGTTGACGACCGAGGCGATGTTGATCACGCCCGAGCCCGCGCCGTATGCGGCTGGGCAGGTCGTGGTGGTGTCGTCGAGAAAGCAGAGGTCGCCCGACGTGTCGTACGGCGTGCCGATGTTGAGCACGATGTTGCTGCCGCTGTACGTGGCCTCGAACACCTTGCCGGTGATCTGATCGATTGACGGATAGCCGTCGGCGCCGACGTGCGTGGTGCTGGTGGCGGTGGTGAACGTCTGCCCGTCGGTGCTGCGCAGCCACTTCGACGGCGCGGGTCCGTACTCGATGTAGATGGTCGGCTTGGTTGTCACGGGCGATGTCGTGAGCGTCGAGCCGGGATCCCACACGGCGTACCACTGGCGGTCCACTTCGGACTTGGTGCTGATCACGCCCGGGAGCAGGGTCTGCGTGACCGTGGCCCCCTCGTTGGAGGTCTTGGCGACCCGGAGCGCCGTCAGCGCGAAGAGGTCGTTGAAGTACTGGTTCTGCGGGGTCTGGTTGTCGAAGGCGATGTCCGTGTCGCCGCCGCCCGGGTTGTTGGGCTCGCTGGCGAGCGCCGTCGCCTGCGCGATCGGCTCGATGACGCGGTATGTCGCGCCACCGTCCACCGAGCTCCACCACAGGCTGCGCTGCTCACCGGAGCCCGCCGGCCCGCTGGTGAAGACGTTGCCGGCCCTGTCGATTGCGATGTCCGGCTCGCCGACGGTGTGGATCGGGTCCACGACGCTGGGAACACCGAAGGTGATCGTGCTCGGTGCGGCGTGGGCCTTGGTGACCCCGCCCTGAAACGAGAGGACGCCCCCAGCGACGAGCGTGGCGGAGCCCAGGCACATGAGTCGACGGCCTGCGATCAATCCCTTCCTGTCTCCTGAACCTATGTGACCGAGTTAACGCCTTCCCGAGCCGAAGCTTGCGCGAGTATAGAGGACGGCTGGTGGAAGTGAGGGGGAACCCGCAAGGATTGGGAAGGGTGGTTCGTTCTACGAGACATGGCTGCAAACTGCGCGAGCAGGAAAGGATGCGTCGCGCCTAAGGAAGGGGATGAGGGTGCCGGGGCGTGGAAGCCGTAGAGGCGCGCTAGCCGCACTCCCGGTCGCCGTCGCCGCACTGGCCGTGGGGGCCACGAGCGCGCGCGCCTCCGCATCCAACCCCGGGTTCAACCCCGCAGTCGCGCTGCCCGCCAGCGCGGCGGTGACACCGTCGGCCGAGCTGGTCAACAGCGACGGCTCGTTCTACGTCGTCGGCTCGACGGGCCCGGGCACCGGCTGCGCGCTCTTCTCCCTCAGCCACAACGGTTCCGCCGCCGCATTTCACGGGCGCACGCCGGGCGGCGTCCAGTGCACCGCGAGCAGCGCCACGCTCAAGCCGTCGGGCGGCCTGGTGCTCACGTCGCAGACCGCCGCCGGAAGCGTGGTGGGCCGCTCGCACGACAGCGGCGCAAGTTTCGCCTGGTCTGCAGCGTCGGGACAGTTCGCAATGGGTTCTATGGCTGCGGACCCGGCGCCGAATGCTGCCGGCATGTCTGACCTCTACCTGCTCGTGCGGGACGTCACGACGGGGCTGCCCCGGATCGCGATCTCCCAGGACGGCGGCGCCACGTTCACCCTGGGCGACCCGCTGGTCAACGCTGTCGACATCGCGAGCGGTCAGTGGTCGGGTCCGGGGCCGCTGCCCCTGGCCGGCACCCTCACGGCGCGTCGCGACGCCACCGGCCTCCATCTGTACGGCGTGGTCGAGACGGCGGACAGCGCCGCCGACCGCGCCGCGCAGGCGGCGGCGAAGACCGACAACCTGAACCGCGTCTATGCCGCGCTGGGCACCGTCAGCGCGTCGCTGACGCCGGGCGCGCCGCCCACCGTCAGCTGGCACGACGTCGAGGTCTACCACGCCCCCGCCGGTGCCGGGCTCAACCACGGCACGCCGGCCACGGCGGTCGACAGCGCGGGCCACGTGTACGAGGCCTTCGCCGACGGGCGCCACACCTTCTTCAAGTCAGACCTCACCGGCGCCGGCTTCAACGCGGCGGCCGCGCCCCTGGCTCTGGACAGCGCCGCGGCCGGGCTGCCCGCCGGGCTCGACGCCTCCGTGGCGCCGGCGCTGGGCGCGGGCGGCAACGGCAAGGTCGACGTGGGCTGGTACGGCGCCACCGGCGGCGGCTCCACGCCGGATCCCTCGGCCGACCCCAAGAACAACTGGACCGTGCTCATGGCGCAGACCGTCGACGGTGGCGCCACCTGGCTCGCCGGGACGGCGAGCCCCAGCACGGTGCACACGGGCCCCGCACCGGGCGCCCTCCAGCTCGCCGTCGACCAGGTCGGCGGTGTCGCCGCCGTGGCGTACCAGGCCGACGCGGCCACGCCCGGCACCCCCTCACTCTTCGCCACCCGGCAGTGCACCGGCCTCAGCGCCGTCACCGGAAACGCTCTGGTCGACGACTGCGTGGCGCCGCAGCCCGCCACAGCATCGGTCCTGCCGGGTTCCACATGCCCAGGACCGCAGGTACGCGACGCCGCCGGCGACGCGCTGGACACCAGCGCTGCCGGCGCCGGCGGCAGCGTGCCTGAGCTCGACATCCTGCTGGCCCAGTTCAACGCGGTCGATCCCGCCACGCAGGTGGCGACGATCACGCTGAACCAGGCGAGCACAACGCTGCCTGCCGACATGAGCGCGGCCACGTGGCGTCTCACGTGGACGCAGGGCACCGCGCAGCGCTACGCGCAGGCCGTGCTCAAGGCCGGCGCCGTGCCGGTGTTCACCACCGGCCTGGTCAACAGCGACGGCACGCTCGCCGCCGGCACCGCGGTGCAGGGCGCGATCAACCCCGGCGCCAACGGCACCATCACGATGACGCTGCCGCTCGCCACCATCGGCGCGCCCGCCAACGGCGCGTCGCTGCAGAACCTGGCCGCCACGTCCTACGCGCTGTACAGCGCGACGCCCGCGCTGGGCTCGGTGCTCATCGACCGCGCGCCCGATGCGGGCAGCGGCGCTGCCTTCGCCGTCGGCCAGGTGTGCGCACCCAGCACCGACGCTCCTGAAGTTCCCGCCGGTGCGCTGTTGCCGATCGTCGGCGGCGCCGCGCTCGGTTTTGCCGCCTACCGCCGCCGCTCACGGAGACACACGCAATGAGCAGTGCATCGCTGTCCACGCCTCGGCCGCGCTTGTGGGGCCTGGAGCGCTCCACGTACTTCGTCAAGCGCCACCGTGAGGCGTGGCCGGCCGCGGCCATCGTCGTGGCCACCCTTGTCGCGTACCACTTCACCCTGCTCAGCCTCTTCGACTTCCTGCGCCTCGAGACCCCACTGGCCTACCTGCCGCTGCTGCCCATCTTCTGCGTGGGCATCGCGGTTGTCACGGCCAACCGGTATCGCTACGCCAAGAAGCCGATCATGGACCGCCAGATCGACTTCCTGGTCGGCATCCCGCTGATCATCGTGGCGCTGCTGCTGATCACGCTGGCGCCGGTCATCGCCTCCACCTATTACTGGACGGACCGCGCCGACGTGGTCTCCATGGCGATGTTCGCCGCCGGCGCGACCATCATCGCGTACGGCATCACATGGTTCTGGCGGCTGAAGGCGGCGTTCGTCTTCCTGCTGCTCATGTGGCCCGCGCTGTACCTGCACCTGATGGCCGGCGTCATGCAGACCTTCAGCAACTGGACCAACGCGGCGATGGCACAGATCGTGCACCACCTGCCGCTGGGCGCATCGCTGGGCCTCAACGCAGGCGACGTGATCATCACGCAGCAGAACGGCTCGCCCCTCACCATCAGCATCGGCAGCGCGTGCTCCGGTGCGGACACGGTGCTGGGGTTTGCGCTCGTCGGCGGCGCGGTGCTCACGGTGCTCGGCGGCGGCAAGGGCCGCAAGCTGCTCTGGTGGCTCGCCGGCATGGTGCTGGCGTTCCTGCTCAACATCGCGCGGCTTACCTCGATCATCGCCCTGGCACACGCCGGCCATCCCAGCTTCGCGCTGGGTGGCTACCACGCGGTGATCGGCCTGATCCTCTTCGCCATCGCGGTGCTGTTCATGCTCTGGGCGCTGCCCTGGTTCGGCCTGCGGCTGAAGGAGCCGGTGGCCCCGGCGCCGTCGCGCGACATCCCGCCGCCACCCACGGCGGGGGAGAAGACCGGGACCGGTGGCTCCGTGGCGGGCATGACCATCTTCAGCGAGCGGCGCAAGGAGCGCACCTGGACGCGGCGGCGCAAGATCGCGACCGCGGCGGCCCTGCTGCTCACCGCGGTGGTGGCGCTGGCCGACCACGGCCTGCAGCCGTACGCGGCATTCGATGACGGCTCTGGCGCACCGACGGTGAAGCCGTTCGCCGGTACCGCGTCGGCGCCGGCGGGCTGGCAGGTGTTCCAGATCGCCGAGTACTACTGGGCCACGCAGTACTTCGGTGACAAGGCCACGTGGAACCGCTACACGCTGGTGGCGCCGCACGCGCACAGCGTGTCGTACGCCGACGTTGTGCTCACCGCGGACAAGAGCACGCTCGACACGTACAACCTGCTCAACTGCTTCCTGTTCCACAACTACGACATCCGCACGTCAGAGCGGATCGACCTCGGCGGCGGTGTGTACGGACTGCTGCTCAACTACAGCGACCCGGCCACCAACACGCGCTGGGGCACGGTGTCGTGGGCGTGGCCCGTGGCATACAAGGGCGACACCTACTACGAGCGCGTTGCGCTGACTTCGAGCCCCATCCAGAACACGGCCGGCGCCAACGCGCCGAGCTTCCAGCCGGCCGGCGGCCTGCAGGACATCTTCCTCGACCTGCTCAACGGCGTGAGCGGCGGCCACAACGATCCGGCTGCTGCGACGCTGTTCGGCACCGTGGACAACTCGCTCCGCTCCGAGGCGCAGACCCTCGTGCATCACGCGGTGCAGCAGGGAGGCTGACGGCATGGCCATCGCGAGCGCGCGTCCCGGCACACCGCTGGGTCAGCTGCTGCTCCAGCGGGGTGTGATCGAACAGGCGGAGCTCGATGCGGCGCTGGACATGCAGCGGGAGGAGAAGCTCCCGCTGGGTGAGGCGCTGGTGGCAACCGGCACGCGCCGCCGCGACGTGTGGAAGGCGCTGGCGACGCAGTGGGGCTACCGGCTGCGCACGCTGGAGCACCAGTGGGTCGACCCGGCTCTGGCCAACGAGCTGGACGCGCGCGAGGCCATCAAGCACCGCGTGCTGCCGCTCCGTCGCGCCAAGGGGCGCGCGGTGGTGGCGATGGCCGACCCGTCGGACCGGCGGGCGCGCGACTACCTCGAGGCGTTCCTGCGCATGCGCGTGGTGCCTGTGCTGGTGCAGCCGGATGCGCTCCGCGCACGACAGGAGAAGGTGTACCGGCGCCAGCTGGAGCAGGTGTCGAGCGCCCTGCTGCAGTCGAAGGCGCCGGAGTACTCGGCGCACATCACGGTGACGCGCGGACAGAAGCTGAGCCTCGTGGCATTTGGTGCGGTGGCGATCGCGCTCATCGTGCTGATGCGCGGGACGTTCGCGGTGGCGCTGGCCGGTGCCATCATCACGCTGTACGCCGCGGTCGTCATCTTCCGCGCTTACGTCACGATCATGGGCTCGAGATCTGAGGAGCTCATCAAGATCGCACCCGAGGAGATCGCGGCCCTCACCGATCTTCCCGTGTATACGATTCTGCTGCCTCTCTACCGCGAAGCCGGCGTCCTGCCACAGCTCCTCAAGGCCTGCCGAGAGATCGACTACCCGCCAGCGAAGCTCGACATCAAGCTGCTGCTGGAAGAGGACGACATCGACACGCGAACGGTGGTGCTCAACACTGAACTGCCATCGAACTTCGACGTTCTGATCGTTCCTGCCGAGGGGCCGCGCACCAAGCCTAAGGCCTGCAACTACGGCCTTCAGTTCGCGCGTGGCGAGTACTGCGTCATCTTCGACGCTGAGGACATCCCAGCCCCGGATCAGTTGAAGAAGGCCCTAGTCGTGTTCCGCCGCAGTGGCAAGCGGATCGGCTGTGTCCAGGCCAAGCTCAACTACTACAACCCCACCCAAAACATCATCACCAAGTGGTTCTCTCTCGAGTACACGGCTTGGTTCGACTTCTTCCTGCCTGGCCTCGTGTCGCTTCGTCTGCCCGTGCCACTGGGTGGGAGCTCGAACCACTTTCCGACGCGGCTTCTCCGCGACCTCGGCGCTTGGGATCCGAACAATGTCACTGAGGATGCCGACCTCGGGATGCGCCTTCACCGGGCGGGCTATCAGACAGCGCTCATGGAGTCCACCACCCTCGAAGAAGCGAACTCGGACTTCGTCAACTGGATGCGCCAGCGATCGCGCTGGGGGAAGGGCTACTTCATCAGCTGGCTCGTGTTGATGCGGCATCCGTGGCGGCTGTTCCGAGACGTCGGCTGGCGTGGGACCGCATCGATGCAGCTCACCCTCGGCGGAACGTTCGGGGTTGCGCTTCTGAACCTGCTCGTTTGGACGCTCACGCTGCTCTGGGTGCTAGCTCAGTTCGACATCATCGGCTACCTGTTCCCCTGGGGGATCTACTACATCGGAATGCTGGAGCTGCTCTTCGGCAACTTCTTCTTTATGTACATGGGCGTGTGGGCGGCGTCGCACCGGCGCTCCTATGACCTGGTGCACGCAGGGATGCTCACGCCCGTCTATTGGCTGATGGCTAGCCTTGCGATGCTCAAGGCGGGAATTCAGTCCGTGACCAAGCCCACGTTCTGGGAGAAGACTGTTCACGGTCTGTCGAAATCGGCACCGCCCTCGGCAGGCGCCGTCGAGCTCGTGGGCCGAGCCGCGCCCAGCGGCGTCAGTGCGGGCAGCTGAGATGACGACGGCGACCCTCACGCTCCCACGCCTCAGTTCGCGAGCCGCTGCAAAGAGTGAGCGGCGTCCGAGGCGCATCCACGTTGAAGGCTTCATCGTTTTCGTGCTCGCTTTGGCGTTCTATCTGGCGGCTGCCAGTTACATCGTCTTCCACGTCCATTTCATGATCAATGACTCGCTCGCCCGCATCGACAACGCCTTCAACGTTCTGTTCACGCGCGATCCCCACCTTGCGGCGATCGGATTCATTTGGCCCCCGTTGCCCTCGTTCCTGGAGCTGCCGATCATCGCGTTCAAGCCGCTCTGGCCCGCGCTGGTGACGCAAGGCTTCGCTGGCTCGATCGAAGCGGCTGCCTTCAGCGCCGGCACGGTGACACTGTTCAACAGTGGGTTGCGTTGGTCGGGTGTCGCCCGCCCGTTGCGGTGGTCGCTCTGCCTGATTCTGGCGGTCAATCCGATGACGGTCCTATACGCCGTTCAGGGCATGAGCGAGGCGATGCTTGTCTTTTTCTTTGCGGCCTCGCTCCTCGTCTTCGTGCGGTGGTGCGAGTCACGACGACCTGTGCTCCTGGCTCTACTCGGTGTCATCGCTGGGCTTGGCTGTCTGACGCGGATGGAGATGTTCGCGATGTCCGCCGCTCTTGGCGTTGCCATCATCGTGCGTTCGTGGCGAGCCAAGATCAGTTGGCGAGAGATCGAGACGAACACCCTCCTCTTCGGCCTGCCGGCCTTCTTCGTCGTGATGCTGTGGCTTGGGACTATGACGATCATCATGCGGAGTCCGCTGTACTTCCTCAACGCGGTTGGGTCGAACGCGGAGCAGTTGGCCGCATCCGCGGCGGGCGGCACGAGCTACACGTGGGTGTCAGCTGCCGGCTTCATCGGGCGCCACGCCCTATTGCTCTTTCCCGCGGTGGTTCCTGTGGCGGCGATTGTGATCGTGCGGTTGGCCCGAAGCCAGAGAAGGCTGAACACCCTTTTGTTGTTGGCGCTCGGGGCGCCCATCGTCTTGTTCGACACCTACCTAATCCACAAGCACCAGTTGGTAGGCGCCATGCGCTACCAGATCTTCGTGATTCCTTACACCTTCGTTTTGGTTGTGTTCTTGCTGCGCGGACTGCGTGGTCGGCGATGGCTGATCTCATGGCTCAGCCTGTCTCTTGTGGGGTTGCTGGGCGTGTCGGACATCGCAACCACACTGGTGCTTTCAGACAGGAGCATATCCTTTCAGGAAGCCCCAGTCATGACTGCGCTCGCAAATGGGCAGACGATGGAGCAGGTGACTGCAGCGAATCCCGATTTTTACGTCAGCTACGGAGGCGCAGCGTACGGCGCAGACATCGCGCAGCAGATACTGAAGCTCGACAAGGACCATGGCCTGGTCGCCTGCGACTCCTTGGACTGCTTCCCAATCGTCCTCAACGTCCCGGATCCACACATGTTTGTCGTATCGAGCGATCGAGACTTCGAAGCTGCGCTGGGTCAGCCGCAGGTCTATCACGTCGAGTACTTCCTTGTCCCGAATCCGGCGGGGGCAGATCGTTTGCTGACGCTGTACCCAGGCCTGTACGAATCGGGGGCTGGGTTTGCGCAACTCGTGGGAACGGCCAAATCTCACACGGGTGGTCAAGACTGGCGTCTCTACCGCATCATCGGACCAACTGGACGGGGATGACGGCATGCCGAGCTTGGCAGACGCGGGCGGAGCCGTAGCAGCCGAGCCGCACGCGGAAGGGCGCGATGACTGGGATAGCCATTGGTGCCACTACGCACCCGCGACCGAGATCAATCCCGCGGAGATCATGCGCTCTCGAGTGGTGCTGCGCATGCTGCGGCTGCCTCGGGCTGGCGGCCGGGTCATCGACATAGGGAGCGGCCAGGGTGACATGGCGAAGCACATCCGGCGGGCAAGCCCCGGGTCGCAGGTGATCGGCCTGGAATTGAGCGCCTATGGTGTCCAGGTTGCAAGCACGAAGGTCCCCGGCGCCCGCTTCCTGCAGACGGATCTCCTCAAAGGAGACCCTCCGCCCGCTGAGCTCGTGTCATTCGCCGACCACGCCGTGTGTTCCGAGGTGCTTGAACACGTCGACGAGCCGGATCGCTTGCTCCGCGGAGCCTTGCCCTACTTGGCTCCCGGATGCCGAATCGTCATAACCGTCCCCGGGGGGCCGATGTCGGCGTTCGACCACCACATCGGCCACCGGCGCCACTTCGGTCCCGACTCGTTGCGTGCCGTTGTCGAGGCAGCGGGCTTGGAGATCCTCGATGTCCGGAGGGTGGGGTTCCCGTGGTTCAACGTGTATCGGCTGCTCGTGGTCGCGCGCGGGGAGAAGCTCGTCGATGAGGTGTCCCAGCGGGGGACGGGAGCATCTTCCTCATGGGCTGCCCGCATGGCTATGCAGGCATTTCGAGCCTTATTCCGCTTGAACCTACCCAGGAGCCCCTGGGGGTGGCAGATGGTTTGTGTTGCGCGCCTTCCGGAGCGAGGTTAACGCGACGTCACTTTCGGCACGTGGCGAAGGTATTGAGACCAAACTTGTGCCGGAAGCAGCGAATATGGTCCGGGGCAAACCCGGCTCTTACCAACAGAGGCCAGAGGTCGGACGGATCATAGTAGGCCTTGTGGTCGTTCATCTCGTCAGCGGGGCTGAGGCCAAGTCGGAACGCTGACAGTTCAAGAAACCGCTTGCCTCGCCAACTCGGGACGTTTACGAGAAGCACACCACCGGTAGCGATGATCCGGCGCATCTCCGACAGCGCTCGGACAGGATCCCACAGGTGTTCTAGCACTGAGTTGCACACGACCACATCCGCTGCACCATCGCCCAACTGTCCCAGCGATTCCGGTAGAGATCCTTCGATGGCGCGGACCTTTGGACGCGACCGCAGGCTCGGCTCGATGTGGAGGTCGAGCAGGATGAGCTCGGCCAGATCGTCAATCAGGGTGCGTGAGAACGCGGCATGGTAGCCGCACCCGACGTCGGCTAAGCGCAGTCCCCTGAAGGTTGGGACGGACCGCCTGATACGGCTGGCGGAGAGCCAAATGCCGAACCGGTCGACAACGGTGGGCGAATATCCCTCACCGAACGCGCGATTTCGGGTGTCGCGGCGCTGTGCAGATGTCTCTTCGGTCATGGTTCACGCACGCGTGAGCTGTGGTCAGCGCGCGGGCCAACCCGAGTACCATGCGCCAACGGCTCCGCCAGCGGAGTTTAGCTGCAGGTTAGCCGGGTCGACGAGGCCCTCCCCGCCTGGGCCGCCGATCGCCTGCCAGTAGTTGACACCGACGACATATGGCGCTGAGCTGAGCACACTCATCACGGCATTCAGCTCGTTGTTCAGCGCGGGTTGCTGGGCTTGGTCCCAGATGTCGCCCCATTCGCCGACTGCCACCGGCACGCCGTATGTTGCATGGATGCCCGCCAGCGCGGACGCCAACTGCGCAGCTGACCGCATGTAGCAGTCCGTAGAGACCACTCCCATCTGGCTCACTGTGGTTGAGTCGAGGATGAGCTGCGTGCAAGAGACGCCCCACATGCCGACCGTCACATTGCGGCCCAAGTCCGCAAAGGCCATCCGGTCCACCGCCATGCTGTCCCTGAGGAAGCGGTTGTACTCGCTCGTGCTCGGAAACTGGCATTTGGAGCATCCGATCCCCGCACCGTCGGGTTCCGACTGCGGAGTGAAGATGTCGCCATTTGCGAACAGCTCGGGGTGGCCGATGATGAAGCGGTAGGTCCTTGCGAGGTATGAGTTGCTGTCAACGCCGGATAGGACGGCGTTGACTCCGCCAGAGGTTTCATAGGGGATCTGCGGAGAGGTCGAGTAGGTCAGAACGCGCTCGCCATAGAGGCCTTTCCACGTGTTCCACGTCTGACGGAACCATGCATGCAGGCCGGCGGCGTGGATGGCGTTGACCCAGGTGCGTTCAAAGTCGATTGGGGCAAGCGGACCAGGGACGCAACTGGTGTAGCCGGCCGCCGACGGGTCGTACGGGCCGTCGTAGGTGGCGTAGGTGGCATGTGTCGCCCTGTCCGCGGCAACGATTGACGAGGCATCTGAAGAGAATTGCTGCTGCAGGTAGCACATGTGGTCCGAGGTTGCGCTGCCATTCGCGATTGACAGGATCGCATGCTGGGGCGGCGGGGTCGGGGCCGGCGTGGGCGTTGTTGGAGTCGGCGCGGAGGACGCCGGGGATGAATCGACCGCCGAGCCATTGGGCGCGCCGGTCGGCGACGACGTCGTCGGCGTCGATGTCGCGGGCCCGCTTGGCGTCGCGGTCGCCCCCGGTGACGCAGCACTGCTGGATGGCGCGGACGACGCATTCGGCGTCGAAGCGTACGCAGGCTGGACCACTCCGCCGGTGCGTCCTGGATCGCGAACGTTCGCCTGCCAGGGCGTCCCAGGCATGAACGTGCATGCCGCGAGAAGCAACATGCCGAGCACCGCTTTCGCCATGCGGCGTTTGTCGGACGTGATGCCCGAACCCCCAGAACGACGCGCTCGCGCTGAGCGCTGTTATTGCAGCCGGCGAGCGGCGGGCGCCGTTCGCCGCCGGTATTAGACCATCAATCCGGAGCGCCGCCAATCCCGTTTTACGTTTGTTGTTATTTGTGCTCTTTTGTTTCCAGATGGTGTTCGAGATCTTGGAGCCCAGAGGGCGATCCGATCTCAAAAAACCGCTCAGTGGCGACATACCCGGCGACCAAGCCCTTTGCGCTAAGTCCGTGGAGCAGATCGGCGACGTCTCCTTTCCCGTCGGCCGGACACCATTCGGCCACCGCGTCGCTCGTGAGGATGGACATGCCGTAATCGATCCACGGCATCTCAGCCCGCGTCTCTCGCGGCGCATGCTTGTCGTAGTACACAGCGCCTTCGTCGAATCGGACATTGCTGCGGTCCCAGCGGCCTTCATTGCGGTACACGGTCATCAATGCGGGCAGTCCACTGTCGGACCATGCTGCCTCCACGCGAGCGAGGTCGAGGACCAGGTAGGAATCGCCGTTCAGCAGAAAAAAGGCCGCGGGTAGCAAGCCCTCGCGCAGCGCCAGACAGAGTGCGCCGCCCGAGCCGCGGAGTTCCTCACCCTCGTCGACGAACTGAATGCGCACGCCCAGGTCCCCTGCACCCGCCAGTGCGGACCGGATCTGGGCGCCGAGATGCCCGATGGAGAGGATCACGTTCGTCACGCCCTGCTGCCGCAGCCATTCCAACTGGTGGAACAGAAACGGCCGGCCCGCAACGGGAATGAGCGACTTGGGCAGCTGCTCGGTGAGCGGGCGCATCCGTGTCGCCAGGCCGCCTGCCAGGATCACGCAGGGCAGCATCGCTCAGCCGCGGACGATCACCGTTGACCCGTCGAAGTCGAAATGGAAGCGCACCTCAGCCAGCGATTCGGCTTCCATGGCGCGGCGCAGCCGCGATGGGTCGTCTGCATAGAACATCAGAAATCCGCCGCCGCCGGCACCGACGAGCTTGCCGCCGAGTGCGCCGTTCTGCATGGCCACGTCGTGCCAGCGGTCGATGTCGGAGCTGGACATTCCCTGCGAGCGCACGCGTTTGAGCTCCCAGTGTTCGCGCATCAAGGCCGCGAAGCCATGGGTGTCGCCCGTTTCGAGCGCGTCCTTCACGCGGCACCCGATATCCGCGATGGCGCGCATGCTCTGCAGCATGCCCCCGTCGCCCTTCTCGGACCGGACCTTCTGGTCGATGAGGATGCGGTCGGCGTCTCGCGAGTATCCCGTGAAGAAGAGCAGCAGGTGCTCCTCGAGGTCGTGCAGCGTGTGCTGTGAGATGCGCAGCGGCGTCACCTGCACGCGCCCGTCCTCGCGGAACTCGAAACAGGTGATGCCACCGAACGCGGCGATGTACTGGTCCTGCTTGCCCACCGCGCGTCCCAGACGGTCGATCTCCAGCGCGCAGGCCTCTTCAGCGAGCGTGTGCGCGGAGACATGCTCCCGCTTGAATGCGTAGAGGGCGCGCAGCAGGCCCACGGTGAAGGTCCCTGACGAGCCGAGCCCGGTGCCGGCGGGGATGTCCGCCAGGCTCACGATCTCGAGCGCCGGCCCGGCGCCGTGGCTGAGCAGCGCTTCACGCACGATCGGGTGGGCGAGGTCGGCGGGATCCGTGACCCTCTCCAGCTCCGCGTACTTGACGAAGTAGTCCTGCGTGAACGTGCGATTGATGCCGACGTAGATGTACTTGTCGATCGCCGCGGCGACCACGAGCCCACCATGCTGCGAGTAGTACGAAGGCAGATCGGTACCGCCGCCGCCCAGGGAGATGCGCAACGGGCTCCGCGTGATGATCATGCCGTGGTCACGCCGCCGAGCCGCGCGCGTGGCGCGCGACGATCCAGGGCACGACGTCGAGCAGGCTGGTCCCTTTGACGTCGTACGCAGCCGGGCGACGCTCGGCGTACCGGCGGTCGATGAAGGCGGTCGCGCAGCCGGCCGCGTGCCCCGCCTCCATGTCACGCCAGCGGTCGCCGACGACGCAGCTGTGCGCCAGGTCGATGTCCCACTCGGCTGACGCCCGGAGCATGAGCCCTGGCTTGGGTTTGCGGCACGCGCATGCGTCGTCGTCGTCGTGCGGGCACACATAGACGGCGTCCAGTGGAAGCTCGTGCTCGATGACACGGTTCATCGCCTCGAGGTCAGCAGGCGAGAGGCGGCCCCGGGCGACCTCGGGCTGATTGGTGACCGCAATCAGCAGCAAGCCCGCAGCGCGCAGCTGCGCGCACGCCTCGCGCGCGCCGGGGATCACGCGCACGTCGTCGACTCGCATGGGTGACGTCGGCCGCCCGTCGGTGAGGATCGGCTCGTTGAGCACGCCGTCGCGGTCGAGGAACACGGCGCGTCGTTCCCCTGGGCTCACGCGCGCGTCGCCTGTGCCTCGGCCAGCATCGCCGTCATTGACTCGCGCAGCGCGTCGCGGGAGCTCCACCGATTAGACCAGCCCAACGCGCGGATCCGGTCAGTGTTGAGCCGCACCACGGGCACGTCGCCTTTCCAGCCACGCGAACCGCCCGCGTAGTCGAATTCGGTGACTCCTCTTGTGCCGACGATGTCCACAGCCATCTCGGCGATCTCGCGCACGCTGATGTAGTCGCCCGTGGCGATGTTGTACGCCTGCAGAGGCCTGCGTGGCTGGTCAGCCGCGAGCAGCACCGCGTCGATCACATCCTGGACGTCGATGTACGACTTGGTCTGGCTGCCGTCGCCCAGGATTCGCAGGCGGTGCGGGTCCTCGACCAGACGGCGAACGAAGTCGAAGCCGACACCGTGGGTCTGCCGCGGCCCCACCACATTGCCGAACCTGAACACCAGCCCCGACATCCCAAACATGTGGCAATACGACGAGATGAGCGCCTCGCCCGCCAGCTTGCTTGCGCCATACGTCGAGATCGGCACCAGCGGACCGTGGTCCTCGTGCGCCTCGAGTTCGCCGAGGTCGCCGTACACCCCGCTGCCCGAGGCGTAGAGGATCTGCTCCGCGCCGGTGCGGCGCATGGCCTCCACAACGTTGTTCGTGAGCACGGTCCCCTGGTCGAAGTCGATGGTCGGCTCCGTTGCGGCCCGGGCGATCTCGGGGTTGGACGCGAGATGGATGACGGTGCGCGCGCCCGACATGGCGTCGGCCAGCGAGTCCATGTCCACGATGTCGGCCGTCACCAGGCGCAGCCGGGGGTCACCTTCGTGGGCGGCGAGGTGCCAGCGGCTGCCCGAGCTCAGGTTGTCGTACACCGTCACGCGCTCGACGGCGTCGGCGCCGAGCAGCCGGTCGACGAACGCACTGCCGATGAAGCCGGCACCGCCGGCGATGAAGACCGTCCCCTCCACGCTGCTCAAGCCTTGAGCGTGGCGACGGACTCCCACTTGGTGGGTGCCTGCTGCAGCGATGGATGGGACACGAGGAGATGCCAGACGACGGCGCACAGCCCCTCTGTGTGAGCCGTGATGTGGTCGGGGTACAGCGGTGGGATGACGACGCACGCAGTTGCGCGCTGCGCCGTGAATCCGCCGTCGCGCCCGACGATGCCGAAGACCTCTGCGCGGGCGTCGGCGGCGTGCTCGATCGCGCGTACCAGGTTTGTCGAGACATTGCGAGCCTGATCACCACCTCCCACCGAGAAGATGAGCAGCGCATCCCTGTCGCTCAATTTCGAGACCTTGAGCCAGCCGGTGAATGTCGAGTCCCAGCCTTCGTCATTGGCCCGCGCTGTGAGCTCCGACGGGTTGTCGGTGGGGGCATAGGCCTCGATGCCGCAGAGCTTGCGGAAGTCGTTCACCGCATGGCTGGCATGGCCTGCTGATCCGCCCACTCCGAGGATGAACAGCCTGCCGCCGCGGGCGCGAACCCCGCTCAGGCCGGTGGCCACCGCCTCGATGGCACCACGGTCCAGTGCGGCGATGATTGCCGCGCTCTCCTCGAGGAAGCCGTCGCTGAAGGTGTCCATGGGCGCCGGGGAAGTCTAGAGGCTGTACCCGGCTGCCGTGGCGTCCCGATGGAACATTGCGACCGTCTCCAGCGAGAACTGGTCGAGCGGCTTGCCGACGTTCGAGAGCTTCTTCAGCAGGTCGTGCGTGACCGTGATCACGTGGCACCCGATCTCATCCGCCTGAATCACATTGAGGACCTCGCGCGGGCTCGCCCAGATGAGCCGCAGCTGGGGGTGGTCACGCATGATGCGCAGGCAGCGGCGCATGATGGGGACGGGATCCCTGCCGCTGTCCGCGATGCGGCCGGCGAACACCGAGAGGAAGCTCGATGGGCCGCCCTGCAGCGCCGCGCAGGCCTCCTCCACCTGCGCCGGCGTGAACATCGCCGTGATGTTGAGCTTTGCCCCGGCGAGCGCCAGCCGCCGGGCGACCGGCATGCTCGAACGGCCCTGGGTGTCGGTGACCGGGATCTTGACGTAGACGTTCTCGCCCCAGCCGGCGATGAGCAGCGCCTGGCGGTACATCTCATCGAAGTCGTCGGCGAACACCTCGAAGCACACGGGCATCGACGAGACCGCGCTGATGACGTCGCGAGCGAAGGCATCGTAGTCGCGGATGCCCGCGGCGCGCATGAGGGTGGGGTTGGTGGTGAAGCCTTTCACCAGCGGATTCTTGGCCAGCTCGACGATGGCGTCGCGATCGGCGCCGTCGGCGAAGATCTCGACCCGGAGGCTGTCGATGCTCGGCGTCGCTTCGTCCGGCTGCACGTGCGAGGACGTGCGCGCGCGCTTCTCGCCGATCAGCAGCGCTTCGGCGTCAACGACTGTGGCCATTGGCTCTCGGCGCCCTGAGCGCGGCAGCGTGGATGATCAGCGTGGCGGCGAAGGTCATGAACGCGGCGATCACGAGCAGCAGTCCGAAGACCGCGAAGTACACCTCGGGTGTCTGGCTGAGGGGGAGACGAAGCCCGTGGCGGGCGTAGTCGACGACGAGGCCGCTGAGCAGAACCACACCGCCGACGCCCATCGCGGCGCAGGCGAACATGGTGCGCGTGTAGCTGAAGACGGTGAGCCAGCGCCGCGTGTCGCGCCCGGTGTAGTCGTGGAGCACGCGCACGATGCAGCCGAGGTAGAAGCTCTGCAATCCGACGATGCAGAGCGTCACGCCGAACAGCATCCAGTACAGCGAAAGGACGAGCGGCCCAAGGCGGACCGGTCCTGACACCAGCGGCAGCGTGATCAGCAGGCCCAGTGCGAGCAGCCCAAGCCCCGGCTTGAGCAGGAAGAAGTCCGCGCCATACACGAACATCGCTTTGAGGTTGATCCAGGCTGCCTGGAACGGCGAGAACCAGCCGGCGCGCTTGTGATGGCTCACCCGGCCGTCGCGGTCCTTTAGGAAGCTCACCGGCACCTCGGCGGTGCGGAGCCGCATGTGCACGGACTTCAGCACCATCTCCGATGCGTACTCCCAGGACTGGGACTGCAGGTTCATGCGGATGAGCGCGTCGCGCGTGATGCCGCGCATGCCGCAGTGGATGTCCGAGAACTCGCTGTCGAAGAGGACGTTGAGCACTCGCGTCGTCGCAGGCGTGCCGAGGTGCTGGTGCAGGAAGGGCATCGCGCCCGCCTCGATCGTGCCCTTCCAGCGCGACCCCATGACGAAGTCGTACCCCTGCCGGAACTGGTCGACGAAGCCCCTGAGCTCCCGGAAGTCGTACGTGCAGTCGGCGTCGCCCATCAGGACCCAGCGGCCGCGGATGTACGGGATGGCGTCGATGTAGGCCCGGCCGAGGCCGCGTTTCGGGACCCTGAGGACGCGGGCACCGGCGGCGAGCGCCAGCTCCGTGGTGCGATCCGAGGAGCTGTCGACGATGAGCACCTCGCCGGCGACGCCGGCCTTCTCGAGGCCCTCGAGGCACCAGGCGACGAACTCGGAGACCGTGATCTCCTCGTTCAAGGCGGGGATGACGATGGACAGCTCGGGGTTCGGCTCGTCGCGGGCCGGCACAAGCAGCTGGATGTCGGACGTGCCCGTGATCGGCTTGGCCACGCCGACCAATTCGGCGGTGCCCGTGTCGGAGCGCAGCGCCTCAGGCCAGTAGGGCGGAGCGATTCCGGCCTCAGCCAACTGGATCGCCACGGCAGCCTCTCCCTCCTAACGTCCCTCGCCGCTCCATGCGGCCACTACTAGGAACGTTCCAGCGCGAGAAATCCGGCGCTTTTTGGCAGATTTGGGGTGGCGGCTACCGCCCGATCCGACACCAGGAGGCTGGATCGCCGTCCAGGGCTGTGGCAGTGGCCTCCGCCCAGACGGTCAGCGGGTCGTTCGGTTGGTCACAGGACCTCGCCGCGATTGCATACCAGTGTTGGAGGCTGTAGCCAGCCGAGGTGATTTGAAGGGTTGGATAGTCGATGAGCCCCTCGCCCCCCGGGCCGCCGATGCCCTGCCAGTAGCCCATGCCTCCGACGAAAGGCGACTTCACCACCGCCTCGAGTGCCTGGGAGACCGAGTCCTGCGTCTGCGGCTCGCGGGCCTCGTCCCAGATGTCTCCCCACTCGCTCAGCACGACTGGCGACCCATAAGTCTCATGCATCGTATCGAGGTCCCGTAAAAGCCGAGCCGCGGATGGCACATAACAGTCAGTCGAAACGATTCCCATCGCGGTGACGGTGTCGGGCTCCAGTCGGTCCAGGTACTCGCAGGACGTGCCGAATAGACCCACGAACACGTCCACACCTATCTGCTTGAACGCCTCCCGATCCACAGTGAGGCTGTCGCGTAGAAAGCGGTTGAACTCTGGAATCGACGGAAACTCGCACAGCGCAGCCGCGCATCCCGGGTTCGGCCCGATGCCGGCTCCGTCAGCCTCCGATGCCGGCGTGAAGATGTCGCCGTTCGCGAAGTAACTCGCGTGATCCAGGATGAAGTGGTATGTCTTCGCCAGGTATGAACCGGTGTCAGCGCCTGACAGCACGTCAGCCGCTCCCCCGGCACCCTCGTACGGCACACTTGGTGAGGTCGCATAGCTGAACTTCGGCTCGCCGTAGTAGGCAGCCCAGGTGTTCCATGCCTGGCGGAACCACACGCGCAACCCTACCTGGTGAATGGCGCTGACCCACGTTGATTCGTAGGCAGCGGGGTCGACGGGCTGACACTCGGCGTATCCATCCGGGCCGTCATAGGGCATGTCGACAGTCGCGGCATTGGCCCCCAGCGCTTTTTCGTCCTCGATCAGCGTGTAGATGAAGACGGGTGACATTTCGTGACATTCCGTCGTACCCGACATCAGGCCGTTCTCGATCGAGCGGATGGAGAGAGAGTGCGTTCCCCACAGCTCTGGAATGACTGATATGTGCGCATCGTGCTTGAAGTCGTCGGTGTATGCAGAGGCACGTCCGACCACAGTCACGACACCGAGGATCGCAATCAGCACAGCGATCGCAAGGCGAATCCTCGGTGCGCCCAATTTCACGCCGAGTAGATGCATCCGTACCTTCCTAGCCGCAAGGATACCGCGCCTCGTTTCGATCAAGCCTTCGCGACCGATGCGTTCACCTTTGGCGTCGTGGGCCGGCGCCTTCCCGTCGGAAGGCCACGTGGAGGAGCACCATCACCCATGACCGGTAGGGCCGCCATGGCTCGGCGATGCGCGTCAGCTCCGCAGTGTCCGGTTCGTGGTCCAGCCCGTACGCCTGTTGCACAGCCTGGCGGGTGACCATGTCGTCGCTCAGCGCGTCGACCGCGCCGGCGCCGCGGATCACAACGCCCTGGCTGAAGAACGGGCCCATCCCAGGGATGGCGCGTACCGCCGCGAGCGCCTGCTCATAGGGCAACGAGCGCAGGTGAGCTCGGACCAGCACGCCGTCCAGCGCCGCCTGCGCCACCGCGTGCAGCCGCGGCCACTTGGCGGCAAAGACACCGGGAAATGCCTCCATCTGCAACAGCCGCTGCGGCGCTGGAAACGAGTGATGCACGCCGAGCGGCGTCTCGATCGCATCGCCCGCCTGCTCGGCCATGCGCGCGCGCACCGCGCGGCCCTGGGCGATGCTCGTGCGGTGCGCGATGACGAACTGGCACGCGGCCTCGTACGGCGAGTGGAAGAGCACGGGACGCAGTCCGGGGTGCTGCGCCTGCAGCGTGCCGATCATAGGGTCGCGCCGGCCGGCATCGGCGAAGCCTGAGCCGTCCTCGTCCACGGAGAGCACCGCGCACGCCTGCTGCCACGCGCGCTCGTGTTCCGTCGTGGTGCCGAACACCTCGCCGCTCACCGTGCCGTCGTCGGCCTGACGCACCACCACCACCGCGGATCCGTCCCAGCCCTCCACCGGGAACGCCATGGGGATGGCGGGCTCATCGCCCTCCGCTGCCTGCACCCATCCGCCGAAGTACTTGTTGGACGCACGCAGGTCGAACGGTCCTCTCGGTTGTACGGAGAACCGGCGCGCCGCCACGGCGCGTCACTCTACGTGTCTAGCGGATCGCCTGCGCGAGGTAGGGCGCCGGGTCGACGAAGATGCCGTTGATCCGGATCTCGAAGTGGACGTGCGGCCCGGTGGACCAGCCCGTCGACCCGAGGAGGCCGATCACCTGGCCCTGGCTCACGATCTGGCCCGCGGCCACGAGGATGCGGTTGAGGTGTCCGTACAGCGTCAGCGCGCCGTTGGGATGGCGGATCACGACGTAGTTGCCGTACCCCACGAGGTTGCCGTGCGAGTCGCGGCTGGCGCCCGCGAGGATCACCTGCCCCGGACCGGCTGCGCCGACCAGCGAGTTGAGCGGCGCCGCGATGTCGAGGCCGGTGTGGAAGTGCGGGTAGAAGACGCCGTTGTACGTGAGCGGCGGCTCGAGCGTGAACGACGTGGGGCCGAAGGCCTGCGTCACCACGCCGCTCACCGGAGCGGAGAAGGTGAACGGACCGGCGACCGGCAGCGGCTGCGTCGACGCGATCTGCTGCGCGTTGTTGATCGCCGCTTCCTGCTGCAGCTGCGTCTCGACGACGGAGATGTCGTACGTGACGGCCTGCTGCACGTCGGCCGGCGTGCGCGTGGCCGCCGTCTGCAGCGCCGTCAGCTGCACCGGGTTCTTCGCCGCGTCGAGGAAGAACTGGTACTCGTTCTGCAGGCTGGTCTCGTAGGCCGTGGCCAGCGCCGCGTGCTCCAGCACCAGCTGCTTGAGCTGGCCGCCGAGCACCGTGAACACCATGGGGTGGAGCGTGTGCGGGGTGATGTGCAGGTACTCGGTCTGCCACGCGACCGTGAGGTTGGCGATCTCAGTCTCGTTAGCCACGATCGCGTCGTGCTGCTGCGACAGCGCGTTCTCGATGGCGATCAGCTGCGTCCAGGTGGGCACCGTGCTGGTGGCCCACGCGGCCAGCTGATGCGTGCGCTGGTTGGTGTGCTGGTCCGGCGCGACCGTCTTGGTGGCCGCCGTCTGATGGCTGGCGAGCACCGCCGCGCCGGCCGGCACCGCGATGGCCAGCGCCGCGGGGAACACCAGCAGCGCGGCGATCAGCTTGCGTCGGCGGCCGCGCAGCACCACGGCGATGAGCGTCGCGCCTCCGGCGACCAGCAGGAGCGCCAGGGCCATCTGCGGCGACAGCGGCGGCGGTCCCGACGGGGTGCCGGCGGCGAAGAGGCCGCCGAGCAGCCAGCTCGCGGGGCTGGCGCCGGTCACGGAGAAGTGCAGCAGGTCAGGCCGCTGCGCGGCGACCGGGTTGCCCAGGATCTGGTCGATGGCGCTGGCCAGGAAGGGGTCGGCGAGCATCAGGCTGCCGGCCACGCTGTGCGGCCAGGTCGCGGGCGAGTTGCCCACCACGCCCGGGCCCGAGCCGGTCGAGCCGCCGGTGGAACCGCCGCCCGGGTAGTAGTAGCCGCCGGTGGTGCCACCCGTGCCGGGGCCACCCGGACCAGGGCCACCCGGACCGCCGGGGCCGCCGGGCACGCCCGGAAGCGTGGGCGGCGGGCAGGTGGAGCAGGCGGGCGGGCTGTTCGAGGGCAGTGGCAGTGAGGGGAGCGGCAGCGACGGCAGCGGCAGCGACGGCGTGGGCGGAGGCGGCGGCGGCGTCGGCAGCGGCGGGAGCGTGGGGCAGAGCGGCAGCGGGATCGGCGTCGGCACGCCGGGCAGCGGAATCGGCGTCGGCGTCGGCGTGGTCAGGCAGATGATCGGCGTGGGCGTCGGCGTGGGCAGGCCCAGGCCGGGCGCGCCGCTGGCCGCCTGGGCCTGAAGGCGCGGCGCCGGGGTGAAGAACGAGCCGAGCACGAGCAGTGCCGGAACCGCAACGACGGCTCCAGCGATCACTCGCCGGCGGCCTCTCAACTGCATGGGTTTGGTTCGATTTCCCTGTGCGGTGCCGTGGGTGCAGCCTAGAGTCCCAACGTTCCCCCGCCCCCGATTCTTGCGGTTTGTACGCATGCGCGTCCTTCCTGCCGCGAGATCAGCGGTGCTTGCGGGCCTTCGTTTCCAGGACCTCGAAGACCAGGCCTCCGAAGAGGCCGAGGTTCTTGAGGAAATGAATTCGCTGACCCTTTCGTGCCTTGGGGTCGTCCTCCTTCCAGAAGGGATGCCCGACGTATGTGTTGGGCACCAGCGAGGCGGCCAGGACGGCCGCCGACGCCACTGGAAGGATACCCAATCCGAACGTGGTGCCGGCAACGGCCATGGCCGCGCCGTGGACCTGGCCAATCGCGGGAATCGGGGGCATGCCGGGGAGCGCCTCGGCCGCCCGCCTGGTCCTGGCCTCGGGATCCTGGATCAGGTCGATCCCCGAGGTGACGAAGATGGCGGCCAGCGACCAGCGCGCCGTGAGGCGGAGCAGTCCGGCCATCGAGGTCAGTCTAGGCCGGGTGTACCGCAGGTCAAGCCGCGCTCAGCGCACCAGCGGCCAGTTCTCGGTGAGCGGCGGAGGCAGGCCCGTGGCGCCCCGGCCGTTGCCGGGGAAGCGGCAGGCGAAGGTCAGCTGCCCGGTCTGCTGGCCGCCGTAGGCGCAGTCGCCGGTGAACAGCCACACCGGGAAGGCGCCCACGGAGCCCGCGGTGAACTGGGTGTTGCGCTGCAACTGCGGCAGCAGGGCGCGCACGGTTGCGCCGACCGGCGTGAGCGCGGCGCTCTGGGTGTTCAGGAGGTCCTCACTCCCGATCGTGCCGGCGGCCTGCCAGTAGTTGAAGCCGAGCACGAAGGGCAGCGTGTTGAGGGTGGCGAAGACGGCTGAGACCGCGTCGTTGGAGGCGGGCTGCGCGCCTCGGTCCCAGATGTCGCCCCACTCGCCGAGCACCACGGGCACCCCGAACTGCTGATACAGGGCGGTGAGGTGCGCCCCCAGGGCGGCCGCGGCGCGGTCGTAGCAGTCCGTGGCCAGCACGCCCATCGCCGCCACCGTCTGGGGCTCGAGCCAGTGATTGGCGCAGCCCACGCCCCAGTAGCCCACCGCGACCGCCAGGCCGAGCGAGGCGAACGCCTGCCGGTCGGCGGCCATGCTGTCGCGCATGAAGCGGTTGAACTCGCTCGGGTTGGGGAACTGGCACGGGCCGGTGCAGTCCGGGGCCACGCCGCCGCCCTCCGGCTCCTCGGCGGGGGTGAAGATGTCGCCTGAGGCGAAGAGCCCGGGGTGCCCGACGATGAAGCCGTACGTCCGGGCCAGGTAGGAGGACGTGTCCGCGCCGCTGATGGCGGCCGCGGCGCCGCCGCCGGTCTCGGCGGGCACGGCGGGGGAGGTGCCGTAAGTGAGCTTCGGCTGCCCGAAGATGCCCAGCCACGAGTTCCACACCTGGCGGAACCACACGTGCAGGTGGGCGTGGCGGATGGCGCTTACCCACGTCTCCTCATAGGCCAGCGGGTCGCCAACGGGACACGAGCGGTACCCCGACGCGTCGTCGTAGGGGGTGTCGACCACGATGGTGTTGGCGCCGGCGGCCGCCTCCTGGGCCACGACCGCGTCGATCCACTGCGCCGGTTGCTCCGTGCACATGAGGTCGCGCGAGAGGTGCATGTTGTCGATGGAGCGGAGCACGCCGTCGCTGCGGGCCGACGCGTCGAGCACCGGGCCGGCGCCGGCTGCCATGGGCACGGCGACAGAGGCCAGCGACGCCACGACGAGGGAGGCCAGCAGTTTCACCGGGTGCAAGCTTGCTACGCGGCGTGCCGTTAAGTGGGCAGTGACCACCCGGCCTGCGGAAGGGGAGCCGTGCCGGTCCGCCTGACCCGCCGCGAGCTGCTTGCTGCAGGCGCGGCGGGGGGCGCCGGCCTTGCGCTGAGCGGATTCGGCCCGGGCGTGCTGCGCGCCCTCGCCGCAGCGCCGGTGTGCGGATCGCTCAAGGACATCGAGCACGTGGTGATCCTCATCCAGGAGAACCGCAGCTTCGACCACTACTTCGGCACGTACCGCGGCGTGCGCGGGTTCGCCGACCCGAACGTGCTCCAGTCGGGCGGCGAGCCGATCTGGTACCAGAGCGACGGCGGGCACAACACCGGCTACGGCCCGCCCAGCGGCTTCCTCGCCCCGATCCACCTCGACAGCTTCAACAACATGGGCGAGTGCACCAACGACATCAGCCACGAATGGGCGCTGCAGCACAAGGCGTGGAACGGCGGCGCGATGGACAGCTTCCTCAAAGCGCATCTCGACGACACGTCCAACGCCGTCAATGCGCCCATGACGATGGGCTACTACACACGCAAGGACATGGCGTACTACTACGCGCTCGCCGATGCGTTCACGCTCTGCGACGCATACCACTGCTCGGTCATCGGGCCCACCGACTCCAACCGCCTGATGAGCATGACGGCCACCATCGACCCGGCCGGCGCCAACGGCGGCCCGTGGCTGCAGACGCTGACCGCGAACCGGGCGCAGTACCTGTGGACGCTCACCTGGCCCACCTATCCCGAGCAGCTGCAGGCCAACAACGTCTCGTGGAAGGTGTACTCAACGGCCGACGGCCACTACGGCGACAACGTGCTCGCGTACTTCAAGAACTTCAACCCCACGACCAACCCCACGCTGGCGGCCAACGCGTTCACGCCGACGTTCTTCGGCAACGGCACGCCGGGTCAGTTCGAGGCGGACTGCGCAGCGGGCACGCTGCCCCAGGTGTCGTGGGTGCTGGCGCCGCTGGCGGACAGCGAGCACCCGCCCGCGCCCCCGGTGTGGGGCGAGGCCACGGTCGCGCAGGTGCTCAACGCGCTGACCGGCAATCCCGCGTTGTGGGCGAAGACGGCCCTTTTTGTCACATTTGACGAAAACGGCGGCTTCTTCGACCACGTGCCGCCGCCCACGCCGCCACCCGGCACCGCCGGCGAGTACATCACCGCCACAGGCGTGGACCTCACGGCGTCGCCGCACGACGCGGGCGGCATCCTCGGTCCCGTGGGCCTGGGGTTCCGCGTGCCGTTGCTCGTGTGCTCGCCGTTCACCCGCGGCGGCTTTGTGTGCCACGACACCTTCGACCACACGTCGCTGCTGCTCTTCCTGGAGCAGCGCTTCGGGGTGGAGGTGCCCAACATCAGCGCCTGGCGACGCGCCACGGTGGGCAACCTCACCAGCGCGCTGAACGTGGCCGCGGTGGACACGTCAGTGCCCACCATCGCGCAGCCCTCGTATGCGGACTCGCGCACGCTGCCACCCAGCGACTGCGCGGCCAACGCACCGGACACGTTCAGCAACGGGTTCCCCACGGTCACGCCGTACACCGTGCCGCAGCCCAACCCGGCGCTGCCCACGCAGGAATCGGGCACAGCGCCGGCGCCGAGCGGGCTCTCCTGCTCGCCGGGATCGCCGGTGCCCACCGGGTCGCCGCTGATGCTGGTGGCGTCGGCATTGGGGGCCGCCGGCGCGGTGGCCGCCGCCGCCCGCATCCGCGACGCGCTCCACAGCTCAGAAACCGAACATCTGTAGCGCTCCGCCCCGATTTGCGGCAAGCTTGAGCAGCCGCCGCTGGCACCGCATCGGGATGAAAGGAGGTCGCTCCTGCGCAGCAGCGATACGCGTGTCGGGGTCGCCGCGCGCGCGGCGGTCGCCATCGTCGCCATCCTCGCGGGCGGGACGGCATCGCTCGTCACAGCCTCTGCGCACAGCCTGAACTCCACGACGCCGCTCTGCAGCGCCTCGACCTCGGGCAACGTCGGCTCCACCGCCGCTCCCTGCACCGACGGGCCCGATGTCGTCGGCAGCGTCAGCCTGCTCGACTCCGCTGCCGTCTCCGCCGCGTCGGACCGCGCTGTGCAGTTCATGCTCTGGGCGCCGGGCGACTGCGGGGTGGCGGGGAGGACGCCGGTGTTCAGCGAGTCCGATCCCGTCGGCGGCAGCGCGTTGCCGCACAACGCCACCGTGATCACACAGGGCTTCTACGCGCCGGCCATGGCCGGGATGTACCAGTGGACCGCCGAGCTGCTGCACGGGTCCGCGGTGGACGCCGGGCCCACCGCGTGCGGCGACGAGCCCGTCAATGTGATCAAGGCCACGCCGGCGCTGAGCTCGCAGCCGAGCGCGGCCACGGTGGGCGGCCCGATGACCGACCAGGCGCGCGTCACCGGCGGCGCTAACCCGAACGGCACGGTGAGCTTCCGCCTCTTCGCAGCGTCTGACCCGCAGTGCGCGGCCGCGCCCGTGCAGGCGTTCGGCGGCGTCGCCCTCAGCTCCGGCGCGGCCACGTCACCCGCGTTCACGCCATCGATCGCCGGGACGTACCACTGGGTCGCGGCATACGGCGGTGACGCGAACAACAACGCGGTCAGCAGCGCGTGCGCGGACGAGCCCGTCACCGTGGCGGCGGCCACGCCGTCCATCGCGACGACGCCGTCGGCCGGCGGTCCCGTCGGCACTCCGGTCAGCGACCGCGCGCTGATCACGGGCGGTTTCCATCCCACCGGGTCGGTGACCTTCAGGCTCTACGGACCGGACAGCAGCGGCTGCAACGGGACGCCGGCGCACACCAGCACCGTCCCCCTTCCCGCGAGCGGTCCCCTTATGGTCACCTCTGACACATTCACGCCGGTCCGCCCGGGCACGTACTCGTGGGTGGTCACCTTCTCCAGCGGCGACGCCAACAACAGCAGCGTGTCAACGTCATGTGGCGCCGAGCGCGCGGTGATCACCGCCGCCGGCGGCGTGCAGGGCATCAGCAGCGGTGTGCAGGGCATCAGCACGCCGGGCACGGGCAGCAACCTGCTCGGGGCGCTGGTGGTCGGCGGCCTGCTGGCGGTGGCTGGAGGGCTGCTGGTGCTGCTCGGCGTGGCGATGCGACGCACCACAGGTGCCGTGCAGCCCTCGCGATAATGGCGGCTCACATCAGCGGGATCGAGGAGCAGCACATGGCGGACAGCGTCTATCGCGTGACGGAACTCGTCGGCACCAGCACCGAGTCGTGGGAGCGCGCCGCTCAGGCGGCCATCGAGACGGCCTCGGGCTCGCTGCGCGACCTGCGCGTCGCCGAGGTGTCGGAGCTCGACGTCACCGTGGAGGACGGCAAGGTCGCGCGCTTCCGCACGCGCCTCAAGCTCTCCTTCAAGTACGAGTCGGAGTAGGCCGGCTCAGGCCTCGTCAACGACGGGCAGCCCCGCTGCCGCGCAGGCGTCGCGCAGCGGGGCCAGCCCGAACGCCTCCACGGCGCCCAGCGCGCCGGAGCGCTCGATGCCCTGCTGCGTCACGCGCACGGCGCCCCACGCCAGGATCGCGGCGGTGAAGTCGTAGGCGTTGCCGCCGCGCAGCCGCACGGTGCGCAGCTCGCGCCCGGCCGCGTCGGAGGCCACCGCGATGACCTCGGAGCCGCGTGCGGCTCGCTGCTCCTCGTCCGGGCCCTCGCGATGCGAGACGACGCGCACCGCGGCATCGGCGGCCCTGCGCCCCCCGGGGATGCGCGAACCCGCCCTGAAGAGCGCGCCCGCGGCCCGCGTGGTGACGCGTCCACCGATGCCGCCGAGGAACACGCCGATGTCGCTGACCTGGGGGAAGACCCGCGGCACGGTGAAGTGCTCGGCGCCGGCGATCGACAGGGCGAGCCGTGCCTTCCCGTCGATCGAGAACTTGCGCTTGCGTCCGGCCGCGCGCGCGGGCCGGAGCGCGCCGTCGCGCCAGGCGAAGTTCGGCGCCAGCATCACGCCGCTCACCGACGCGCGCGTGCCCGCGCTCGTGAAGCCGCGATAGCCGCCGCGGACGAAGTACCCCACGTCGACGCGCGTCGCCTCGGCCAGCCCGTCGAGCGCCAGCGCGGCCGCCACCTCGCCGGCCACGAACTCGTACGCGAACGCGGTGAAGAGGGCCGTGCCGGCCTGGTCCGCGATGGGGGAGAGCTCCTCGTGCATCGCGCGGATGAAGGGCGCTTCGCCGGTGCAGTCGAAGTACGTGGCGCGCCGGTAGATCGCCGCCTCGACCACGGCGCGCCCGTAGCGCGTGAAGGGGCCGACGGTGCTGACCAGCACGTCGCCGGGGCGCACCAGCTCGAGCAGCGTCTCGGGGTGGGCGATGTCGGCCAGCACGGTGTCAAGGCCTTTCCCTAGACGCACGCCCACTGCGGCGAGGCTCTGATGATTGCGCCCCGCCAGCACCGGCCGCGCGCCAGCGCGCACCATCGCCGCGGCCACGAGCCGGCCGGTGTACCCGGTGGCGCCGAGAAGCACGATGCGGCGGGCCACGGCGGGCCAGTCTACGGGCTTGGCGACGCCCGAGCCGATGGCACATCATGCGCGGCGATGTCCACCACACCAACCGTCCCGACTCGTCTCGGCACCTTCACACACAACCGCCGCACCCTCGCGTACACGATCTTCGGCGAAGGCCGCCGCTGGGTCGTGCTGCTGCCCGGCCTGCTCATCCCGGCGACGATGCAGGAGCCGCTAGCGCGCCACCTGGCGGAGCGCGGCAACCGCGTGGTGACGATGGATCCGCTGGGCCACGGCCGCTCCGAGCGGCCGGTGGACATGACCGCCTACTCGGTGCACAACTTCGCCGAGGAGGTGGTGGCGCTGCTCGACCACCTGGACATCGATGAGGCCGTTGTGGGCGGCACCTCGCTCGGCGCCAACGTGACGCTGGAGCTCGCCTCGATGGCGCCGCAACGCCTGCGCGGCATGATCATCGAGATGCCCGTGCTGGAGAACGGGCTGGTGGCATCGGCCATCACGTTCGCGCCACTGCTGGTGGGGTTGCACTTCGGCGAGGGGCTGATCAGCCCGGTTGCCGCCCTGCTGCGCCGCATCCCGCGTCGCATCGTGCCCTTCTGGGGCAACGTCGCCCTCGACGTCATCCGCCAGACACCCGGGCCGAGCGGCGCGCTGCTGCAGGGTCTGTTCTTCGGCCATGTGGCGCCGCACCGCGACCAGCGCCGCGCCATCACGGCGCCGGCGCTGATCATCGGGCACCACCGCGACCCGGTCCACCCGTTCTCGGACGCGGGCATGCTCGCCGAGGAGCTGCCCAACGCCACGCTGTGCGAGGCGTCGCACATCCTCGAGCTGCGCTTCTCGCCAGAGCGGCTGTCCGGGGAGATCGCGCAGTTCGTCGACCGCTGCTGGTCGCCCCGGGTGCGGCGCCAGCCGCGCCCCCGGCGCAAGTCCGCGTAGCCACGGGCAGCCGTGCGGAGGAGGCCATGAGCAAGAAGAAGACCAACGCCAAGACGCCGGCGCGCCGCCCCACCTCCCGCGGATCGCAGCTGCTGTCGGCCGAGGAGCGCGCCGCGATGCGGGAGACGCTCAACGAGCGGAGGCGCGCTCGCTCAGGGCAGGTCGATGGGGAGGCCGACGTGCTGGCGAAGATCGCCGAGATGGCGCCAGCGGATCGCGCCATGGCGGAGCGGATCCACGCCATCGTCAAGGCGAGCGCGCCGGATCTGACGCCGCGAACCTTCTACGGCATGCCCGCGTACGCCAAGGGCGACAAGGTCGTCTGCTTCTTCCAGAGCGGTCAGAAGTACAAGACCAGGTACTCGACCTTTGGCTTCCAGCAGGCGGCGAACCTCGACGACGGCGATCTCTGGCCGACCGCCTACGCCCTGCACCGGCTGACGCGCGACGTCGAGAAGAGGATCGGCGAGCTGGTCAAACGAGCAGCCAGCTGAAGGCCGAAGCCTAGACCGCGGAAACCCTCCGGCCGCGCCGTCGCTGCACGTAGACGAAGGCGCCGATGGCGCCACCGCCGATCACGATGACAAGCACCGCCGTGGGCACCTCGGGCGTGACGCTCGATGGCGAGCACTGCGTTCCGTTGGGCGACCCCACGAGGTTGCTGTAGTCGGTGAACGGCGTGCCCGACGGCGTCGTGCCCTTCAGCTCCACGCGGTCGCAGACGGCGTCGCTGTTGTTGACGTCGAGGCTGATGGTCAGCCGGTTGTTGGCGTCGAACGTCGGCGCGTTCTGCTGCGTGGCGTACTGGGCCGTGGTCTGGTTGCCGCCGGTGGTGACGTCCCATGCGCAGTCCAGGAGCTCGCTGAAGAACGTGATGGAGTAGGGCGACTGCGCTGCGGGCGTGCCGCCGGTCCACGCGCCGGTCAGTGTGAGCGTGTTGTTCGTGTTGCTCGCCACCGTGCCCGTCTCCGCGCCCGCGTTGACGGACACCGTCGCGTTGGCCCACTGGTTCGTGGTCCAGCTCTTCGACGTGTCGGTCAGCGTGGTCGAGGTGTAGCTCACCGCGGCGCCCGAGCCGCTGTCGCTGGTGGTGGTGCGAGTGGTCTGCAGCGTGAACTGATACGTGGTGCTGCCCGGCTGCGACACCGTGTTGCTGAGCGTCTTCGTGAGGTACGGCTGGTTGGTCTGCGAGTTGATGCTCTGCGGCTGCTCCAGCACGCCGACGCCGTTGCTCTGGTTGGGTGTGTCGCAGTCCTTGGGCGGGGGCGCGTTGATGGCAGACGCCTTGATGGTGGAGCCGGCCACCAGCGCCGCGACGCACGCGACGGTGAGGAGGCTGCCCCGGCGGATGCGAGATCTAGACAGAAGTGTCATTTTCATCCCTCCCTCACGAAGCCGCCGGCGCTGCCGTGCCGCCGTCGTTGCGGCGCCGCCGCGCCCAGAGGATTGCCCCAAGGGCGCCGCCGGTGCCGATCAATCCGATGAGCGCTGCGCTGGGCGCCTCGGGCGTGTTCGCCGGCAGCGTGCAGTTCGTGCCGCTGGGCGAGCCCACGAGGTTGCTGTAATCGGCGAACGGCGTGCCCGAGGACGTGGTGCCCTTGAGCTCCACCCGGTCGCAGATTGCGTCGTTCTGGTTCACGGTCAGCGAGATGCCCAGCTGGCCGCTGCTGTTGAAGGTGGCGCTGTTCTGCTGGCTGGCGTAGTTGGCCGTGGCGGCGCTGCCCCCCTGCGTGACGTCCCACGCGCAGTCGGTCAGCTCCTTGAAGAAGCTGATCGTGTACGCGGTGCCGTTCGCCGGCTGCGAGCTCCAGTTGGCCGTGAGCGTGAGCGTGTTGCTCGTGTTGCTCGCCACGGTCGCCTGCGTCGTGCCGCCGGCCACCACCGTCGCGTTGGCCCACTGGTTCGCGGTCCAGCTCTTGGAGGTGTCGGTCAGCGTGTTCGCCGTGTAGCTCACGGTCGAGCCCGAGCCGCTGTCGCTGGTGGTGGGACGCGTGGTGGTCAGGGTGAAGAAGTAGGTGGTGCTGCCCGAGCCATGGGTCGTGTTGGTCAGCGCCTTGGTGAGGTTCCCGGTTGCGCTCTGCTCCAGGATGCCGGTGCCGCCTGTGCCGTTTGGCGTGTTGCAGTCGGTCGGCGGCGGCGCCGCAAGGGCCGTGACGTGGCTGACCGTGCCGACGCTCAACGCGCCGGCCAAGCAGGCAATCGCGAGGACCGCTCTTGCCATTGGGTTCGAGCCCATCGTCTCCCTCCGGAACCTTATCGCCTTCCCTGTCGGGCGGCACGCGCCGACCGTTCCGCAAAGAATAACGAAAGCGGCCACCGGAGTCTTGCGCCCTATATCTTTGGCGCCGTGCCTCCGGCCGCCCAGACGCGCCCGCGCGTGCTCTCCGGCATCCAGCCGGACTTCAGCCTGCACATCGGGAACTACCTCGGCGCGCTGCGCAACTGGGCCCGCGACCAGGACGAGTTCGAGAACTACTTCTGCATCGTCGACCTGCACGCGCTGACGGTGCTGCCCGATCCCGCCAAGCTGCGCGCGAACGTGCTCGAGCTGGCCGCTCTCTACGTGGCGTGCGGCCTCGATCCCGCGCGGTGCGAGATCTTTGTGCAGTCGCACGTGCCCGCGCACGCCGAATTGGCGTGGATCGTGGAGTGTTTGACGCCGATGGGATGGCTAGAGCGCATGACGCAATTCAAGGCGCGCAGCCAGGCACAGGGCCGCGAGCGCATCAGCACGGGCGTGTTCGTCTACCCGGACCTGATGGCGGCGGACATCCTTCTCTATGACGCGGACTACGTGCCCGTGGGTGAGGACCAGCGCCAGCACATCGAGCTGACCCGCGACGTGGCGCAGCGGCTCAACTCGCTGCACGGCGACGTGGTCAAGGTGCCGCAGCCCCTGATTCGCGACGTGGGCGCGCGGGTCATGGGCCTCGACGCTCCGCTGGAGAAGATGAGCAAGAGCATCGCCATCGAGCGGCCCGGCCACGCTGTGCTGCTGCTCGACCCGCCCGACGTCATCCGCCGCAAGGTGGCGCGGGCCCAGACGGACACCGAGCCCGCGGTGCGCGACCCGGTGGGCCCCGGCGTGGCCAACCTGCTCGACATGTACGCGGCGCTGCGCGGCCTGGACTCGCGCGCCGCGCTCGCCGCGTTCGAGGGCAAGCCCTACAGCGCGCTCAAGTCCGCGGTGACGGATGCGATGGTGGATGCGCTGCAACCCATCCAGGCGAAATATGCTGACCTCCGCTCCGACGACGCGGCGCTGCAGCGCCTGCTGGCCGAGTCTGCGGAGCGGGTTTCGGCCGTGGCCGGCGCCACCCTGCGGCGGGTGCAGGTGGCGATGGGTTTGCGCTGAGCCGGCAGCGCGGAGGACAGCCGATGTTCAAGGGGTTCCGCGACTTCATCCTTCGCGGCAACGTCATCGACCTGGCCATCGCCGTGGTCATCGGCGTTGCGTTCACCGCGGTTGTGACCGCGATCGTCAAGGACCTGCTGACGCCGCTCATCGCAGCCATCGTGGGCAAGCCGGACTTCAGCAGCCTGACGTTCACCGTCAACAACAGCCACTTCCTCTACGGCGACGTGATCAACGCGATCATCTCCTTCCTCGCCATCGCCGCCGTGGTCTATTTCGTGGTGGTGCTGCCGATGAACAAGCTGGCGGAACGGCGCGCCAAGCCCGCGGTGGACGTGGCGACGCGCGAGTGCCCCGAATGCCTCAGCACCATTCCGAAAGCCGCGCGCCGCTGCAGCTTCTGCACGTCGCAGGTGCAGCCGGCGGCGTGACGTTCGCGGCGCACGCCTACGGCACCGCATGCGGACGTCCTTACAAGGGAAGCCGACGCCGGACAGGCGAGCATCCGCCAATGACCCCCGACGAACAGCCTCCGACAGCCTGTTAGCATCCGACAGATGTCAGGAGGGCAGGGCTTGCCCGCAGGCAGAGGGCCGGCGTAGTGCTTCGTCTAATGGCGGGATTGGTTGGCCTAATGGTCGTCGCGCTGATCGTCGTTGCGACCGCGGTGGGCGAAGTGAGCACGTTCTGGTGGCTGTTGGCGGCATCTATCGCGGCTGCCCTGGCCGCTGGCCTACTGACATTCATCGCAGCGAGGCGGGGCGAATTCAGCTCTCGCCGCTGACCGCTGATTCGCGGCGGAGCGGTTTGGCGCAGGCGAGCATCCGTAAATGACCCTTGACGGAGTGTGGCTGTCGAAATCGCTGGTCCGGCTTACTCTCAGTGCATGAGCGCTCACGGGGCCTCCGCAATGATCCGGCTCGCTTCGAGGTTTCGACTGTTTATCGCCGCCTGGTTCTCGGTGTGCGGGATCATCTTCGTGATGATCTTCGGTGCAGAGGCGCTACTCCGCGGCAGCTGGGCTGGGGCGATGGTCGCTCTGGGGGTGCTGGTGGTGCTCGCAGTAGTGGCGTGGCGGTGGGCGTCTCTGGCGGTGACCACTGCCGACGACCGCTTAGTGGTGCGCCAGTTCTTTAGCACCCGCGTCATATGGAGAACTGAGATCGCGTCGTTTCGAGTGGACGGAACCCGAAGGGAAACCCCTGGGATCGTTGTGCGCGCCGTGCTCAACGACGGAGCCACCGTGGTTCTGGGCGCGACTGGCTGGTACTTCCGCAGCCCGGCAGAGGTGAAGACCTTGTGCGATGCCCTCGGAAACTGGCTCGGGAGCGGCGTGCTGACCCTTCGCTGAGCTGTTTCTTACCCGACGAGGCGGCCGTGCTTCACGCCAGTAAGCGCCAGTATCTACTCGATCACCGAGAATCGGACGGTGAACAGCGACTGGTTGCCGCCCGGAGCACCGCCACCCAGAAGGCCCCTTAGCCTGCCGAAATTCTTAGCTCTCCTGAACGAAACGCTTCAGAAGGAGGCCGTCGACCTGCGGGCGCAGCACGTGGCGGAGGTCGGCTTTGCCAAGCCATCAGCTCTGGCCGCCGTCCGTGCGCTGGCTGCAGCGGGGCACGCCGTACTCGGCGGCGACGTTTGGTTGCGCGGCCCGGCCGGTCCTAGGTTCGGCGGCGACGTGTGGGCAGCCAAGCCAAATCCCGGGGAGAGCTGGCTCGCATTTGTCAATCGGGCCGCGGCTCTTAGCGAAGAGAAGATCGGGGTTCTTGCGGCTCACCACGGTTCTGACGCCCTGTTCGTCTTGACGACGGCGGACGAGCCTGAGTTCGCAAGGTTGGGCGCGAATACAGCGCCTCCGAGGTAGGCGGACTCCCATCAGGCCAGGATCCGCCAATCACCCTTGAGCCAGGCGAGCAATGGCTGACAATCGACGCATGAGCGCCGCGAAACTCCCGACATGGCGTGAACGGGTCAAGGACGAGTTCTGCGACCAGCGGGGAGGCGCTCGGAAAGCGTGGTGGGTTGTCCGCTTTGCGGCGGGTCTGGCGACGTTGGGTAATTTCAGCTTCGGCGTCGCTGCGCTGGGCAGCGGCGAAGCTCACTTCGCGCGGGCGGTTCGCAAGGCGGCGGAGTTGGACCGCTCGAGAAACCAACCCGGCGGCGGCGGAGACACCTGACCTCGGCAGGCCAGCAAGGTCTCACCAGCGTCGGTCACGCGACAGTCTGAGTACCCGGGTCCTGGAAGGGCGGTGTATTGATCCGCAGCGCAGCGTGGCCAGGCTAGTGATCGGCTGAGGCTTATGCGACCGCCGGTTGATCCGGCGCACGTGCTGACGGCGCGCGGTCTGGGAGGGAGGGAACCTTGAGCACCCGGCCGTCCGGTGCCCGAGCCAGTTGCCAGCCGCCTTCGTGAACCATCCAGTGATGGCGGTGGCAAAGCAACACCAAGTTCTGCAGATCTGTCTTGCCGCCGTGCGCCCAGTGCACGATGTGATGCGCTGACGTCCATCGCACGGTGCGGTCGCAGCCCGGCCATGTGCAACCGCGGTCGCGAACCGCGAGGGCGCGTCGTGTCGACGGTCCGGGCAACCGACGCTCTCGGCTGACATCGATCGGTACCGACTTCGCGTCGAGCAGCACGCGGGTGACGCCGGAATCGCAAGCGAGGCGCTGCGCCGTCGCAGCGGGAATCGGCGTCGAGTGTTCGAGCTCACCCGCAGGCGCGCCAGCCGTGCCGGCGAGCGTCTCGACGGACGCGGTCAGCTGAAGATGCGTGCGCACCCCTTGTGTGGCTGGCAGGACTCCCTTGTCCAGCACGTGGCTGGACAGCTCCACCAGCGCGTCCGCGAGGCGCTGGTCGCGCGGCCGCCTGTCGTCCGCGCCTGAGAAGCGCGCGAGCGGCTCGAGCGCGGTGCGCAGCGTGGCCCCGCCGACTGAATCAAGGAAGCCGCGCAAGAACATGGCCCCGTCCTCGCGGGTTTGGAGCTCCAGGCTTCGCGCCTCGACGAGCTCGACGTGCTCGGCCAGCGCGCCCTTGGCGTCGGCGGCATGCCGCGCGTGAGCGCAGTCGTGTCGGAATCGGCCCACGCTGTGAGAGAGCGCTTGCTGGAGGAGTGGCGCCTCTGCGAAAGGCGCAGCGGTCGGCGACTCGCTCAGTGCCCGGGCCGTCTTGGCCATGAGCGCGAAATGCGCGAAGCCGATGCGGCCCGCCTCAACCGCGCGCTCACTCTCCGCAAGATTGCCGCGCTGCTCGCCGGCCGCGATCGAGGCATCAGCCGCCGTTCTCGGCAGGTGGCATTCGTGGCGAATCCAATCAGCTGGACTGGCCGAGCCCTCGCGTTCGTACTGGTCGGTTGACGCCCAAGCGGCCGCACGCTGCGCGAAGTCCATCTCGAGCAGGTCGATGAGGTGGCGAAGATGCCGGAGGTCATTGCCCACCTCGATTGGATGACGCTCCGGGCCGGGTCCTGCACGGAACTTATCGACAGCAGTTGCGAGCTCGAGAATCTCCTGTGCCACCTCAACGCGAAGCATCCTTCCTTGGCGCGGCTCGTACAGCGATCGGCTCTCGAACACGATGCAATTGTAGCGAACAAGTGTTCGCAATTCAACCGGCTAGACGGACAAAATCCCTTGCTGCATAACGGAGATGAAGAGAGATTCGTTGGTGAGATCCATCGGCTCACCCATGATTCATTCGTGGCGAGCCGGTCCAGTGCGCCGGCAGCTACGCGGCCTCGGCGCGCTCCAGTTCGTCGAGGGTGGCGCGGATCTCGGGCCGGGCGAAATGCGCGCGCGCGGGCTCGAGGAGTGTGATGAGCCGTTCGGAGAGCGCGGCCTTGGCGTCCATGGGGTGCAGCGCACCCGAGGCGTACGCGTCCGCCACCTCCTCGTACGCGGTGAACGCCGCCGGCCCACCGTTCTCGGCCGAGCGCGCCACCTCCAGCGGACCACCTGCGATGCGGAACACGATTTTGTCGATCCAGTCCAAAACCGGGTTGAACTCGACGGCCTGCGGCGGGCAGAACGCGCGGCGGATCTTGTCGCGGATCTCGTCGGGCGAGTCGTGCACGAACACCGCGGAGTGGGGATCGGACTTGCTCATCTTCATCGCGGCGTAGACGTCGCGCGCGGATTCCTCGGGCACGGGCCACACCGGCGGCCGGCGCAGGCCGAGCAGCAGCGGATGGTGCAGCGCCGTGGGCTTGATCACCGCGTCGCCGGGCCCGCGCAGCGGGTTGATGCGCAGGTGCGTCGCGACGTCGCGCGCGATGACGTGCGCCTTGCGCTGGTCCATGCCGGCGTGGGCGATGTGCACCTTCTGGGCGAAGATGTCGGCCGCCTGCATCGCCGGGTAGATGAGCTTGGCGAAGTCGACGCTCTCGCCCTCCTGCCGGCCCAGGATGCTGATGCTGCGCTGCATGCGCGCCAGCGTCGTGTTCTTGCTGACGTCGATGACGCAGGCCCAGTAGTCGGGCAGCTCGTCGTACAGGTCGCTGGCCAGCACGAACTCGAGCGTGCTCGGGTCGCCGCCCACGCAGAGCAGCGAGGCGCGCATCGCCTCCGCGAAATACCCGGTGGCGATGCGCCGGATGACCTCGCGGTCGCCGCCCAGCTTGTCGTTGATCCACGTGTGCCAGTCGGCAAGCCATACGCGGCACTGCACGCCCGCCTCGGTGAGGTCGCGCACCTTCGCCATGCTCACGAGGCCGGTGCCGAGGTGCGCCCTCCCCGAGATCTCGAAGCCGATGTAGTGCTGCAGCGGCATCCCCGAGTCGAGCAGCGTGCGGAGCTCGTCGCGTCCGAGGATCTCCGCCGTGTTGCGCTCGATCAGCGCGAGACGTTCGTCGGTGCTCACTTCCCGCCTGTGGTGAGCCGTTGTGTCGGCTGTCCCGTGACCCTCGCGATGCGCTCGAAGTCGGCGTCTTCATGAAGCACGATCAGCCCAACGCGTTCAGCCACGGCGGCGATTATCAGGTCTGGTAGCGCGATCCGGTGGCGGCTTGTCGCGGCCAGCTCCGACATCACGTGGACGGCGCGGTCGAAGTCCGCTTGAAGGATTGGAGCTCGTTCGAAGCCCGCGCGTTCGTTTGCAATCTCTTCAAAGTCACGCTTTCCACGTGCGCTGTACAGGAGTTCCAGATCTATGAGCGAGCACGTCGCCACTCGCCCTTCGAGCAGCAGCGGTTCCAACACTGTCGCGAACGCTGGGTGCTGCCGCCGTGCGAGGGCGCTGGTATCGGCGAGGTGGGTGGCTCTCAGCGCCACGCGCCGGCCATAACGTCCGGCTGGTCGAGGTCCATACCCCTCATGTCGCGAAGCCGGTCCACAAACCGGCGGCGTGCGTCGGCGGCGACAACCTCTCTCAGAGCGCTATCGATGGTTTCCTTGAGAGTGCAGGTGCCCAGCAGCTCACCCGCCTGGCGCGCCAGCCCTTCGTCGATGGCCACGGATGTCTTTCGCACACCTGCAAGTATATCCGTGGGGCCGGAGATGAGATATCTACTTGCGGTTCAGTCGTCGCGTGTGTCGGTGTAGTCGCGGCGGTGCGGCGTCAGCTGGTCGAGCAGGTCGCCCTCCCAGTCGAGGATCGCGTCGTGCAGGCGCGCGGTGTTGCGAGCCTCCCAGAGGCGCTTGGGCGCGCGCACCGGGAGGAGGCCGTCCAGCTCCACCAGCTCTCGCCACATCTCTGTGGGCACCTGGCGGTCGCGCTGCAGGTTGCGCGTCTCCACGTCCTCGAGGAGCTGCTCGAGCCGCTGCACCTGGGCCACGCGCAGGCGGCGCTGCCGCTTCACGCGGGCTGCCCGCTCCTTGGCGGTGTCCATTTCTACGATGGCGTCCTGGATGCTCATGTCCTGTCGTTCCGAATAACGCGGGCTCCGATGTCAGGGTTCCCCTGCTCCGCATACCAGTAAACGGGTCAGGGTTACGATCGGATTACGGCTATTCGGGCGCCGGATCGGGGAGCCCGTCGATCGCCTGACCGGACGCGAAGCGGCGCCGCTCGTCGCCGCGCACCAGGGTCACCGCTCCGGGGCCGAGCGCCCGCCACGACCCGTCGCTCCAGACCGCCGCACTGCGCTCGTCCACGCCGATGAGCAGCGTGTCCGGCCCGAGCTCCTCCTGGGCGGACGGGATCCAGCGCTCGCCGAAGGTGTCGTAGTGAGGGAGCAGCGCGCAGCCCGGCACCATGCCCAGCGCGTCGAGCGGCCGCCGCTGGGTGTGCCCGGGGAAGCTGCGCCGCACCAGGGTCCAGCGGCACAGCGCCATGGCTCCGGCCGAGGAGCCGGCCAGCGCGCAGCCACCGCGCCACGCGTCGCGGATCGCGTCCCAAGCGGGGCTGCCCCGGAGCACCTGCACCACGCGGCCCGGGTCGCCGCCGCACAGGTAGATGAGTCCGGCGCCGCGAGCCTGCTCCACCGCGGCGCTTCCCCGGGCCTCTCCCGGCGTGCGGAGGCGAAGCTCCTCCACCGCGAGCCCGAGCGACTCGAACCAGCGCCGGGCGGTGCGCACCGCCATCTCAGGCGCGTCCCGCGTCGCGGTGGCCACGACATAGGCGGGCCGGCCGGCAGCCGCGTCGCGCAGCAGCTCGTCCTGCTGCTCGTTGCCCGAGTGGAACTCGTCGCCGCCCACCAGTGCAAGCATTCCGGGCCGTTCGGTCACGCGGCGAGCTTAGGGCGCGCTGCGATCAGGCGACCCTACACTGGCCTCACGGCATGATCGACTCCGAGAAGTACGCCTCCGCCGTGGTCGTGTCCCGCCGCGACTTTGCGCCCGACCTGTGGGTCATCCGGGTCAAGCCGGAGACGGAGCTCCCCTTCCGCCCCGGGCAGTACGTGACGATCGGGCTGCCGCGCAACGGCCGCGTCATCGAGCGCCCCTACTCGATCTGCTCCTCGCCCACCGAGGAGGCGATCGAGCTGTTCATCGAGCGCGTGCCCGACGGCGAGCTGTCGACGCCGCTCTACGAGCTGCAGGTCGGCGCCGAGATGGTGGTGCGGCGGCGCACCAAGGGCCTGTTCCTGCGCGACGCCCCGGTGACCGGGCAGCCCCACGTGTTCGTGGCAACCGTCACCGGCATCGCCCCCTTCGTCAGCTACCTGCGCACGCTCGCCGGCAAGGCGCGCAACGGCGAGCCGGCCCCTGACCCGGTCATGGCGCTGCAGGGGGCGAGCCGCTCCGAGGAGCTGGGCTACGCCGAGGAGCTGCGCGCCCTGGATGCCGAGTTCGACTGGTTCACCTACGTGCCCACCGTGAGCCGGCCCTGGGAGGACCCCGGGTGGGACGGCGAGCTCGGCAGGGTTGAGGACGTGCTGCGCAAGCACGCCGACTCCGCCGGCGTGCGGCCCGGCCATGGCGGGGTGTTCCTCTGCGGGCACCCCGGCATGATCGCCACGGCGCGCGCGATCATGCGCCGGCGTGGCCTCAGCGACAAGGAGATCCGCGAGGAGCAGTACTGGCCGGACTGAGTGGGGGCGGCGATGGCTGACTGGGTGACCATCTCCGCGCTGGCCACCGCGGGCGGCACGCTGGTGCTGGCCGTGGCCACGTTCGCCTCGGTGCGCTCGGCCAACCGCGCCGCGCGGGTGGCGGAGCGGTCGCTGCTAGTGGGCCTCCGGCCGCTGCTGATGCCGTCCCGTCTCGAAGACGGCGCGCAGAAGGTGGGTTTCGCGGACGAGCACTTCGTGATGGTGCCGGGGGGCGGTGGCTCGGCCGAGGTGACCGACAACGCGGTCTACCTGGTGATGTCGGTGCGCAACGCCGGCAACGGCATCGCCGTGCTGCACGGCTGGCGCATGCACACGGACTACACGCCGGGGAAGGGGGAGGCTTCGGCGCTGAGCGACTTTCGCGTGCTGACCCGCGACATCTATGTGCCCGCGGGTGACGTCGGCTTCTGGCAGGGCGCCCTCCGCGATCCCGCGGCGCCGGAGTTCCTCGAGGCGGCTGCCGCGATCCGCGAGCGGCGCCGCTTCGCTGTTGAGCTGCTCTACGGCGACCACGAGGGCGGCCAGCGGACGGTCAGCCTCTTCGGCATGCAGCCGCGGGGCGACGGCGGCTGGTTCGTGTCCGTCGCCCGGCACTGGAACATCGACCGCAGCGACCCCCGGTGACTCCGGAGGTCCTTTGGAGCGACACTACGCGGTAGCGCCGTTCAGGAGGAGCCCAATGGCCGCCAAGCAACCCCGAGAGCTCGCCGAGATCGTCCAGCTGCAGCCCGGACGGCACCGCACGCCGGAGGACGGCGTGTGCGCCATGGAGCTGGTGGCGTGGATGGCGGGGGAGAAGCACAGCGACCATCCGGTCACGGCCTCGCCGGTCATCGCGTCGTTCATCCCGCAGTTCAACGATGCGCTGAGCGCTGAGCACCGCCACCGGCTGGCCGCGATGACACCGCGCATGATCGACAGCCGCGGCATGCGCGAGCAGGAATTCGAGCGCGGTCGATTGCTGTGGAACTGGATGATCGAGTCGGCGGTGCCGACGTGGTTGGGCGCTGCGCAGCGCCAGGACCTTGCCGCACTGGTGTGCCGGCACCGGGGCGACGCGCTCGAGACGGTGATGGGCGTCATCGACGTGTACGGGCATGCACCGGTGCGTCCGGTCGACGACCACCGCACCGCCGTCGCGGTGAGCGCCGCGCTGGCCGTGTCGGGCACGAGCAGCGCCTACCGCGCGCGCATGGACGTCAGCGATGACGGCGGCGTTTCGCGCGCGCGCCGCCGCTGGGAGGCTGCGCGCACGGTGGCTCGCGCCGCCGCATGGCACGTGGCGGAGGCGGATTGCCAGCCCGAGCACGAGGCGGGCACGTCGCGCTTGTGGCGCACCGCCGAGTGCCTGCGCGAGAGCGCATTTGTGCTGCTCGATCGCCTGCTCGCGGTGACGGAAACGAGGGCTGGTGAGGAGCACGCGGCCAGCGTGGAAGTGTTTCAGATCCCGCAACCTTCGAGCGTCGCGATCGATGCTCGAGACGATGCGGCAGCGGTGCTGACGCCGGCGTCTTGACCATCCGGCGGCTCGAAAACGCCGGCATGAGCTAAGGGCCGTTCGTCCGTCGAAGGGGCGTCGCCCTGCCTAAGTTTGGATCCCGCATTGCCAGGACGCCTCCGATAAAGACATCAGAGCATCAAGATCGTTGATGCTATGATGCTCACCATGCGCACCACGATCACGCTGGACCCAGATGTCGAGGCTCTGCTGAAACGAGTCATGGAGCGCCGTGGCCTGGGATTGAAAGCGGCTGTCAACGAAGGTCTTCGGCGAGGCCTGTCCGCAGGCGATGAGGGCCGCCCGCCGTATCGCCTCGCGCCGCATTCCATGGGGGCACCATTGGTGCCGCTGCAGCACGCGCTCCGCCTCGCAGCCGAGATGGAAGACGAGGCGATTCTCGCGAAGATGCGAGAGGGGCGCTAGCCGCCGTGACGATCGTGGATACCAACGTATTGCTCTACGCAGTCAACGCCGACGATCCTCACCACGCGGCCGCGCGTACCTGGTTGGAACGCGCACTGTCCGGGGCGGAGATCGTTGGATTCGGGTGGGTCGTGCTGCTCGGGTTCATCCGCATTGCGACAAGTGGCGCCTTTCGCACTCCGATCAGCGCGGATCGCGCGTGCGGCCTGGTCGACGAATGGCTCGACCAACCAACGGCGCGCGTCATTGAGCCCGGTCCGGGCCACCTCGGCAAACTGCGACAGCTGCTGATGGCGTCAGGGACGGCCGGGAGTCTGGTGAATGATGCGCACCTCGCTACCCTTGCTTTTGCGCATCGTGCCACGCTGACTTCGTTCGATCGCGATTTTCTGCGCTTCGAAGGCCTGGAGGTCGTCGTTCCGCGCGGCTGACCACCCGGTGCTCAGCGGAAGCCGTACTTCCCTTCGTGGAAGTCGCCGGTCTCGCTCCAGCGCTGGATGGTCGCGTCGATGACGTCGTCATCGACCACGCTCTGACCCATCCGGCGCGCGTTGCCCTCCACCGACTCCATCACCTGGCCGCGCACGAAGTCGGGGATCCCGGCCAGGCGCTGCCGCGCCGCGTCGGTCCACTCGACATCACTCTCGTGGCGCTGCACGATCGCGTGTGAGACCTCGCCCCACATGTCGTATTTCACGTCCATGATGTCGGGCGTTATGGTGGTGCCGAGGTTCTGCTTGTGCGCCGTCCACTCCACGCGCCAGCGCGTCAGCTCGCGGCAGAACTCGGGCACCTGCTGAAGCCGGGCCTCGGCCTCGGGCGTCCACGTGAAGTGCAGCGTGCCCGTGCGCTCGCTCAGCGGATGGCCGTATCCCATCTTGCGCCCGACGCGCTCGACGAAGGCCGCGTCGATCTGCGCCACCTCGCGGCTGGCCGCTCGCGACTCGACCGCGCCCGCTGCCATGCGCTGGGCGCGATCCGCGTCGAGGTGGCTGAACGCCGCATGCGCGTGCCCCCGCTCGGCGGCGAGCTTTCGCGCCTCCTCCGTCCACCGCTCGTCGCGGCCGCCCGTCTTGTCAGACGTGGCGCTGTCGTGCGGAAACGGACAGCGCGGCTGGTCCTCGTCGGCCAATCGACTCACACTCCCCTGTGTTGGCGGACATACCATCGTAGACGACACGTTTGTCGTCATGCGGGCACCGGGGGAAAAGGGGCAGCCGCGCTAACATCCTGCGTGGCGGAATCATGGGAGGGCTCGGCTGGGAGCGATGTTCCGAAGCATCTACGTCCCGCTTGACAACTCCGAGCACTCGGACGCGGCCACCACGGTCGCGCTCGCCCTGGCCGAGGCGTTCGACGCGCGCTGCATCGGCATGCACGTCTACGCGGGACGCATGCACGACTACCGGTTCAAGCAGATGGAGTACACGCTCCCGGAGGAGTACCAGGACGAGGCGGAGCTGCTGCGTCAGCGGCGCATCCACGACAGCCTGATCACCACCGGGCTGCAGCTCATCAGCGACAGCTACACCGACGTCATGCGCTTCCGCTGCATGGAGCGCGAGATCCCCTTCGAGGCGCGCATGCGCGACGGCCGCAACTGGGAGGAGCTGGTCGCCGACATCGAGGAGACCGGTCCCGACCTCGTGGTGATGGGCGCGCTGGGGACGGGTGCGGTGCGCGAATCGCGGCTGGGCAGCGTCACGGACCGCGTCGTGCGGCGGATGCGGCGCGACACGCTGGTGGTGCGGCGCACCGGAGAGGCCGCGCTGGACGGCGACATCCTGGTGGCGATCGACGGGTCGCCACAGTCCTTCGGCGGGCTGCGCACCGCGATCGCGATCGGCCGCGCGCTGCGCAAGCGGGTGGAGGCGGTGGCGGTGTACGACCCGTACCTGCACTACGCGGTGTTCAACGGCATCGTCGACGTGCTCTCGGAGAAGGCGTCGAAGGTGTTCCGCTTCAAGGAGCAGGAGGCGCTGCACGAGGAGATCATCGACACCGGGCTGGCGAAGATCTACGAGTCGCACCTGCGCGTGGCGCAGGCCACCGCGGCGGAGGAGGGCGTGGGGCTCGGCATCACGCTGCTCGACGGCAAGGCCTTCGAGCGCGTCCTCCGCTTCGCGCGTGAGCGCGAGCCGTGGCTGCTGGTGTGCGGCCGCATCGGCGTGCACTCGCCCGATGGCATGGACATCGGCAGCAATGCGGAGCACGTGCTGCGCGACGCGCCCTGCAACGTGCTGCTCAGCAGCTCGACGTACGTGCCGCCGATCGACATGCGCGCCGAGCAGGCAGTGGCGTGGACGCCGGAGGCGGAGGCGCGCCTGGAGCACGTGCCCGCCGGCGCGCGCGGGCTGGCGCGCACCGCCGTGCTCCGCTGGTGCACGGAGCGCGGGCACAGCGTCGTCTCGTCGGGGGACGTCGACTCCGCACTCGACGACCTGATGCCGCACCGGCGTGTGATGCGCCGCATCCACGAGGTGACAGCGTCACTCGACGGGGCGGAGCGGGCCATGCTCGACGAGCCCGCGGCGGACGAGGCGCGCGCGCTGTGCCGCACATGCGGATACGCAGCACGCACGGCACAGCCGGCGCAGTGCCCGGTGTGCGGCGCAGACGGCGCGACCTTCGAGCCGCTGGATGTGGCGGCCTTGATGCGCGACGCCCGCGCCGAGGGCGACGGCGCCACCGCCGACTTCGATGGCCAGAAGCTGGGCTGGACGATGGAGGCGCGCCGGCTGCTGCAGCAGCTGCCCGCCGGGTATCTGCGGAGGCGCGTCAAGGCGATGGTGGAGAAGACGGCGCGCACGCGGCGCCTGCCCGCCATCACCGTTGAGATCGCGGAGCCGTTCGTGCGGCCGGAGCTGGATGCACTCGACGCGCAGGCGGGGCCGCACCGCGCGCCGCTCGGACCCGAGGCGCACACCGGGCCGCAGGTGGACCAGCGTCATCGCCTGCCCTGGTCGGACGAGGCGGTGGAGCGCATCGAGCGCATCCCCGCCGGCTTTCTGCGCAACCTCGCCGCGGAGCAGGTGGAGCGGCTCGCCACCGCGCTGCGCGCCAGTGAGGTGACGCTGCTGCACGTCGAGGCGGGGATCGCCGAGGCGCGCGCGCGGATGGAGGCGTCCGGCGGCAACGGGACGAAGATGCCGCCGGCGTCGAGCAGCGGCCGCCTCAACGAGGTGACCGCACCGGTGGTCACCGCGCTCGGGAAGCGCGAGACGGACGCGGCGGCGCCCGCCGCTGCTGCGGACGGCTGACGCCGCGCAGATGCTCGGCCTCCAGGTAACGCCGCCGCAGTTCCCCGCGCTGGGCAGCAGCCTGCCGGTGGCCATCCTCTTCCTGCTGCACATCGCCATCGCGGAGTTCTCCGTCGGCGTGATCACTCTCGCCGCGGCGATGGAGTGGCGCGCCGCTCTCACGGGCGACGCACGCGCCGCGCGCTACGCGCGCGCCGCAGCCAACAGCTACTACCTCGTGTTCAGCCTGGGGGCGACCTTCGCCGTGTTCGCCGTCGTGCTGCTGATCGGCCTGTGGGGCAACGAGTTCGGGCGGCTGATCAACGTCTTCATCCCGCTCGTCGCGTTCGCGTTCGGCCTGTTCCTCGTGCTCACGCCCATGCTCGCCGTGTACCGCAACAGCTTCGGACGGATCGGCCCGCGCGCTCACGCGAGCCTCGGCGCGGCGGTCGCGCTGGTGCAGACGCTGTTCGTGGTGCTCATCGTGAGCCTGGACGCGTACCTCATCACGCCGTTTCACGGTGGTTTGCTGGAGAGCGCGCTCGATCCGCCCTACATCCCCCTGCTCATCCACCGCCTGATCGGTAACGTCTCGTGGACCGCGCTGTTCCTGGCCGGCTATGCGGCGATCAAGCTGCACCGCAGCGCGGATGGCGAGGAGCGCGGCTTCCAGGCATGGGCGGCGTGGGTCAACCTGCGCATCGGCCTCGTGACCGCGCTGCTGATGCCGGTTGAGGGATACGCGCTGATGCTCGTGCTCAACAACTCCCAGCAGGGCTTCTTCAACAACCTCGTGAGCGGCAGCACGGCATGGCTCATGGTGCTGCAGGAGGCGTTCGTCGCCGTGGTGCTGGTGGGCGGCAACGTGGCGCTGATCGCGGAGCAGCGCGGCTCCGCGAACGGCGAGGGACGCGACACCATCGGCCTCGTCGCCGTGGGCGTGTCGCTGGCCGGCATGGTGGTGGCCGCGCTGCCGTCGAGCGTGCTGCCGAGCGGCGCTGAGACGGTGCGCTTCGTCGGTCTGGGCGCGGCGCTCGTCGTGACGGCGGTGCACCTCGCGCTGCGCTGGCACCGGCGCCCGATCCCCGCGGGGGACATCGCCGCGTCAGCGCTGACGCTCGGGCGGCGCGCGCTGGTGACCGTGGGAGCGTTCTCCCTGCTCACCGCGCTGCTGATGGGAGTCATCAAGGAGAGCGCGCGCGGCAGCTATGCGGTGTACGGCGAGCTGACGCAGGCGCAGGCGCAGCAGCAGTTCACGCCGTCTGGGAGCCTGTACCCGTGAGCGGCGCGGCCGTGCTCGCGCAGATCCGAGCCGCGCAGTTCCAGGCCGCGTGGTACCTGTCGATTCTCGTCGCCGCGATGGTGCTGCTCGTGGTCGTCGGCTGCGCCTGGGCCGTGCGCGGCGGGGTGCGCATCTACCGCACCGACCGCGCGGCGGGCACGCTGATCGTCGCCGCCTCGATGTTCTCGATGCTTGCCCTCATCGGCATGCTCATCGCCGCGGCGGTGGGGCTCATCCGCACCGGGGGGACCGGCTGATGCGCGACGTCTCGCGGCGTCAGTTCCTGATCCGCATGACCGGCCTCGGCGCCGGCGCCATCGGCGTGATGCTCAGCATCCCCGCGCTCGGCTTCCTGCTCAGCCCGCTCTTCGCGCAGAAGCGCATCGCGTGGCTCACCGTCGGGGCCATCGACCAGGTGCCGGTGGGCACACCCACCGTGCGCTACGTCGACATGCCCAACGAGCAGGGCTGGCCGGTGCCCTCGGAGCGGCGCGTGGTGTACATCGTGCGCAAGTCGGACGGCACCACGCGCGTGCTGAGCAACATCTGCTCGCACATGCAGTGCGACGTGCACTGGGAGCCGCGGCTGGGCCAGTTCCTCTGCCCCTGCCACGGCGGCCTGTACGACATCGACGGCGTGAACATCGGCGGGCCGCCGCCCGCGCCGCTACCGCAGTGGGTGCACCGCATCACCCTCGACCCGGTCACCGGGCAGCACGTCCTCGAGGTGCAGAACCAGCTCGATGAACGCGTTTAGGACGCTGCTCCACCCCAGCCGCGTGGTGACGGTGCCGCTGCGCAACGCCTATCGCTGGTTCGACGAGCGCACCGGCATCACGCAGCTGGTGCACAAGGGCCTCTACGAGGCGGTGCCGCACAGCGGCGGCTGGGCGTACACGCTGGGCAGCGCCACGCTGGTGCTCATCCTGCTGCAGCTCTTCAGCGGGATCTTCCTGCTCCTCGACTACGTGCCCTCGGTGGAGGAGGCATGGCAGAGCCTGCACTTCCTGCAGGCGCAGGACGCCTTCGGCAACTGGGTGCGCGGCCTGCACCTGTGGGGCGCGTACACGCTCATCCTGGTCATCGGCCTGCACGCGCTGCGCACCTTCCTCAGCGCGAGCTACAAGCGGCCGCGCGAGCTCAACTGGATGAGCGGCGCGCTGCTGTTCTTCCTCGTGCTGGGGCTGGCGATCACCGGTGCGATGCTGCCCTGGGACAACGCCGCCTACTGGACGGCGACCGTCGTCACCAACATCCTCCACTACTTCCCGCTGATCGGCGACGGGCTGCGCCAGCTCTGGCGGGGCGGCACCTTCGTCGGCCCGATCACGCTGACCCGCACGTTCGCGCTGCACGTGTGGGTGCTGCCCTTCGTGCTCTTCGCGTTCATCGGCGCGCACCTCTACCTGCTGCGGCGTCACGGCGAGTTCGGCGCGTGGGTCAACTACAACACGGAGACGGACGACCCCGACAAGGAGATCGGCGAGCGCATCCGCAACGCGGAGCCGCCCTATCCCACAAAGCGGATCGAGCGGCGCTACGCGGCGCCCAAGCGCACCGTCGACTTCTTCCCCGACCAGCTGTTCAAGGACACCGCGGTGAGCGTGGGCCTGGTGGCGATCATCTTCATCGCGGGGCTGATCTTCGGGGCCACGCTGGACGAGCCGGCGGACTCGGCCACGCTCACCTATGTGCCCACGCCGGAGTGGTTCTACCTGCCGCTGGACCAGTTCCTGGTGCTCACGCCGCACGACCCGCTGATCGCTGTGGGCATCTTCGTCATCGTGCTGGCCGGCGCCGCGGCGTTCTTCCTGCTCCCATTCCTGGACCGCTCACGTGAACGCCGGCCCACGCGCCGGCCCGAGGTGCTCGTGCCCGCCCTGTTCATGATCTTCGCCGTCATCTTCCTCGCCGTGCTCGGCGTCAACCGGCTCTACAACCTGTGAGCACCTCGACGCAGATTGGCGGCAACCTGCTCACCAACGGCCTGCTGGTGGCGGTGGTGGCGCTGGTGCACATCCAGATCGCCGCCTTCCTGATCGGCGCATCCACCATGGCCATCGTCAGCGAGACCGTCTCGCTGGTGCGGCGCAACCGCGACGAGCGCCACGACCGCCTGGCGCACGGCCTCATCAAGAGCAGCATCTTCATCTTCGGCTTCGGCTCGGCGCTGGCCATCTTCTTCGTGATGTTCGTGCTGACCGGCGTGTGGGGCAAGTTCTTCGTCTCGCTGCAGCAGATCACCTTCTGGGTCTTCTTCCTCGAGGGCATCACGTTCCTCTTCGAGATCGTCCTCATCTATACCCTCTACGCCAACTGGCAGCGCCTGGGTGAGCACCGGAAGGCGCGGCTGGGCATGCTGATCCTGCTCAACGTCGTGCAGTGGTGGCAGATGTTCTTCATCGACATCGTTGCCTCGTTCATGGTCACGCCCAACGGCGGCGACGTGAACATCCTGAACCTGATCCTGAACCCGACGTCGATCGTGCTCACAGCGCACCGCACGCTGGGCAACATCGCCTGGGCAGGCGCGGCGGTGGCGCTGGTGAGCGGCGTGCAGTACCTGCGCGTGACGCGCCGCCTCGAGACCGTGCGGCGCACCGCGCCGGCGACGGCGGCCGCGGCGTCCGTGGGCGCGATGGCCGCGTCCGCGGCGGGCAGCGAGCCGCCGGAGGCGCGCGAGGCGCGGTACTGGGACTGGGCGGGGCAGTGGGGCGCGGTGTTCGCCGTCGGCCTGACGCTGCTGCAGCCGTGGGTCGGCTACGAGTACGCCAAGGAGATCCAGCTGCACGCATACCCCGCGTGGTTCAACATGATGTTCGGCGACCTCAGCAACGTGTTCCTCGTGCAGATCACGCTGCTGGGCAGCATCTTCACCCTGGGCGCGGCCTACTTCTGGCGCCGCATGAAGGCCTCGGGTGCGCCGCATGCCCGGCGCCAGGGGGTGGTGACCGCGATGCTCGCGTTCGTCACGCTCTTCGCCGCGCTGCCGGCATGGTTCGCGCCGACGTACGCCGACGTGGTGACCGCCCACCTCGACCGTCCCTTCTGGCAGGGCGGCCTGCTCAACCCGTTCGGCAACTTCATCCCGTACAAGGTCGGCGCGCTGTTCGCCATGGTGATGCTCGCGCTCTGGTCGCTCACGGCGTACATGCGCGCCAACAGCCGCGACGAGCTGCAGGCCGGACGCGTCGGCAGGCGCAGCGCGGTGATCCTGATCGGGCTGGGCGCCACCGTGAGCGTGATGATGATGGTGATGGGCGTGATCCGCGAGCACGCGCGCCAGCCGTACCTGATCAGCGGCGAGCTGACGATCAACAACCAGCAGATCCTCAACAATCAGCCCAGCGCCGTCGGCGGCAGCAGCGGGGTGACCGACCGGTGACGCAGGTGCGCGAACGCCCGGCGGTGCAGCCGGGCCCAGGTATGACGGCGGTGCGGCTGCACCTCTTCGACGAGCCCGGTGAAGAGCTCGCGCGCGCGCTGAAACCGCCGTGGCCGCGCTGGATGCGCCGCCTGTACGAGCTGGAGGAGAGCAGCAACGAGGCCATCGACACCGGCCACGCGGAGGTGACGGCGTCAGCCGCAACGTCGGCGGTGAGCGAGGCGCTGCGTCATCGCCTCGACCTCGTCGCGTTCGTCGCAGCCGTGCTCGAGGGTCTGGGCTGGGAGATCGAGCTGCGTGGCAACGACCTGGTGGCCACCGCGCGCATGACGCCGTACGAAGCGCGCCGCGTGCTCGAGGATGAGGGCGTGGCCGGGCCGATGTGCGCCGTCTGCGACATGGACGAGGCGGGCTGGCCGCGCATGTGGTACGGCGGCGATGCCTGAGATGCGTCCGCGCGTGCTCATCGCCCACGAGGAGCCGATGGTGGCGCGCATCCTGGAGCACAAGCTGCGCCGCGAGGGCCATGAAGTCACGTGCGTGCGCGATGCGGGCGCGCTGGCCGGCGCAATGCGTGACGGTGGCGCAGACGTGCTCCTGCTGGATACGCGCGTCGCACCCCGGCCGCCCGAGGCGCCGGCGCACGGCTGGTTCGCCATGATCGAGGCTCGTGACGAGGCGGGTGCGCACGCCGCGATGCAGGAGGGCGCGGCCGGCCTGGTGCGCCTGCCGTTCAAGCCCACCGATGTGGCCGCACAGGTCAGCGCGCTGCTGGCGATGGTGCGCGCATGAACGTCGAAGCACGTGCGGTGCAGCGCCGCTATCGCAACGGGCGCGGTGTGGGCCCAGTGAGCCTGCGCGTCGAGGCGGGCGAATGCGTGGCCCTCATGGGTCCGAACGGCGCAGGCAAGACGACGCTGCTGCGCCTGCTCGCCACCGCGGCGACGCCGCAGCGCGGCCACGTCACCTGGAACGGCCGCGCGTCATCCCGCGCGGCTCGCCGCGACATCGGGTTTGCCGCGGACGTTGTCGCCGAGGAGGGGGCGCTCACGGCACGGCAGGCCACGCACTTCTGGTGCGGCCAATGGGTGCGCTCCGCTGCGGTGCCGCAGCTGGTCAGCGCTGCGCTCGATGCCGTCAGCCTGCTGGACGTGGCCGACGAGCCGGTGTCCGCTTTCTCGTTCGGCATGCGCCGCCGGCTCGCCATCGCGCAGGCGCTGGCGCACCGGCCGCGCATCGCGCTGCTCGACGAGCCGACGGCCGGCCTCGACCCCGACGGCGCGCAGGCGTTGCAGCGGCTGCTGGATGCGCGCGCCGCCGACGGCGACATCACGCTCGTCGCCAGCAACGACTGTTCCTTTGTGGCGGCGGCATGCAGCCGCGTCGTGTTCCTCGACGCCGGGGAGCTGGTGCGCGACGCGCGCCCCGCCGAGCTGCTCGCCGAGGTGGGCGGCGCGCGCCGCGCGCGCCTCGATGTGTCGGAGTCCTTCGACGCCACGGCGCTCCAGCGAATACCCGGCGTCGGAGATGTGGTGCGCGACGACGGCGCGGTGGAGGTGGAGCTGCTGCACCATGGCGCGCTCGCGGCCGTGGTGGCCGCGGCTGACGACGGCAACGGCCGGCTGCGCGGGTTGCGCCTGCACAGCCCCGACCTCAGCGACAGCTTCCGCATGCTGACCGGACGGTCCCTCGCAGCCGAGCGCCGGCCTGCGTCCGGAGGGGGGCGCTGATGGCACTCTCGTCGCAGCACGTCGCCACCAGCGCGCTGCCACGGCTGCGCCGCGTGATGCCGCGCGCGATGTTCACGCGCGAGATCCTCGTGACGCTGGCGCGTCCGCGCGCGCTGCTCATCAAGCTCGCGGTCCCGCTGGTGCTGACCGTGCCGTTGCTGGCGGGCCATGCGCCCACGTTCTGGGCGGGGATGCTGCTCAGCGTGCTGTGCGCGATCACCGGCGCGATCGGCGCTGCGGTGACAACGGCGCGCGCGCGCGAGTCCGGCCTGCTCACGCGCCTCGCGCTGACCCCGAGGCCCGCGTGGCGCGTGGTGGCGAGCTGGGTCGCCGGCGGCGCGCTGGTCGACGCCGTGCAGCTGGCGCCGGCGATCGTCGTCGTGCTCGCGCTGTCGCCGGTGTCCACCGTGGACGGTGCTGTGCTCGTGCTCAGCGTCCTCGCCGTGTTGCTGCTGGCGAACGCGCTCGGCAGCGCCGTCGCGGCGCTGGGCGGCGGTCCGGGCGAGGTGCTGCTCGACGTGGCCATCGTGCTCGCGCCGCTGCTCTTCCTCGGCGGTCTGTTCACCGGCGTCCCGCGCGACGGCTGGCGCTGGATCGTTGCGCAGGCGGATCCCTTCAGCTACCTGCATTCCGCCTTCATCGCCGCGCTGGGCGGCTCGCCCGCCTTCGACGCGGTGGCGATACTCATCGCTGCCGCATGCACGGCGTTGGTCGCGCTCATGCTGCCGGCCGTGTTCGCGCGCGCCGTGTTACGCAGCCGATGAGAGCGCGGCTCGTCGTTGTGGCGGTGTTCGGCCTATTGCTCGCCGCCTGCGCGTCACCCGGCGCCGCGGTGGGCTCATCGCTCAGCCTGCCGGTGGCTGCGGGCGCGGCGCTGGCGGAGGTGAGCATCTACACGAGCCCGGACGGCGGCATCTACCGCAACCCCGATCACCTGGAGCTGCGCATGGTCACGCGAGCGCCGGCGGATGCGCTGGCAGCGCTGCTGCCCGCCGTCGCCGGGCTGCACGACCTGGCGTCACTGGGTGGCTTCACCTTCGTGGGAGTGGTGGTGCGCAACGACGGCAAGGCGTTCTCCGACCCGCAGCTCAACGCGCTGCAGATCGCCAGTGACTACGCGCCGGACGGCACGGCGTCGGGACCGCTGCGGCACTACTACCACCCGCTGTTTCCTCTCGCGGTGCTGACGCTGCACGGCAGCGATGCGAGCTGCACCGTGCACGTCGATCCCGGACAGAGCGTGGTCGCGGTGCTGGTGTACCCGCCGATCCGGGCCACGGGCAGCATCGTGTGGGGCGCGTATCACGACTTCGCCGTGCGCGCGCCGCTCGGCGGCTCGCTGCCGCCGGGCTCGTACAGCTGGCGCGCGCAGGCGTGCGTGCCACCCCAGGCCGCGCCGGCAGCATGACCGCGCTGCACCCCGATGCGCCGCCGGCGTGGAGCGTGCACGTGCCGCTGGTGGGCGCAACCAGCGTGCGCTTTGCGATTCCGCGCGCGGACGAGGATGACCCGTGGCCGCTGAGCCGCGCGCTCACCGAGCTGCAGCGGATGGGAGCGGAGCGCGAGGGGTCGCCGCGCGCGCTCGGCGCCGGCCGCGGCGTGCCGCTGGTGCACAGCCAGGAGCTGCGCTGGCACGGCGTCACGCTGGTGCTCGAAGCGCTGCACGTCCAGGGCGGAGCATTCGACGAGGTCATCCTCGGGCTGCCGGCGTGGGACGAGCTGGAGCAGGCGCTGCCGTCCGAGGAGGAGCTGTGGACGTTGGTGGACACCGTCGCGGCCGCGTGCGAGGCGCGTCATGGCGCGCTGGGTGACGGTGAGGCGTTCCTCCTCGACACACCGGAGGACGAGGCCGCGTGGCAGCGCCGCCTCGCGCGTCACACCGGACTGCTGGTGACCGAGCCGCCGTCGACGTTCGCCGCCACCGCCTGTCCGTACCGCACACTACCGCGGAGTGGTCTCACCGTCCTCCTGCGGTAGGCAGCAGTGCTGATCCACGATCGCTACGGCGTCATCGTCACGATCGTCGCCGCGGCCGGCGCGGTCCTCGCCGTGGCCAGCCTGTTGCGTCCCGCTCTGCTGCCGACGGTGCGCGTCTATCTGCGCCTCAGCGTGTTCGCGGTGGCGGTGCAGGTGGTGATCGGCATCGCGCTGGTCTTCGGCGGCCACCGTCCGCCCGCGCTGCACTGGTTCTACGGTGCGGCCACGCTCGTCGCACTGCCGCTGGCGATGCTCATCGGCGGCAGCCGCGACGCCCGCACCGAGCCGATATGGGTGATGGGCGGCGCCGTGGCCACGTTGCTCTTCGCGTTTCGCGCGATGACGACGGGATAGACGATTGCGGCACGCCACCAGCACCGACCTCGATCGGCTGGAGCCATTGCTGGCCGAGTTGCGCGGCATTCCCCAGTTGCGCGAGCGAAATCGCGGCAGCTTCTCCCGCGGATCACGCGCGTTTGCGCACTTCCACGCGGACGTTGACGATTTCTACGTGGACGTCCGGCTTGGGGAGCGGTTCGAGCGCCTGCGAGTCACGACAGATGCTGAGCGCGCGGCGTTCGTGGCGAGGTGTGTCGCCGCGGTGGAATCTACGTCGTGAGCGGCGGCTGATCGGCCGTGAGCACCACCACATGGAACCGCGATCGCAGGCGCGCCAGCGCTGCCAGCACGGGTGCGCCCAGCACGGCGATCATCAACACGTTGCCCGCCGCCCGGAACGAGTCGTACACCGCCGACGTGGCGAGGTAGAAGCGTCCGAAACGCGAGAGGGCGTCTGCCAACGACAGCCCCGGCAGCCAGCCGAACGACGGCGCCGCGCGGTAGAAGGTGGTCCAGTCCCACACATCCAGCAACGCACCGAAGACGTAGCCGGTTACAAGGCCGACGAGCGCGAGTGCGATGACGTCACGGCGTCTTGGTATGCCCGTCCGGCGCAGTCCGGCAAGGCCCGCGGCCATGCCGACCCAGCCGCACGCGATCACCTGGTACGGCAGCCAGGGCCCGATGCCGCCGGTCGCAACGGCTGAGGTCAGGAGCGACGTCGCGCCACACAGGAATCCGAACGACGGTCCGTAGACGTAGCCGGCGGCGAGGATCAGGAAGAAGATCGGGCTGAATCCACCTAGCCCGACGACGAGCACCAGGCGCAGCGCGGCGTCCAATGCGGCGATGGCCGCCAGCAGCGCGAAGCGGCGCGCGTCGAGCCGGCGCGTGGCCAGCTCGATGAAGGCGAGCACTGCGACCACACCGAGTGCGATGGCGAAGCTGAACGTCTGCGGCGGCGCAGCAGACGCGAAGAGCGGCCAGAAGAACAGGAGCAGTCCGGCGGCGGAGATCGCGGCGAGGATCATGCCCGCACCATCGCCGGCTGCTCGCGGGCGACGCCGCGGTCGATGGTGATCACGCGGTCCGCCACCGCCTGCGCAAGCTCGCGGTCGTGCGTTGCCAGCAGCACGGCCGATCCGGCGTCGCGCAGTCCACGGATCGCCGCGATCAACGAGCGCCGGGCCGGAGCGTCCATGCCCCGCGTGGGCTCGTCGAGTAGCGCCAATGCAGGAGCGCCGACGAGAACGGCCGCCAGCGCCGCGCGCTGCCGCTGCCCGCCGCTCAGGTCGCGCGGATATCTGCCGGCGACGTCGCACAGGGCGAAGAGGTCCAGCATCGCATCCACCGCGCGTGCGCGACGTGCGGGCGTGTCCCGCCGCAGCGTCCACTCCAGCTCCGCGCGCACGGTGGGGCGGTGCAGCAGCGCGGTGGGGTTCTGCGGGAGATAGGCGACACGCCCCGCGGGGCGGCGCACCGTTCCGGCCAGTGGTGGCAGCAACCCGGCAAGCGTGCGGAGGAGCGTGGTCTTGCCGCTGCCGTTGGGCCCGCTGAGAGCCACCACCTCCGGGCCGCCGGCGAGGTTGACATCGTGAACGACGGGCGTGCCGCCGAAACCTGCGCTCACGCGGCGCAGCTCCCACTCAGCGGGAGCATCTTGAAGCCGCTTCGACGTCGCGCGGGGCTCATGGTCCAGCGTTTCCCGGCTGCGATGGTCTGCGCCATTCGCCAACCGCCCCTCGCTGATGGTGATCAGGCCGGTGGCCACCGGCAGCACGTGTTCCAGCCGGTGCTCGGCGAGCAGCACTGCGGTGCCCCGGCGGTTCACCGACGCGAGCGTTTTCATGAGCGATGCCGCGCCACCTTGGTCGAGCTGGGCAAGCGGCTCGTCGAGCACGAGCAGCCTCGGCTGCATCGCCAGCAGGCCGGCCAGCGCCAACCGCTGCCGCTCACCACCGGACAGGGTGCTGACGGCCCGTCCTCGCAGTGCGGTGATGCTCGTGTGCGCCAGCGCATCCTGCACGCGAAGGTGCATCTCGTTGCGCGGCACGCCGAGGTTCTCGAGGCCGAACGCGACATCCCGTTCCACCGTTGCGTACACGGACTGCGCTTCGGAGTCCTGGAACAGCAGCGCCACGTCGCGCGCGAGCCGGCGTGTCTGCAGGTGCAGCACGTCCATGCCCAGCACGCGCGCCGAGCCACGCACGGTGCCGCCGTGGAAGTGCGGCACCAGGCCGTTGCACACGCGCAGCAGCGTCGACTTGCCGCTGCCGGAGTCGCCCGCGAGGGCGACGAGCCCGCCGTCGAGGTCCAGGTCGACGCGGTCGAGTGCCGCGTGCTGCGAGCCGGGGTACGCGTAGCTGAACGACTCGAGCTGCAGCGTCTTCACGCGCCACGACTCCATGCCAGCAGCGGCGCGGCCAGCAGGAGGGCGCAGGCGGCCGCTGCGGCATTCAGCGCGGGCATCGTGACCTCGGGGAACGGGTACCAATCCGTGACAGCGCCGGTGACGCGCAGCGCGACGAACCCTGCGGCAGCGAGCAGCGCGCATGCCGCCACGGCGATGTCCAGCACGCGCCACTGTGTGGTGCCGAAATGCGTGCGCGCGCCGCTGCCATATCCCCTCGCCTCCATCGCCTCGGCGAGCGTGAGCGAGCTCTCGATGGAGGTGAGCACGATGGGAACGGCGATGTCGGGCCAGTCGCTCACGCGGCGAGGACGCCAGCCGCGCATGCGTTGCGCGTCGCGGATCTCGGTGGCGCTGCGGGCCATGCCGGGGATGAGGTTGAGCGCGGTCCCGACGGCCGCGCCGCTGCGCGCCAGCGCTCGCGGCAGGGCGCCGACGAGCTCGTGTGGGGCAACGACAATCGACAGCGTGGCCGCGGCCGCTAGCGCGGCCGCGACGCCGAGGCCGGTCGTGACACCGAACACGATCGCCTCGAGCGTGATGTCGCCGCCGGCGCCGGGGACGCCGCTCGGGATGCGCAGAAGCACGTGCGTGCCCGTGTGGCTGAACAGCGCCGTCACGAGCAGCGACGTCGTGGCCGCGATCGCGAGCGCGAGGAGCAGCGGTTTCAACCGGGTCTCGTCGCGCCGGAACGCCACCAGCACGTTGAGTGCGGCGAGCAGCACGATGCCGCGATAGATGGGGTTGTCCGTGCTCAGTGCGACCGTGAGCGCCGCGAAGCTCCAGGCAGCGGCGACGCGCGGATTCATGCGGCTCGTCTGCGTCGCCGCAGCAGTTGCAGCACCAGAAGGCCGGCAAGCGCACCGCCGCCCACCGCGGCGAGCAGCAGCCCGGCGTCGACCCCGCTGGAGGGGTGCGCCGCGGCCGTCTGCGGTGCCGGGACGACAGCGCCCGCGCGCGACAGCGCCGACGCCGCGGGTGCCGAGTTCACCGCGGCATCTGCCGGCGGAGATGCGGTCGCCACCGCAGCAGCGGGGTTCGTGACGGCGGAGGGCGCCGACGGCGGCGCGGTGGCAGCAGCGCTCTGCGCGCATGTGCCCGACGCTGACACGGGCGGCGCCGCACCGCCGCTCTGCGGGTCGTAGCGGAAGCCCGCGGCGTCGCCGTCGCCCAGCGTCTGCGTCGACATGCCGCGCGCGGCGGGGCTCCACGCGCTCGACCCGTGCGCCACGAAGAGCACCCAGTACGGGCTGGTGGATGTCCAGCAGCTCGGCGGATACGACGCCGGCTCATGGTCGATCTGGCACACGGCGTCACCGAGCGAGCCGTAGCTCACCGTGGCGTACTCGACCCCGCTCACCTGCAGTGCCTGCTCGGCGGTGATCGACGAGCCGTTGAAGCCGATGCAGACGCGGATCACGCCACCGTTGCCGTGCTCGACGACGAGCGCGATGCGATGCGCGTACGTCGCCGCGCTGCACAGGCCGATCGCGCTCGGCGCCGTGTGCGGCGCGATGAGCGCACCGCCCGCCGACATCCCAGCCCACAGCAGCGGCACGGCAGCCGCGATGCGCGGCCTCGACATCACCGCCGCCGCGTCCAGAGCAGACCGGCGCCGGTGACCGCCGCCGCAACCGCGAGCGCAATGCCCGCGTACAGCAGCGGGAGCGGCCCACCCGGTTGCGCCACGGCGACACGCGTCGGCAGCGGTCGCGTGGTGCTCGGTGCAGTCGCGGCGCCGATGCCACTGGACGGCGACGGCGCCGCAGGCGGTTGCGTGGCCGGTGCCGGTGGGGGAGTGGCGTTCGACGTTGATTGCGCCGACGCAGCATGGCGAGCCGGCGCCGGAGCCGGCGGCGCGATCGGGCCGGCGGACAGCGAGGTGTTCGACGACGGCGTGGGCGTCGGCGCCGCCGGCGCGCCCAGCGTCGCTCCCGGCTGATAGAACGCGCGCTGCGCAAAGGGGACCGGGAAGGCCACGCGCGCCAGCGCCGCGGGCACCTGCGCCGTGGTGAACACATCCGGCGCCGGGTTCCCCGGGAACGCGTACCCGCCTGACGCGTTCTGCATCGCCACCAGCGCGCTGAAGGGGCTGCGGCCGCCGCCCGACCACGGCGCCGCCGCGGCGTTGCCGCCGCCCCCCTCGATTGCCTGGATCACCAACGCGGTCGAGTCCGGATCGCTCGCGGCACCCGCCTGGTACGGGAATCCGCGATCGGTGTTCTGCTGCGTGCGCAGCCATGCCAGGGCCGAGGCGTCGCGGGAGTGGTTGCCGGCCGCATCCAGCGCCATCAGCACCATGGCGGTCGAGTTCGTGTCACTACTGGCAAAATCCTGCAGGTTTGTGTCATCGCGCTTCAGCAGGTAGTCCCAGCCGCCGTCCGAATCCTGCGTGGTGACGAGGTGACCCACCGCGGCCGGCGGCGGAGTGGTGCCCGCCACCAGCAGCCCCTGGATCGCGAGCGTCTGCGTGAACGCGGCGCCGTCGCCGTAGATGTCCCCCGTGGGCGCGAGGAACGACTGCAGCCTGCTGACCAGATCGGTTCCACCGAACGAGTGCGGATCCAGGCCGGCGGCGATCACCGCCTGAATCAGCCGGCCCGTCTGGCCCGCGTTTGCGGTCGCTGCAGTGACGTGCGCGGCGAGAAAGTCCATGACCGGCGTTCCGCCTGCCACGCGCAGCGTCCTGGGATCGTAGCCGCCCGCGGCCGCGCCGATTGCGTACAGCTCGCTGGGGTCGTAGGTGGCCGTGACGCCGGTGAAGGAGCCGTCGCCCGCCTGCTGGGTCTGCAGGTAGAGCAGCGCCTGCAGAGCCGCGTGCTGTTCCACTCCGGGTGTGAGCCCCGCGGCGAACGCGCTCGCGGCCGGCAGCGGCTGGCGCAGCAGCGCCGCCGGCACCTGGCTGGTGGTGAACGCATCCGGGGCGGCGTTGCCGGGGAATGTGTACCCACCGCCGGCGGTCTGCGTCGCCACCAGCTCCTGCAACGGCGTGTGGCCGCTCTTGGCCCAGCTCGACGCGGCCGGGTCGCCGCCCGTGGCCAGAATCGCCTGCGCCACCAGGGCCGTGGAGTCCGGGTCGCTGGGCGCGCCCGCCTGGTAGGGGAAGCCGCCGTCCGCGTTCTGCTGCGTGTGCAGCCAGGTCAGCGCGCTCGCGTCACGGCTGTGATCTCCGGACGCATCGAGCGCCATGAGCACCATCGCCGTCGAGTTCGTGTCACTGCTGGCGAAATCCTGTGGGTTCGGGTCGTCGCGGATGTTGAGATAGTTCCAGCCGCCGTCGGAGTCCTGCCGCGTGATCTCGTACGCCGTCGCGGCCGGCGGAACGGTCATGCCGGCATCCGCGAGTCCCTGCATCGCCAGAGCCTGCGGGAACGCCTGCGCGTCGGACTGGCCGTTTCCGTACGCGCCCGTCGTGGGGTTGAGGTCAGCCGCGAGGGTGGCGACCAGGTCATGGCCGGCGAAGGCGTGCGGGTCGAGGCCGGCGCTGAGCACCGCCTGCAGGAGCTCACCGCACTTGCCGGCGGTGCTCGACGCATCAACGACGTTCGCGGAGAGGAATTCAATCGGGCTGTGGCCGGCGCTGGAGCGCAGCGCGCCCGGGTCGAAGCCGTCGGCCGCGGCGGCGATGACAAACAGTTCCGTGGGTCCGTAGCTGCCCGCGCTCGAGGGGATCGAGCCATCGGCGAGCTGCTGCGCCTGCAGGTAGTCGATGGCGCGGGACGCAGGATCCGCCTGCGTTCGCGCCGTGCGCGCGCCGACGGCGAGCGCGGCGAGGGCTGCGACGGCGCAACACGCGGCGCCGGTCGCGATCACCGAGCGGGACCTGTTCATCCCACTGCTCCCATGCGGCTCGCCGATCCACCTCGCCGGAGGGTCCTCGCCGCATGAGGCCGACCTCCCGTCTCGCGCGGGGGTGGAGTTGGCGCCCCACGGATCGGTCTCCTGGCTTGCGGATCGTCGCCTTCAGCCGCCTTCCCCCGGAACTCCGAGGTGGCACGGTTGGCGTGGGCTCCCCGCTCACAGTTGCGCGACAGCGCCGGTGTTGCACCGGCTTCCCGTCACCCGTGGCGCTATTCAGTTGTCCGCCGAAGTATGGGCCAACGACTTGGATGGCATCGTCCGCGCCGTTGTAGAACAATAGGTGCTACATGGCTCGTGTGATCCGCATCGGAGTTCGCGAACTGCGCCAGCAGGCCAGCAGGTATCTGTCTGAGGTCAAGGCTGGGCACACCGTTGAGGTGACTGAGCGAGGGCGGCTCATCGCGGTGCTCGGACCACCGTCGCCCGAGTTGTCCGCCCGCGATCGTCTGATCGCGGAAGGGAAGCTCATCCCGGCACGAGCGCCGTTTGCGCTTCCTCGGCGACGCCGGCTTCCCAAAGGATCTCCCTTGCTGTCGGAGATTCTGGCCGAGATGCGCCAAGAGCGCCTGCCTTGATCTACCTCGACTCATCAGCCATCACGAAGCTCGTCGTGGATGAGCCTCACAGCGCAGCCCTCGGGACGTGGCTGACAACGAGGGCGACGTCTGCTCGCGTTACCAGCGAAATCGCAACACTGGAGGTCCGGCGCGCTTGCCGGCGCATCTCCTCAGCATTTGTAGAAGAGGCCGAGCTGTTTCTGGCGGGGCTTGACCTCGTGTATCTGGACCAGGCGATCATGCAGCGCGCTTCGCGGCTGGATCCCGTTGAGTTGGGGAGCCTCGACGCGCTGCATCTCGCAAGTGCTCTCACCGTCGAAGCAGACCTTACGGTGTTCGTTACCTATGACCAGCAGTTGAGCCGCGCCGCGCGTGCGGCCGGACTGTCAGTCAGCGCTCCGAAATAGTCGAAGCCCGAAGCAGCCGGGTCTACGCGTCGATGATCGGCAGGAACTCCCGCCACGGCCCGACCGCTGATCCGTACTGCTTCGCCATCGTCTTGACGATCTGCCCGATGTGGTTCAGGTCGTGCACGGTCCACGTCGCGAGCAGCTGACTCAGCGTCACCTCGCCGAACGCCGGATGGACGCCGCGCCGTGACAACTCGCCCTCGCCCACCAACGATTCGAGCTCTTTCAGGTTCGCCGCACGCAGTGACGCAAAGCGGCTCAGCAGGTCCTGCACGCTCCATCCCGCAAAACGGGTGAACCCCGCCTCGCGGTCGACCGGCTCGAAGGGCCGCTCCGTGCCGTGCTCGAGGATCATCCGCGTGCGGTCGATCCAGTCCGTCTCCTCGATGTGCGTCATGTGTCCCACGACCTGCCACGGAGACCACGTCGCGGGCCCTTCGTCGCGCATCACCCAGTCATCCGACGCATCGGTGAGCAGCGCATCGAGCACCTGCGGCGTGCTGCGCAGCACCTCCCTGCTGCGCTCCAGCGAGAAGTCCATGTGTGCGGAGCGAATTACTCGGACGAGTCCTTCCAGCCCATGTGCTTCCACAGCCATGTGCCGCGCAGGCCGAGGCGCGACACGTGCAATTGGTGGAACTCCTCGTACTGCTCGGCGGCGGCGCTGTCCTTCGACAGGTACACGGCGCGAGTGGTGATTCGCTCCACGTCGGCCGCCGGCGCGAGCTGGCTGTGTCCCAGGCGCGCGTGCCGGAACACGATGCCGTGGAAGATGTCCTCCTGATCGAGGGCCGCGACCTCCTGCACCTTCCCCACCTCCTGACCGTCACTCGCGATGACGGGCGCCTGCGCGCCGACGTCACGCCACGAGACCTGCTCCTCCGCTTCCTCCGCCATCAGCTGCGGAAGGTGCGCGTGATGGTGACCGGGCTCCACTCTGCGGTGAGGCCCTGGCCGTGCAGCGAGACGCTGTGGTCGTCGTCGATGGGCTTCTCGGTCATCATGCCGAGCGCCACCAGGAAGGACTCGATCTTCATCGGCACATTGTCGTGCCGGTCGACCTCCTGGCCGTCGATGTACCAGACGAGCGTGTCGTTCTTCTTGTCGTACGTGATGCGGTACAGGTGCGTCTGCCCCGCGCGCGTCGGAAAGTCCAGCTCGTTGAAGATGCAGAAGTACGTGGGGCGATTGAGATCGTCCGGCGGGTCGACGGCAACCCCCGGGAAGAGCACGCGGCCGTACACGGTCGCGATCTTCGCGTTGGTGGCGAAGAAGTCGATGGCGGCGCCGGTGTTGAAGTCGAGCAGGTTCACCGTGGCCATGCCGTCGTACAGGTCGTCGTCGTTGCCGTTGTGGCGTCGCGCGGCGATGCTCAGCTCCACCGCGATCTCGCCATCGTCCGGTGGCTCGAAGCGCGCCTTGGAGAAGTACATGTGCTTGGCGTTGTCCAGCACCTGGATGCGATCGTGCGACCGCGACAGCGGGTTGGCGCGCACGCGCAGCTTCTCGCCCTCGACGATCACCGTGGCATTCGGCTCGCGGTACTTCCACTCGCCGCCGTCGGGCAGCTTGAACCCCCCGATCTCCCACTTCGAGTCCTTGCCGGTGATGATCGAGCGGAAGTCGCCGTAGCGGACGGTCTCGACCCGCGGACCGCCGCGGGCGGGCTCGATGTCCCCCGGCCGGTCTGTGCTCGTGGGGGCGGTCGCTTGTGCCATCGCTGCTGCCTCCTGTGCAGTAACCCTAGCAGTGCGCCCGCTCGAGGCTTGGCTCGCGGCCGGCGTGGATACACTGAATTCCATGCCGGACCCTGGCAGGCAGGCCGTTGCCGTGATCTCCGTGCACGCGTCGCCGCTTTCCGAGCTGGGGCGGGGCGAGAACGGCGGCATGAACCTCGCCATCCGCCGTGTGTGCGAGGGCCTGGCGGAGCGGGGCGTCCCCACCGACGTGTTCGTGCGGCGCGACGACCGCTCGGCGCCGGATGAGCAGCTCATCGCGCCGGGAAGCCGCCTGGTGCGGCTGCCGGTGGGCCCCCCGGCGCCGATCCCCAAGGCTGAGGTGCGCCGGCTCTGCGACGACTTCGCTGCCGCCGTCGTGCGTCACGCGCGGTCCGAGGGCCGCCGCTACCGCATCGTGCACGCGCACTACTGGCATGCCGGCCTCGTCGCAGAGCAGCTGCGCTCGTCCTGGGACGTGCCCTGGGTGCAGTCGTTCCACACCCTGGCGCGCACCAAGGCGCGGGCCGGCCTTCCCCTCGAGGAGGACCGGGCGGAGGCCGAGGCCGCGCTGGTCGAGAACGCCGACCGCCTGGTGGCGGCGAGCGTGTCCGAGGCCAAGGACCTGATCCGGCTGTACCGCGCGCCGCGCGACCGGATCTGCGTGGCCCAGCCGGGTGTCGACCTGCGCCTCTTCGAGCCGCGAGACACGTCCGCCGTGCGCCGCTCGCTCGGCCTCGACGGCAACCGGGTGGTGTTCTTCGCCGGCCGGCTCGAGCCGCTCAAGGGAGCGGACACGCTGCTGGAGGCTGCCCAGCGCCTGGTGGAGCGCCCCGAGTTCGCCGACCTGACGCTGCTGGTCGCCGGCGACGACAGCCAGGACGGCTCCCACGGCGACGGCGAGCGGGCCCGGCTGCAGCGCTCGGCGGAGGAGGGCAGTCTTGCCGGGCGGGTCCGGTTCCTCGGCGCGGTGCCGCACGAGCAGCTGCCCGACCTGTACGCGCTGGCCGAGGTCTGCGTGGTGCCCTCGCGCACGGAGAGCTTCGGCTTCGTCGCCCTCGAGGCGCAGGCGCTGGGCACGCCGGTGGTGGCGGCGGCGGTCGGCGGCCTCACCGAGGTGGTGGAGGACGGTGTGACCGGCGTCCTGGTGCCGGGCCGCGACGCGTCTCGCTGGGCCGACGCGATCGCCTCCGTCCTGAGCGACCCCGAGCGGCGCGGGGCGATGGGGGAGGCGGCGCGGCAGCGCGCCACCACGTTCACCTGGGCGCGCGCCGTGGAGCGCGTGGGGGCGATCTACGCCCGTCTCAGTGGCGAGGCCACGCCGTCGGCGGAGCCCTGCGGCTACGACGACGAGGCGGTGGAACTCCTCCGGGCCGGCTGACCGTTAGCGCGGCGCGGCCGCGGCCTCTGCCCTGTCGTACTCGCGCGCCCGGCGGGCGCGCAGGGTGCCGTCGCGCCCCTCCTTAAGCAGGCGCAGCGCCGGGCTGGGCAGGGTGCCCTCCTCGATGGCGCGGTCGATCGCCGTCAGCACCACGTCGTCGGTGAGGAAACGTGGGTAGAGCGCCTCGGTGAACGTCTCGGCCTCGTCGATGGAGCGGTGCTGCCAGACGCCGGGGAGGGCGTCGGCGTAGCGCTGCACGTACGGCTCGAGCAGGCTCAGGTCGTCGCTGCGCGCCTGGAATCCGGCCACGAGCGAGGACCCGGCGACGAAGCCGGCCATCAGCGTGGCCATCGCAGCCAGCGAGGGCTCGTGGTCGACCGCCTTGGCCCAGTGGGGGAGGATCGACGAGCGCGGGTCGACGATGCGCTGCCATGCCTCCTCCTTCGCCGCCGCGATCGGGCGCGCGGCCAGGCAGGCGGCGCCGCGGCGCCGGCCGATGTCGGAGGGGTCGCGGTCGATCTCGGCGTTGATGCGGTCCGCGTCGGCCAGGCCGTAGGAGGAGAGGTGCCCCAGGATCAGCCAGCGCAGGTCCACGTCGATGGCGATGCCCGGCACCGTCTCGCGGCCCTCGAGCACGTCGACCACATACTGCCGGTCGGCTGGCTGCACCGCGGTGCCGACCGCGATGCGGAACCAGGCCGTCTGCAGGTCGCTGCCGACCTCCTGGCTCTCCAGCTGAAGCCGCGCCGCCTCGTGCAGGCGCTGCCGCGCGGCCAACCGGTTGGCGGGGTCGCCGAACTGCTCGATGGCGGCGCCGGCCTGTCCCAGGATCCGCTCCACGATGAGCACGTCGTCCTCGGCCGGGGCGTGCCGGGCCACCAGCTCGACGAACGTGCGCGCCGCCAGCTCGGCGTCGCGGGTCATGTCCCACAGCGCCGCCCAGCAGAGCGCGCGCGCCAGCGGGTCGTCCAGGCCGGAGAGGCCGTCGAGCAGCGTCGCCACCGAGCGGTCGTCGAAGCGCAGCTTGGCGAACGTGAGGTCCTCGTCGTTCACCAGCACGAGATCGGCGGCGCGCTCGTGCACCAGCTCGCGCACCTCGGTGCGCGCGCCCTCGATGTCGAGCTCCACCTTGCGCCGCCGCCTGAGCCCGCCGTTGGGATCGCGGTCGTACAGCCCGATGGCGATGCGGTGTGAGCGCAGCGTGGGGTGCTCGGGCCGCGCGGTCTGCTCCACGGCGAAGGACGCGTAGCGGTCACCGCTGACGGTGAACAGCGGGCGCAGCGTGTTCATGCCGGTGGTCTGCAACCACTCGCGCGCGAAGCGCGACACGTCGCGTCCCGACGAGCGGCGCAGGCAGTCGAGGAAGTCCTCCAGCGTCGCGTTGCCCCAGCGATAGCGGCGGAAGTAGTCCTGCACACCGTGCTTGAACGCGTCGTCACCCACCCACGCCACCAGCTGGCGCATGACCGCGGCGCCCTTGTGGTACGTGATGCCGTCGAAGTTCTGCCGCACCGCCTCGGTGTCGGGCACGTCGTCCGCGATGCGATGCGTTGTGACGAGCTGATCCTGGCGGGCCGCAACCGATTTCACCGTGTTGGCGAAGTCGGCCCACGCGTCCGTGAAGCGGGTGGCGCGCACCATGCCCAGCACCGACATGAAGGTGGCGAACGTCTCGTTGAGCCACAGGTCGCCCCACCACTTCATGGTGGTGACGTCGCCGAAGCCGTGCACGTGCGCCATCTCGTGCAGCACCGTCTCCGCGCGGCGCTCCACCTGCGTGTTGGTGGCGCGGCCGCGGAAGATGTACGACTCGTTGAACGTCACGCAGCCCGGGTTCTCCATCGCGCCCATGTTGAACTCGGGCACGAAGAGCTGGTTGTATTCGTCGAAGGGATAGCTGAAACCGAAGTAGTCGGCGAAGAAGTCGAGCCCGGCGCGCGTCACCTCGAAGATGTCCTCGGATTGCTCCTCGACCCAGCTCATCATCGACTCGCGGCACCAGATGCCCAGTGGCACGCCGCGGTGCTCGGTGGTGATCACGTGGTACGGGCCCGCGACCAGCGCGATGAGATACGGCGGGATCGGCGGTGTGGTGTTGAAGCGCGTGACCGTGAGGCCGTTGCGCGACTGCGTGCTGACCACGCGCGCGTTGCCGCACACGCGCCAGGCCGGCGGCGCGGCCACGGTCATGCTCACGGTCGCCTTCAGGTCGGGCTGGTCGAAGCAGGCCAGCACCTTGTGCGCGTCGAAGGGCTCGAAGTGCGTGTACACGTACACGCGCCGGTCCATCGGGTCGAGCAGGCGGTGCAGGCCGACGCCCAGGTGCTGGTACTCGCACTGCGCGCGCACATCGAGGCGGTTGGCGCCGGCGGGGAGCCCGTCCAGGTGCAGGCGCGTGCCGTCGAACCGGTGCGCCTCCGATTCGATGCGGTGGCCGTTGAGCACCACCTCCTCAACCGACGCGGCCGCCAGGTTGATGAAGGTCGCGGCGCCCTCATGGGCCGCGTCGAACGTGATCTCCGTTGCGCTCTCGAAGGTGGTGGCCGCGGGATCGTCGCTCAGCGTCAGCGAGACGGTGTAGGCGATGTTGGAGAGCAGCGCCGCCCGCTGTTTGGCCTCGTCCTCCGTGAGGTTGTCGTGAGGCGCGGACGCCTCCATCGCTGCATCGGGCGGCATGGCCGGGAAGCATAGAGCCAGACAGGGTCCGCACAGGACCGCGTGATGCACCCGTCAAACGGCGCTGGGCGGCCGCGCCCGGGTCAGGCCGGAATGGCCAGGCCGTCCTCCACCAGGTCGGGCAGCTTCGGCAGCGCCGCCACGGGCGGCTGCTCGGGCAGCGTGCAGAAGCCGTGCTTCGTCTTCTCCCAGTAGTACGGCTTGTAGATGAGCTGCAGGCAGCCCTTCCACGCCGCCACCGACATGAGGAGCCAGTAGATCGGAGCGAGCATGGCCCACTTCACGTCGTCGTAGTGGCGGCGCGCGTAGCAGCCGCTGACGGTGGCGATGGTGAACGCCGCATTGCCCAGGAAGAAGCTCGCCGAGCAGACGTAGAGCAGGCCGCCCGGGAACAGCAGCTGGATGACGTGCGGATGGAAGCCGAACCAGGCCACCGTCAACGCCAGGTAGAGCGGGTTGATCAGCAGGCAGAACGTGCCCGCGCCGAAGAAGAGCTGGAACGCGACGAAGGCGCGCATGCCCATCTGGCGGTAGAGCCGGATCGGATGGCGCATGCAGTACAGGTAGGTCTGCATGTAGCCCTTGACCCAGCGGCTGCGCTGCCGGATCCAGTTGCCCACGCGGCTCGTGGCCTCCTCATAGGTCGTGGAGTCGATGACCGCGGTCTTCCAGCCGCGAACGAAGACGCGCATGCCCAGGTCGGCGTCCTCGGTGACGTTGTACGCGTTCCAACCGCCGAGCTCGCGCAGGCGCTGCGTGATGAAGTGGTTGGACGTGCCGCCCAGCGGGATGGCGACGTCGTACGACTGCAAGCCCGGCAGCAGCTGGTCGAACCACACCGAGTACTCGGCCGTGAACCAGCGCGTGAGCACGTTGTACTTGCGGTTGAAGTAGTTGAGCTTCGCCTGGATGCAGATCATCTCCGGCGGTCCGTTGCGGAAGCCGATGACCACCTTGCGCAGCTGGTCCGGCTCGGGCCGGTCCTCCGCGTCGTAGATGACGAGGTACTGCCCGCGCGCACGGGAGAGCCCCGCGTTGCACGCGCGCGGCTTGCCCTTCGGGCCGATGTCCGGGATCGTCAGCACCTCGAAGTGCGACGGCGGGTTGAACGCGATCAGCGCGTCGCGCGTCTCGTCGTCGTCCTCTTCGATGAGGATCTTCACGTCGAGCTTCTCCGCCGGGTAGTTCAGCTCGGCGATGCCGGCGATGAGCTGCGGCACCATCTGCGGCTCGTGGTAGAGCGGCAGCAGGATCGTGTAGACGGGAAGGCTGCGGTCGTCGAGCGCGTTGAGCTCGTCTCGCGTCACCTCGAGCGCGCACGGGTTGCCCAGCGAGCGCTTGACCAGCGACAGCTTGAAGAGGTTGGCGGCGCCGAAGTAGACGACGATGACGGAGTTGATGAAGAGCGCGGTGATGAGCGGCTGGTACACCGCGGCCACGGCGAGCACGCCGATGCCCAGGGCGATGACGGCCTTCTGCTGATTGGTCAGGACCTTCTCGGGCTGGCTCTCACCGATGTGCGCGCTGCTGGTCGTGGGCCGGTCGAGCAGACCGGCGCTGCGCGCGCCCAGATCAAGGTCGTAATCGGTCGTGCGGACGCCGATCTCCAGGGTCATCCCCTATTCCCCCCAACTCCCACGGACGCCTGTGCCGTGCAGCAACGCACGGAACGCGGGCAACCTCATCCCCTGCCCAGCCCCCGTAACCCAGTCTGACGAAAAACGTCTGTACGAAGCGTATGCGAGCATCGCGTTTCTTGTCAAACCCCCCGTTCGCGTCGAACGAATCTCCTGACCCCTTGACCCCATGACCCAGAACCTGGCGGAAAGTGTGAGCGCCATAGCCACGATCGGGCATGGGGCAGATGCACCAGCGGCCTTCCTGCAACGGTGCCGGTCCGGCGGGGTGCGCCTGATCGTCGATGTGCGCACCGCGCCCGGCAGCCGGCGCCATCCTCACTTCGCGCGCTCGGCCATGGAGGAGTGGCTGCCGCGGGAAGGTATCGCGTATCGATGGGAGCTGCGGCTGGGCGGCTTCCGGCGGCCGCGGCCGGACTCGGTCAACATGGCCTGGCGGCACCCTGCGTTTCGCGGCTACGCCGACCACCTGAGCAGCGAGGATTTCCGCGTGGGCATCGAAATCGTGCTGGCGGAGGCGCACGAGCCGGGGGTGGCCGTCATGTGCTCGGAGACCCTGTGGTGGCGCTGCCACCGCCGCCTCATCGCGGACCACCTGGTGCTGGTGCGCGGGATCGAGGTGCGCCACGTGGTCAGCCGCGGCCTGGTTGAGCCGCACCGGCCCACCGAAGGCGCGGCCCTCGAGGGCGGGGTGCTGACGTACCCGGGTCGCGAGATGGCGCTGCCCCTGTGACGAGGGGACGGCGCGCCGCGCTGCTCGGGCTGGTCGCGCTGGTCGCGGCAGCCTGCGGATCGCCGGCGGCCCGAGGGGGCACGCCGCCGCCGTCCAGTTCGCCGCGCCCGACTCCGAGCCCTTCGCCCACGCCTCTCCCGCCACCCCCGGCCCCGGTGATCGTGCAGGTGGAGAACTCGGACGCGGGACGGCCCCAGTCCGGACTGCAGCAGGCGACGATCGTCTACGAGTACGTGGCCGAGGGCGGCATCAGCCGGTTCTCCGCGATCTACCCGGTGCCTCCCGCGGTGACCGTCGGGCCGGTGCGCAGCGCCCGCCTGGCCACGATCTCCCTGCTCCGGCTCTACCAGGGCGTGCTCATGTACTCCGGCGGCTCCGAGTACATCAACGGCCTGCTCGACGCGTCGAACCTGCCGCACTTCGACGAGGACAGCGCGGGCGGCGACCTCTTCCGGGTGAACAGCCGGCCCGCGCCGCACAACCTCTACACCGACGGCGTCCACCTACACGACCTGCTGACTCGCGTGCACCCGCCGACGGTGTCGTATGCCTTTCCCGTGATCAGCGCCGCGCCCAGCGGCGGAACGGCGGCGCAGGCGTTCACCGTGCCCGTGTCCAACTTCGAGCAGCCCACCTGGTCCTGGGACCAGACCCGCTTCGCCTGGACGCGCATCGAGCCAGACACCGGGCCCTTCGTCGACTCGCAGTCGGGCCAGCCGGTGCAGGCCGCGACCGTGATCGTGCAGCAGGTCCAGGTCACGTACTCGGCCCAGGTGGTCGACGTGAACGGCGTCCACGGCGTCGACCACCAGCTCACCGGCAGCGGCGCCGCCCAGGTCTTCGTCTACGGCCACGAGTACAACGCCACGTGGACGCAGCCTGACGCCGGGCCCCCGCAGTTCAAGCTCGCCAACGGACGCCCTGCGCCGATGGCTCCTGGGTTGCTCTGGATCGAGCTGGTGCCCACCGGCTCGCCCGCCGCTCTAGTCAGCGGTTAGAGGGGGTCGGCACGCGGTGCTCCGAGACCACGGGGTCGGAGCGGCGCTGCCGCCCCGCCCCTGACTCTCGGCTCAACCTGCGATCCGAGCCGTTCCGTTTCGCCTCCGAGACGGTCTCTCCGCGCCGCCCGCCGACCCCCTCTTGGCATCTGCCCACCGTTGCGGGGGAGCCGGTCCCCCCGCTCTCAGCCTGACCGTGGACGGAAGATCTGGCCCGTCACCTTCCGCACGACGACGCGGGGCGCGAGGCGCGGGCCGAGGGTGGCGGCGGAGTTGAGCGGCCCGGGGACGCACACGGCGGTGCCGCGGTCGAAGGCGCGCAGGGCGGTGGAGACGCACTTGGCCGCGCTCATGCTCATCGGCCGGGCCAGCTCCATGTAGTCCTGCACGCCGGCGACCTCGCTGAATTCGGTGCGCACCGGACCGGGGCAGAGGGCCATGGCCCGGGCTCCGGAGCCGCGCAGCTCCTCGGCGAGCGCCTCGGTGAAATGGAGGATGAAGGCCTTGGTGGCCGCATAGGTCGCCATGTAGGGCAGCGACTGGAAGGCGGCCGTGCTGGCGACGTTGATGATGCCGCCGGCTCCCGCCCGCAGCAGGCCGGGCAGCACGGCGAGCGAGAGGTCGTGCGTGCTCACCACGTTGAGCTGCACCTCGGCGCGCTCTCGGGAGGCGTCGAGGTCGGCCAGGCGGCCGCGGGTGCCGTAGCCGGCGTTGTTCACCAGCACCCAGGGGGAGCGCTCGCGAAGCAGCTTGGCCACGCTGTTGCGGCCGCGCGCCGTCTCCAGGTCGGCCACCAGCACGTCGACGGTCGCGCCGTAGCGGCTGCGCAGGTCCTCGGCCAGCTGCTCCAGGCGCTCGGCGCGCCGGGCCACGATCGTGACCGCGTGGCCGCGCTCGGCGAACCTGCGGGCGAACTCCTCGCCGATGCCGCTGGACGCACCGGTCACCAGCACCGGGACCGAGGTGGGAACTGCTTTGGCGGCTGCCATCTGCACCTCCTTCCCAACTGTCGATTGCGCTGGAGAGAGTAGACGAGAAGGTCGGTTCGTCCGCTCAAGAGCCTTTGTTACGATCGGCGCAGATGCTGTCGGACTACGCGCCGATCCTCGTCTTTCTCGTGGTCGTCCTGGGTTTTGCCGTCGGTGCGCAGGTGGCGAGCAACGCGCTCGGTCCGCGCCGCCCCTCGGCCGCCAAGGAGTTGCCGTACGAGTCCGGCATCGTTCCGCGCGAATCAGCGCGGCGCAGGTTCTCCGTCAGCTTCTACGTGACCGCGATGCTCTTCATCATCTTCGACGTCGAATCGATCTTCCTGTTCCCCTGGGCCACGATCGTGCGCCAGCTGAAGATCTTCGGCATCGTCGAGATCGCGATCTTCATCGGCACCCTCCTCGTCGGCCTGCTCTACGTGTGGCGCAAGGGCGCTCTGCGATGGGACTGACGGACAGCCCGGCGATTGCAAACCCCGGCCTGTTGCGCGCCGATGATGCCGGCGCAATCGCGCTGCCGCGCGTGGGCGCGGCGGAGCGGACTGCAGTGCAGTCCGGTGTCATCACCACCAGCATCGAGAAGCTGATCCAGTGGGGCCGGTACAGCTCGCTGTGGCCGGCGCTCTTCGGCCTGGCGTGCTGTGCCATCGAGATGATGGCCACCGGCGCGTCGCGCTATGACATGTCGCGCTTCGGCGCCGAGGTGTTCCGTGCCTCCCCGCGCCAGGCCGACGTGATGATCGTGGCGGGCCGAGTCTCGCAGAAGATGGCGCCCGTGCTGCGCCAGATCTACGACCAGATGCCCGAGCCGAAGTGGGTGATCAGCATGGGCGCGTGCGCGTCGAGCGGCGGGATGTTCAACAACTACGCGATCGTGCAGGGGGTCGACAAGGTGGTGCCGGTGGACATCTACCTCCCCGGCTGTCCGCCCCGGCCGGAGGGCCTGCTCGACGCGGTCATCAAGCTGCAGAAGAAGATCGCCGGCGAGCGGCCGGCCTCGCTGCGCGGGTAGTGCGGTGAGCGCAGCCGCCACACCGTCCGCTGCGTCGCGCCCGGTGAGCGGCTCCCGCGCTGCGGACCTGCTCGCCCGCGAGCTGCCCGACGCCGTTGTGCGCCGCGCGGTTGCGTACGGTGAGGAGACGGTGTGGCTGCCGCGCGAGCGCCTGGTCGAGGCGTGCACCCTGCTGCGCGACCACGAGGACGCGCGGTACACCGTGCCCCAGTTCGTCACCGCCGTGGACTGGCCCGACCGCGAGCCCGAGGAGCCGCGGTTCGACGTCGTCTACCAGCTGCGCTCGCTGCAACACAACGACACGTGCCGGCTCATCGTGCAGGTGGGGGAGGACGACCCCAGCGTGCCCACGCTGGAGGACGTCTTCGCGGGCATGGACTGGCTGGAGCGGGAGACGTACGACCTGCTCGGCATCCAGTTCACCGGACACCACGATCTGCGCCGCATCCTCATGCCGATGGACTGGGAGGGACATCCGCTGCGCAAGGACTACGTGTCCTTCGGCGAGCCGGTGGCGTTCACGCACAACCTCGAATGGGCGCTGCCGGCGCAGGAACGTCCCCTCGACCTGCCCGGAGAGTCGCGATGACCGTGCTGCCGCCGCTGGGATCCCCGCCGCAGACGGACCGCGCCTCCGAGGAGTACGAGCACGGCCGCGACGTGCTCGGCGTCGAGTCGGGGCTGGACAGCGTGGACCTGGTGCAGCTGGACGAGAGCACGATGGAGCTCAACATGGGTCCGCAGCACCCATCGACGCACGGCGTGCTGCGGCTGGTGCTCGAGCTCGACGGCGAGATCGTCAAGCAGTGCAAGCCGGACATCGGCTTCCTGCACACCGGTTTCGAGAAGGACTTCGAGCGGCACCAGTACCAGCAGTGCATCCCGTACACGGACCGGATGGACTACCTCTCGCCGCTGTTCAACAACCTCGGCTTCTCGCTCGCCGTGGAGAAGCTGCTGGAGGTTGAGATCCCGCCGCGCGCGCAGTACCTGCGCGTGATCATGTGCGAGCTGACGCGCATCGCCAGCCACCTGCTGTGGTACGGCACCAGCGCGCTCGACCTGGGCGCCACCTCGCCCTTCATCTACGCGTGGCGGGATCGGGAGAAGCTCCTCGACATCAACGAGCTGGTGAGCGGGGTGCGCATGCACACCTCCTTCATCCGCGTGGGCGGGCTGATGGCCGACGTGCCCATCGAGTTCTACTCGATGGTGAACGACTTTGTGCGCACGTTCCCCAAGCTCATCGACGAGCACGAGCTGCTGATCACCAAGAACCCCATATGGCGGGAGCGCACCGTCGGGCTCGGAAAGATCACCGCCGAGGACGCGATGTCGTACGGCTGCACCGGTCCGATCCTGCGCGCCTGCGGCATCCCCTACGACTTGCGCAAGGCGCACCCGTACAGCTCGTACGACCACTTCACCTTCGACATCCCCATCGCACGCAACGGCGACGTGTACGACCGCTACCTGGTGCGCATGCAGGAGATGCGCGAGTCCGTGAAGATCATCGACCAGGCGCTGAACGGGCTGCCCGAGGGACCGGTGAACACGAGCGACCGGCGGGTCACGCTGCCGCCGCGCAACGAGATCAACACCAGCATGGAGTCGCTGATCCACCACTTCAAGCTGGTCACCGAGGGCATGCGCACGCCCGTCGGCCAGGTGTACCAGGGCATCGAGAGCCCGCGCGGGGAGCTCGGCTTCTACCTCGTCAGCGACGGCACCAACCGGCCGTACCGCTGCAAGGTGCGCTCGCCGTCCTTCAGCAACCTCAGCTCGCTGCCGCACATGGTGCACGGCGAGCTGATCGCCGACGTCGTGGCCGTAATCGGCTCCATCGACATCATCCTGGGAGACGTCGACAGGTGAGCCTCTCCGCAGCCACGCGCGCCGAGATCGAGACGGCACGCGAACGGTACCCGCAGGCTCGCAGCGCGATCCTGCCCGCGCTCTGGGCGGTGCAGCACGAGGTCGGTCACCTGTCGCCCGACGGCATGGAGGAGGTGGCGCGCATCCTGCATGTGACGGCGAGCGAGGTGGAGGCGGTGTCCACCTTCTACTCGATGTACTTCCAGAAGCCGCACGGCCGGCACGAGGTGATCGTGTGCATCAACGTCTCGTGCGCGCTGCGCGGCGCCGACGACATCGTCGCCCACCTGGAGCGCAGCCTCGGTTGTGAGTCCGGCTCCACCACAGCCGATGGAGAGTTCACGTGGTCGAGCACGGTTGAATGCCTCGGCGCATGCGGGGGTGCGCCCGCGATGCAATTGGACCACCGCTTCGTGGAAAACCTGACGCCGGAATCCGTCGACGCAACGCTCGCAGCGGCGAGAGCCTCGTCCCCACATGCGACGACGGGGCCGGGTGACGCCGTAGGGGCGGAGCCCGCCGCAGCGAGTTCCGGGGAGCGGAGGCGGGGGGCACCCGCAGGCGGCAGGACCCGGCCCCGGCGTCGCACGAAGCCCGAGGCGAGCGATGGCTGAGTTCCCGTTGCTGACGAAGGACTTCGGCACGCAGGATCTGCACGAGCGCGCGGTGTACGAGCGCACCGGGGGCTACCAGGGATTGCGCGAGGCATTCAAGCGCTTCACCCCTGAGACGCTCATCGCGGAGGTGAAGACGAGCGGCATACGCGGGCGGGGTGGGGCCGGGTTCCCGACCGGGACGAAGTGGTCGTTCCTGCCCAAGGACGTGTTCCCGCGTTACCTGTGCTGCAACGCCGACGAGTCCGAGCCCGGCTGCTTCAAGGATCGCTATCTCATCGACAAGAGCCCGCATCAGCTCGTCGAGGGAGTGCTCATCGCGTCGTATGCGCTGCAGGTGAACGTCGCGTTCATCTACATCCGCGGTGAGTACCGCGACCAGCGCCTGCTGCTGGAGCGGGCGGTCGAGGAGGCGCGTGCCGCCGGGTTCATCGGCAAGAACATCCTGGGCAGCGGCTTCGATTGCGACGTCATCGTCCACGGCGGCGCCGGCGCGTACATCTGCGGCGAGGAGACGGCGCTCATCGACTCGCTCGAGGGTCTGCGCGGGCAGCCGCGGTTGAAGCCGCCGTTCCCCGCCGTCAAGGGGCTCTACGGCCAGCCCACGGTGGTCAACAACGTTGAGACGCTGTGCAACCTGCCGCACATCGTGCAGCGCGGCGGCGAGTGGTTCAAGTCGCTGGGCACCGAGGGCAGCACGGGCACCCGCCTCTTCTGCTGCAGCGGGCACATCAAGAAGCCGGGGACCTACGAGATGCTGCTCGGCACGCCGATCCGCGAGCTGCTCGAAGAGGAGTGCGGCGGCATGCGGACAGGGAGCACGCTGAAGGCATTCCAGCCCGGCGGCGGCTCCATGCAGGTGCTGCTGCCGGAGCACGTCGACCTGCCCCTCGACATGAACGAGGTGCAGAAGGCGGGCTCGTCACTCGGCGCCGGGGCGATGATCTTCATGGACCAGGACACCTGCCTGGTGGACGTCTCCATGCGCCTGGTCGACTTCTACCAGCACGAGTCGTGCGGCAAGTGCGTGCCCTGCCGCGAGGGCACCTACTTCGAGTCGCAGCTGATGCACAAGCTCGAGGCGGGCCATGCCACGCCGGCCGAGCTGGCCACGCTGTCTGACATCTGCGCCAACATGGACGGCCGCTGCTTCTGTCCGCTGGGCGACACGGCGACATGGTTCGTCATGTCGGCGTACAAGCACTTCCGCGACGAGTTCGAGGCGCACTGCAACGCCGGTGAGTGCCCCGTGAAGGCACGCGCCCGGGAGCGCGCGGCGTGATGCGCTCATGACGCAGACGCCGGCGGCGCCCGGGCCCGACGACGGCCGCGTCGGTGTGACGATCGATGGGCGCGAGGTGCGCGTGCCCAAGGGCACGCTCGTGCTCGACGCCGCCACCGAGCTCGGCATCCACATCCCCATCTACTGCGCACACGCGAAGCTGGATCCCGTCGCCGTCTGCCGCATGTGCCTGGTGCACATCGAGAAGTTCCCCAAGCCGCAGCCGGCGTGCGCGACGACCGTGGCCGAAGGCATGGTCGTCACGACCAACAACGCCGAGGTCACCAAGCTGCGCGAGGGCGTGCTCGAGTTCCTGCTGGTCAACCACCCACTCGACTGCCCCGTGTGCGACCGCGGTGGCGAGTGCGATCTGCAGGACTTCACGTTTCGCTACGGGCCGGGCACCTCGCGGTTTCCCATCACCGAGAAGGTGCACTTCGCCAAGGCGCTGCCGCTGTCCCAGCACATCGAGCTGGACCAGGAGCGCTGCATCCTGTGCTGGCGCTGCGTGCGCTACTACGACGAGATCACCGGCGAGAAGGAGATCGTGCTGCAGCAGCGCGGCGTGCAGACGCTCGTCACCACGTTCAACGGCGAGCAGCTCAAGTCGAACTTCCAGGGCAACCTGCCCGAGGTGTGCCCCGTCGGCGCGCTCACGCACCGCGAGTACCGCTTCCGCGCCCGCCCGTGGGAGCTGCAGCGCGCGCCGAGCGTCTGCCCCGAGTGCTCCTACGGCTGCAACATCAACGCGGACAGCCGCGACTTCGAGATCAAGCGGTTCGCCTCGCGGGACAACCCGCTGGTCGACGACATGTGGCTGTGTGACCGCGGCCGGTACAGCTTCCCGCAGTGGAACACGTCGGAGCGCGTGCGCCGCCCGCAGCTGCGTCCTCGAGGAGGGGAGCAGCGCGACGTCACGGCGGTGGAGGCGATCTCGGCCGCGGCGCGCGAGCTGCGCGCGGTGGTGGATCAGCATGGGTCCGGCGCGGTCGGCGTGCTGGGCTCGGCGCTGAACACCAACGAGGAGCTGTGGCTGCTCGGCCGACTGGCCCGCGACGTCATCGGCACGCCGCACATCGACCACCAGCTCGAGCCCTTCGAGAAGCTGGACCCTGCGGAGCACGCGCTGGGCATCGCCGACATCGAGGAGTGCGACGCGCTCGTGGTGCTCGGCGCCGAGCCTGAAGCAGAAGCGCCGGTGCTGACGCTGCGCCTCTTCAAAGCGGAGCGCAAGCGCGGCGCAAGAGTGCACCGTCTCGACCACGGCGCAGACCCGTCGCGAATCGCGAGCGCGGTGCGCGGCGCCAAGACCATCGGCGTCATCGCCGACGAGACCAACCGTGCGCATGCCGCGCGAGTCGCCGCCGCGATCACCGGCGGAGCCGTGCGCCGCCTCACCGTGACGCGCGGCGTCAACGGCCGCGGCGCGAAGGACATGGGCGTGCTGCCTGGCCTCGCCGCCGGCTACCGGTCCGCGCCCTCGGGCAAGCACGGCCGGGAGATCCTCGAGGCCGCCGCCTCCGGCGCGCTTCGCGCGCTGCTCATCCTCGGCCCCAATCCCGCGCTCGAGACGGCGGGCGACGTGCTGCAGCGCGCTCTCGCGCGCGCGGATTCGGTGGTGGTCATCGACTCGCGGCCCGGCGTGTGCGCCGGCGCGGCGACAGTGCTCATCCCCGGGCACGCATTCTTCGAGAAGCACGGCACCGTGACCAACCTCGAGGGGCGCGTGCAGCGCATCCGCCCGGCGCTGCCGCCGGCGACGCCGACGCCGACGGAGACGCGCGTGCTCAGCTCGCTCGCCGCCGAGCTGGGAGCGCGCGACTGGGACCGCGGCGAGCCGAGCGCCGTCAACCGCGCGCTGCGCGCAGCGCTGGCCCCCTACGCCGCGGCGGGGAACGGCGGCCGCGCCACGTGGGTGGCGGAGGCTGTCGCGTGATCGCGAGCTTCTGGACCGCGCTTGTGGGCGGGGACTTCTGGTGGGTCCTCGTCCTCAAGTCAGCGTTCCTCGTGCTGTTCCTCGCCACCGCGTTCGCGTACCTGACGCTGGCCGAGCGCAAGGTGTCGGCGCGCATCCAGCTGCGCTACGGGCCGAACCGCGTCGGACCGTTCGGTCTGCTGCAGCCCGCGGCGGACGGCATCAAGCTGTTCTTCAAGGAGAACGCCGGCCCTTCCAACCGCGACCGCATCCTGTTCTTCGTCGGACCGAGCCTCGCCGGCGCGGCCGCGATGCTGGCGTACGCGTTCATCCCGCTCGGCACAAACAGCTGGTTCGGCTATCAGTTCCACTGGGACATCACGCACGCCAACGTCGGGCTGCTCGTCATCCTCGGCGTCACCTCGCTGGGCGTGTACTCGCTGTTCCTCGGTGGGTGGTCGGCGAACAGCAAGTACTCCCTGCTCGGCGGGCTGCGCTCCTCAGCGCAGCTCATCTCCTATGAGATGGCGGTCGCATTCGCGCTGATCGGCGCCGTCATCCTGGCGGGGTCGCTCGACCTCGAGCAGATCGTGGGTTCGCAGCAGCACCTGTGGTTCATCGTGCTGCAGCCGCTGGCCTTCATTCTCTATTTCATCGGCGCGTTCGCCGAGACCAACCGCCTGCCGTTCGACCTGCCGGAGGCGGAAACGGAGCTGGTGGGCGGGTACCACACCGAGTACTCGTCGATGCGCTTCGGCCTCTACTTCCTCGGCGAGTACGTGAACATGGTCACCGTCTGCTCGATCGCCACCGCGCTGTTCCTGGGCGGGTGGCTGCCCCTGCTGCCGTTCCATCCCTTTGACTGGATTCCCGGCCCGTTCTGGTTCCTGGGCAAGGTCATCGCGCTGCTCTTCATCATGATGTGGGTGCGCTGGACGCTGCCCCGTCTGCGCTACGACCGGCTCATGAACTTTGGATGGAAGGTGCTGCTGCCGCTCGGCCTGCTGAACATCGTGATCACGGGCGCGATCGTCGCGGTGCGCGCATGAGCGAGGGCGCGCGGTGATCAAGGAGATCGTGCAGGGCATGGCCTTCACACTGAAGCAGATGCTCTCGCGCCCGCTCACGGTGCAGTACCCGGAGGAGCAGAAGCCCGTGCCGGTGCGCCATCGCGGCCGCCACATCCTGCACCGCTACGACAACGGGCTGGAGCGGTGCATCGGCTGCGAGCTCTGCGCGGCGAACTGTCCCGTGGGCTGCATCTACGTAGAGGCCGCGGAGAACGACCCCGCGAACCCGGTGTCGCCGGGTGAGCGCTACGCGATCAGGTACGAGATCAACCTCATGCGCTGCATCTACTGCGGATACTGCGCCGAGGCGTGCCCCACGGAGGCGATCACACTCGGCCCGCAGTACGAGCTCGCCGACTATCGCCGCGAGCACACCGTGGTCACCAAGGCGGAGCTGCTCGAGTCGTGGCCCCACTTCGCGCAGTCCCGAAGGCCGCCGAGCCCGCGTGGCGCAGGCGCCGACCAGACGGGACGCGAGGAGATCGACCCCGGCGTGAGCCCGCGGCTGGCGTGGGACCTGGTGGACGCGCGCCGTCAGAGCGGGCAGGGACCGCATGCGGGCGACCTCGGCATCCCTGCCGACGTGCCCACCGTCACCGAACCGGGAACCACCAGAGACAACGCATGAACGTGCTCGTCGTGGTGGCCATGGCGCTGGCTGCCATCAGCAGCCTGGGCGTCGTGCTCTCCCGCCAGACCATCTACTCCGCGCTGTCGCTGGTGGTGACGATCGCGATGATCTCGGTGCTCTTCCTGCTGCTCAATGCGCAGTTTCTCTTCGCGGTGCAGATCATCATCTACGCAGGCGCGGTGATGGTGCTCTTCGTCTTCATCATCGCGCTGCTCAGCCCTGACGCCGAGGACCGTCCCGGCCGGGATTGGCGTGCCGTGGTGGGGCTGATCGCCGTCGCCGCGGTCACGATCCTCGTGTTCGTCGCCGCCGGCAACGGCGTGACGTACAACTCCAAGGGCTTCCGGGCCACGCAGCTGCTCGGGTCGTGCACCAGCCTCAACGCCGGGCCGTGCGACCCGTACCGCACGTTCTCCTACCCCGTGGACGCGACCAATGCCGCGGGCAACGTGCAGACCGTGGCGGGCCAGCTGTTCACCACCTTCCTGCTGCCCTTCGAGATCACGTCGCTGCTCCTGCTGGTGGCGGTGATCGGCGCCGTCTACCTGACGCGGCGCGGAGTGGAGCGGTGATCAGCACCGGCCTGTTCCCGTACATGCTGGGGCTCTCAGCGTTCCTGTTCACCGTGGGCGCCACCGGCGTGCTGATCCGGCGGAACCCGCTGGTGGTCTTCATGTGCATCGAGCTCATGCTCAACGCGGGCAACGTCGCGCTGATCGCCTACGGCCGCTTCCTCAACAGCGTCGAGGGCCAGATCTTCGCCTTCATGGTCATCATCGTCGCCGCGGCGGAGGTTGTCGTGGGCCTCGCGCTGATCACGCAGATCTTCCGCCTGGGCCGCGAGCTCGATGTCGATGACATCAGTGAGATGAGCGAATGAGCGTCGACACCGCGTCGGCGCTGGTCATCCTCATCCTGCTGTTCCCGCTGGCGGGGGCTGCGCTCAACGCGGTGCTCGGCCCGCGCCTGGGCCGCGGCTTCGTCAACCTCGCCGGCACCCTGTCGATCGGCGCCGCCTTCGTCGTGGCCTGCGTGATCCTGGGCAACGTCATCGCGGCGCCGGCGGGCCACAGCGCGGTGTCGGTGCGGCTCTGGCAGTGGCTCAACCTGGGCAGCGGCAACCTCTCGATCGGGATGGACTTCACGCTCGACCCCTTGAGCGCGCTCATGGTGATGGTCATCACCGGCGTGGGCTTCCTGATCCACGTCTACAGCGTGGGCTACATGGAGCACGACCCGGGCGTGGCGCGCTTCTTCGCCTACATGAACTTCTTCATCTTCTCGATGCTCACGCTGGTGCTGGCCGCCGACCTGATCATCCTCATCGTCGGCTGGGCGCTGGTGGCATTGAGCAGCTACCTGCTCATCGGCTTCTGGTACGAGAGAGCCAGCGCCGTGCTCGCCGCGCGCAAGGCATTCATCACGCAGGTGATCGGTGACGTGGCGCTGGTGATCGCCGCGTTTCTCATCTTCCTCAACGCGCACACGCTGAGCCTGCCCAACATCTTCGCGCGCACAGCCGCGTTTCCCTCGGGCGGCATCCTGGTCAACGGCATCTGCGCGCTGCTGGCGATCGGCGCCTTCGCCAAGAGCGCCCAGTTCCCTCTGCACACGTGGCTGCCCGACGCCATGGAGGGCCCCACGCCGGTGTCGGCCCTGATCCACGCGGCCACCATGGTCACCGCCGGCGTCTACCTGATCGCGCGCTTCCACCCGCTGTTCAACCTGGCGCCCATCGCCGGCGGCATGGTGGCCTGCGTCGGGATGGGCACCGCGCTGATGGCCGGCATCATCGCCCTCTCCCAGATCGACATCAAGCGCGTGATCGCGTACTCGACCATGTCGCAGATCGGCCTGATGATCTACGCGGTCGGCATCGGCGCGTACTCGGCCGGCATGTTCCACTTCGCCACGCACGCGGTGTTCAAGGCGCTGCTCTTCATGGCGGCGGGCAACGTCATCCACTCTCTGCACGACGAGCAGGACATCCGGCTCATGGGCGGCATGGCGGCGCGCATGCGCTGGACCCACTGGGCATTCCTCTCCGGGTCGCTCGCGCTCGCCGGCATCCCGCTGTGGGCTGGCTGGTTCAGCAAGGAGAACCTGCTCGGCTTCGGCACCGTGGCCGGTCCCGGCCCCGCGCCGTGGCTGCTCTACATGGTCGGCGTGGGCGTCAACGTGCTCACCGGTCTGTACGCGTTCCGGCTCTGGGCCACGGTATTCCACGGCGAGCCGCAGACCGCGCGTGTCTACGCGGCCAAGGAAGCGCGCAACGTGCTGCTCGTTCCCGTGGTCATCCTGGGAGTGCTCAGCCTGATCGTCGCGTGGCCGCTGCAGTGGCCGGTGCCCAACGCCGTGCGCGTGTTCAGCGACTTCCTGAGCCCGGTGTTCGCGGGGACGCCGGCCGGGCTGGCCAGCGAGCCCGCGCTCTGGATCGCGATCGTCGCACTGGTGATCGGCACGCTGGCGAGCCTTCTGGGCGTGGGCGCGGCGCAGCGCATGTGGCTGCACCGCGAGCCCGACCCGGCAGCGGTGGCGGCGCGCCTGCCTCGCGCGCTGCCGCTCCTCTCCTACAACAAGTTCTACTTCGATGAGCTGTACGACGCCGCATTCGTGCGTCCGGTGCGCGCTGCCGCACGCACAGCGCGCCGGGTGGTCGAGCCGGACGTCTTCGACGGCTGGATTGCGGGGCTGACCGACCTGCTGCGCGGCTTCAGCGTCGACCTGCGCGCGTACCAGACCGGCTTCATCCGCGACTACGCGGCCGCCTTCACGGTCGGCGCCGTGGTCCTCGTGGTGGTCACCGCGGTGTTCCTGTCGCGATGAACGTGCCCTGGCTGACGCTCGTCATCGTCATCCCCGTCGGGATGGCGATCCTGCTGCAGCTGGTACCGCGCAGCCAGACGGCGCTGATCAAGGCGCTGATGGTCGGCGCCACCGCGACGGTCGCGGTGATCGTGTTTGCGCTGCTCTACAACATGGCCGGCTCACCCGCCGGCGGCGGTCCGCTGAGCCTGCACTACCAGGAGCGCCACGACTGGATCCCGGCCATCGGGGCCAGCTACCACCTGGGTCTCGACGGCCTCTCCGGGTGGCTCCTCGCGCTCAACGCGGGCGTGTTCCTGCTCGGTGCGCTCGCCGTGTCGCGCAGGGCTACGGATCGCCTGCGTTTCTACGCGACGCTCCTGCTGCTCACCGAGGCCGCCACCGGCGGCGTGCTGCTGTCCGCCGACCTGCTCCTCTTCTATCTCTTCTGGGAGGGGATGCTGATCCCGCTGTACTTCCTGCTGAGCAACTTCGGGGATGAGAACCGCGGCCGCAACACGCTGAAGTTCGTGATCTACACCGTCGCCGGCAGCCTGCTGATGCTCGCATCCATCATCTGGCTGTACTTCAACGCCCATCTCGGCACCGGCGAGACCTCGTCGTTCGACCTCGCGTTTCTGATCAACCACCCCTCCGCCTCGCAGGCGGCGCTAGTGATCCCGGGCGTCAAGATCTCGACGTTCACGCCGCAGCAGCTTGTGTTCATCGGCTTCGCGCTGGCGTTCGCGATCAAGATCCCGATCGTCCCTTTCCACACGTGGCTGCCCGGTCTGTATGAATCGAGCCCGCCGTTCGTGCTCGTGTTCTTCGCCGGCATCGTCAGCAAGCTTGGCGCGTACGGATTCATCCGCTACGGCCTGACGCTGTTCCCGCAGCCGATCGGCTACTTCAAGTGGGTGCTCGCGGCGCTGGCGGTGCTCAGCATCATCTACGGCGCGCTGATGGCCCTGAGTGAACGCGACATCAAGCGCATCGTCGCGTACGCGAGCATCAGCCACCTGGGCTTCATCGCGCTGGGCATCTTCTCCCTGACGCAGAACGGCGTCAACGGCGCGATCATCCAGATCATCAACCACGGCATCATCATCGCCGCGCTGTTCCTCATCGTCGGCATGATCGAGGCGCGCACCGGCACGCGCGAGCTGCACGAGCTCTCCGGCCTGGAGAAGCGAATGCCCTGGCTCTACTTCCTGTTTCTCGTGGCCACGCTGGCGGGCCTGGGCATGCCCGGGATGAACAGCTTCGTGGGCGAGTTCACGATCATGCTGGGGGCGTTCCAGCTCAACTGGATCTACGCGGTGCTGGCCGGTGGGGGAGTGATCCTGGCGTGCTGGTACATGCTCCGTCTGCACCAGGGGCTGATGCACGATCCGATCAAGCCGGTGCTGGAGCGCGTGCGTGACATCCGCCTCGGCGAGGCGCTGCTGCTGTCGCCGCTTGTGGCGCTCATGGTGTTCCTCGGTGTCTATCCGCGGCCGGTGGGCGACCTTGCCAACCCATCGGTTGCGCAGTACGTGAGCATCGCCACCGGCGCGAATCCGAACCCGTCGTCATCGGCTCCGTCGGCGGGCACGCCGCAGGCGCCCCAGTGATGCTCGCGCAGGCCGCCACGATTCCCGCCCTGGTCACGCCCACCGGGCGCGACCTGCTCGGCCTGCTGCCGGAGCTGATCCTCGGCGCCGCGTTCGTCCTGCTCATGGCGCTGGATGCGTTCCTGCCGTCGACACGCCGGTCCTGGCTCGCGGTGGTGGCGTTCATCTCGCTCGCGGCGGCGTTCGGCGCCTCGATGTGGGGCTGGTTCGACTCGGGCTCGGGGCGCACGCTGTACTTCGGCGCATTCGCATACGACCGCTACAGCATGTTCGTCAACGCGATCCTGCTGGTCAGCTCCGCGCTGGTGGTGATCATCAGCCCGCAGTACCTCAACCGGCGCGGCATCCACCACGGCGAGTACTACGCGCTGATTCTGGCTTCGACGACCGGGATGATGATCCTGGCCGGGGCGATGAACCTGATGGTCATCTTCCTGGGCATCGAGCTGCTGTCCATCTCGCTGTATGTGCTGAGCGGGTTCTCCCGGGGCGACGAGCGCTCCCAGGAGGCGGCCCTGAAATATCTGCTGCTGGGCGGCTTCGCCTCGGGCTTCCTGCTCTACGGCATGGCGCTGGTGTATGGCGAGACCGGGCACACGCAGCTGGCGCAGATCGGGCTGGCGCTGCGCGCGGCGCAGACGTCGAGCGTCGATCCGCTCGTGCTGGTGGGCGTGATCCTCGTGTTCATCGGCTTTGCGTTCAAGGTGAGCGCGGTGCCGTTTCACACGTGGACGCCCGATGTGTACCAGGGCGCGCCCACGTCGGTGACGACGTTCATGAGCGTGACCACCAAGGTCGCGGCCTTCGCGGCGTTGGTGCGTGTGTTCACCTACACGTTCCCCTACGTGTACACGCACTGGCAGGTGATCGTGTCGCTGGTGGCGATCCTGTCGATGCTGGTGGGCAACATCGCCGCGCTCACCCAGACGAGCCTGAAACGCATGCTCGCCTATTCCGGCATCGCGCAGGCCGGCTACATCCTCATCGGCGTCGCCGTCGACCCGCGCGTGGCATTGGGGACGATCGGCGTCCTCTACTACCTGGCCGCCTACGCTGTGACGAACATCGGCGCCTTCGCCGTCATCACCGTGATGGCGGGCCGCGGCGAGGACCTGGACAGCTACAGCGGGCTGCGCGGGCTGGCATTCCGCCGCCCCTACGTGGCCGCGGCGATGGGGCTGTTCCTGCTGTCCCTGGGCGGCTTCCCGCCCACCGCGGGGTTCTTCGGCAAGTTCTTCGTGTTCGCCGCGGCGATCAAGACGGGCCTCACTCCGCTGGCCATCTGGGGCATCGTCACCAGCGCCGTGTCCGTCTTCTACTACCTGCGCGTTGCGCTGTTGATGTACCAGCGCCCGGCGGAGGACGAGCGCGAGTACGCGTGGTCGCGCACCTCGCTGTCCGCGGGCATCGTGCTCGCCGCCACCACCGCCGGCACGCTCGTGCTCGGCATCTTCGTGTTCCTCCTGTACAACGCGGCCTCGGCTGCGCAGAGCGGTCTCCTGCCCGCCATTGCGAGCAGCTCAGGGTGAGCTGATGGACAGCACGCTGCGCGCGCGGTTGAACGAGGCGGCGGGACGCGGCGCCGTGGCGTCGAGCGGCGACGTCGTCATCCCCGCGACCGTCGACGGACTTGCCGCCGCCGTGCGCGTGTGCGACGAGACGGGAACGCGCATCCGCGTGAGCAGTGGCGCCGACGCGGGCGAGAAGGCGGACGGCGGTGTGGTGCTCAGCCTCAAGCGCATGAAGGCGGTGTCGGCCGCGCCGGCGCAACTGACGCTCCGGGCCGAGGCCGGGGCGACCGTCGACGAGGTGCGGCGCGCCGCGCAGCAGGCTCGGCTCGCCGTCGTCGGGCTGGGCACCGCGCGGGCACAGCATGTGGGCTCGCTGATCGCGCGCGGCGAGGTGCCCCGCCGCGCGCTGTGCGGCGTCGAGGCCGTGCTGCCCGGCGGCGAGCAGGTGCGCTTCGGCGGCGGTGTGCTCAAGGACGTCGTCGGGTATGACCTGCCGGCGCTGCTGCTCGGCAGCATGGGGCGGCTTGCGCTGATCACGGCGGTCACGTTCCGCCTCGAGCCGGAGAGCGCGCGCACGCCGGTGTCGCCGCCGCCCGGGCCGGCGCCGGAAGCTGCGCACGCGCTCGTCGCGGCGGCGTTCGATCCCCAGGGGCTGCTCCAGCCCGGCACATGATCGCGCGCGCCGGATTGCGGCCGCGGCTCTGGCGCTTCTGGCGCGAGTACACGCGGATGCGCACGGCGATCTTCTTTCTCATCGGCGTCGTGCTCATCGTCGCCGTGGGGTCGTTCGTGCCGCAGCAGGACACATCCGACCCGGCGAAGGTCCAGCAGTTCCTCACCGACCATCCCAACATCACCGGCCTCTTCGGACATCTCGGGCTTCCGCTCACCGACGTTTTCGTATCGCCCGTGTTCTACGTGCTGCTGGGCAGCCTGTACATCGCGCTGGTGGCCTGCGTGGTGCGCCGCGGCCGTGCGCTGGCGGCGCGCACGTTCCGCCGCTATCCGCGCACGCCGCAGTACTGGGGCGAATGGGGCTCGTGGTTCTTCCACGCGTCATTCCTGCTGCTGCTGGTGGCGGTGGTGTGGGGCAAGGCCACGGGGTACCAGGGACTGGTGCGCGTTCCCGAGGGGGGCAGCTTCACAGACACACGCGCGGCCTACGATCAGATCAACGAGGGGCTGCTGTTCAACGGCCAGCACGCCGGCTTCACAGTGCACCTCAACAAGTTCACGGCGACGTACGCGCCGAGCGGCGAGGCCAGCGACTACGTGAGCAACGTGACGCTGTACGACGGCGGGCATCCGGTGCTGACGAAGGACGTGCGCGTGAACGACTTCCTCGGCTACGACGGCATCAATGTGTACCTGCAGGACTACGGCTGGGCGCCGGAGCTGGTGGTGCGCAACCCCGCTGGGCAGACCGTGTTCGACGGCCCGGTGCTGATGAGCGACGACACGCAGCGGCTCGGCGACAAGGGCGTGGGCGACGGTGTGCTCAAGGTGCCGGACTTCGGGTACACCGTGCCCGGCTTTCACCAGGCGCTGCAGCTCGGCGCCAAGCTGGCGCTGTACCCGGATGCGACGGTGATTCCCGTGCTCAACCCCGACGGGTCGATCGACACCTCACAGATCGCATACGGCCCGGGAGGCCCGACGCCGCGCAATCCCGTCATCGAGACGCAGCTGTTCGTCGGCGACCTCGGACTGAACAGCGGCACGCCGCAGGACGTCAATTCGCTGGACACCAGCGGGATGCAGCCGTACTACAGCGACGGGCACACCATCGCGCTGAGCTTGGGGCAGACCGTGCCGCTGAACCTCCCTGGCAAGGGCGGCCAGGCGGTGCAGTTCAGCGTGACGTTCAAGGCGCTGCACCAGTACTCGCTGTTCCAGGTCAACAAGGACAGCGGCGTGCTGCTGGTGTACACGACGTTCTTCACGATGATGGCGGGGCTGCTGGCCAAGCTGTACCTCCGCCCGCTGCTGGAGCGGCGCGCTCGCTCGCGCCGGCGTGTGCCGCTGCAGCTCGATGCGCGGTGGACGTCCAGCGTGAGCGGTGAGCCAGCCGCAGTCGAACCGGATACAGCGGACGAGGAGCGCGAGCCGGCGGGCGTGTGATTCCGCGTTTTCAGCCGTGCCCGGCGGCCGCAGCCGTCGATACGGCGTCGGGGGCGGCGATGGTCTGGGGTGAGCGGTACGCCAGGGTGGCGAGGCGCGTGCCCTCGTAGTCGAGCTCGAGCATCCCTCCCTTGGCGCACTGCAGTCGGTGCAGCGCGTACGCGCGCCGGCCCGTCGACTCGACCCAGAACGCCTGGATCGGGTCGCCGTGGCTGATGCACATGCCCGGCTCGCCCGGTTGCTCGCGGAGCAGGCGCACGAGCTGGCGGCGGATGCGCGCGGCCATCTGGCTCACCGATTCGTCGATGGGCAGCAGCCCCGGCCAGGCCATGTGGATGAACCACAGCGGCCGGCGCCAGGGCACGTCGCGCGGGCGAACCCCCTGCAGGTACCGGCCGAATCGTGCCTCGATGAGGTCGTCGCTCACGTCGACGCGTGCGCCCTCGAGATGTGAGGCCACGATGTCGGCTGTCTGACGCGCGCGTTCCAGCGGGCTCGTGATGATGCGGCGCACGCCGCTCTCAGCCAGATGACGGCCGATGGCGTGTGCTTGCTGCACGCCCTTGTCACTGAGGGGGAAATCGTCGAGGTGGCCGTAGAGCACGCCGTCGGCATTGCGCACGTCGCAGTGGCGGACGAGATAGAGGCGTGTGCTGGGCGCGTCTGCCATCACAGCGATGCTACGGGTTCACGCGGCGGCTGCGCCCCCGGTAGGAATCGAACCCACGACCGACCGCTTAGAAGGCGGATGCTCTATCCACTGAGCTACGGGGGCGTGCGTGGCTGAGTGTACCCAGGGCTTCCGCTCGCGGAGGTGCATCCGCGCTCGCCACATATAATCGCCAGGCCCGCTCCAGCGGCGCGTGGTGGCCATAGCTCAGCTGGTTAGAGTGCCAGGTTGTGGCCCTGGAGGTCGTGGGTTCGAATCCCACTGGCCACCCCAACCGATCTCCCGAGTACTCGAATCATTGGGGTGCGCAACTGGTCGATCGCTCGGGGACCCCGTTCCATATACAGGGAGAAGGCAGATCCTTCTCCCTCGGATCGGCGGCAGAGCCGCACGATCCTCACCCTCATCCTCGGCCCGCTGACGCGCGCCGCTGTGCGCTGCGCGCACGGGATTAGCGCCGGTGTGCACTGCGCGCACGGGATTGGTTCGCTGGATTCGCGCCGGTGTGCGCTGAGCGTGCGAGATTCGCGAGCCGATGTCATGCCAGTACCCTTACGCCGTGCGACCACTACGATATTCCATCAACGTGACATTGGACGGGTGCTGCGATCACCGTGAAGGGATTGCGGACGAAGAGCTGCACCAGCACGCCGTGGAGAACCTGGATCGAGCGGATGCACTCCTCTTCGGCCGCGTCACCTACGAGATGATGGAAGCCGCATGGCATCTGCCGGCGGAGGGCGGTGCGCTGCCCGAACGGATGGAGCCCTGGATGGAGCCGTTCGCCCGCACCATCGACGCGGCGAAGAAGTACGTCGTGTCGAGCACGCTGGAGTCGGTGGATTGGAACGCCGAGCTGGTGCGTGGCGATCTCGCGGATGCGGTTCGGCAGCTCAAGCAACAGCCCGGCAAGGGCCTGCTCCTGGGGGGCGTGACGCTCCCGCTGGCATTGGCGGACCGTGGTTTGATCGACGAGTACGAGTTCGTCGTTCAGCCACTGGTGGCGGGCCATGGGCCGACGCTGTTCGCCGGCATCTCTCACCGCATCGAGCTGAAGCTCGTGAGCCGGCAGGAATTCGGCTCCGGCGCGGTCGTGCTGCGCTACGAGCCGAGACGCTAGCTAGTAGATGAAGCCCTCGACACCGAGCAGGGAGGGCACGAGCCGCTTGTCGACGACACCCAGTCCGTAGACGTTGGCCTCGTCGACGATGAAGCTGGTCGGGCTCACGGCCGTCTCAACGTAGGCGACATGCCCGACGCTGCTCGCGCCGTTGCCTGGCGCGAACACGACGATCGCCCCGGCCTTCGGCGTCATGCTTTCCGGCTTGCCCTGGGCCGCTGCCGTCGTGATCCACTGCCACGCATCGCCGCCCCACGTGACGTCGCGCAGCGAGGCGACATACCACGTGCACTGGCCCCACGGGAAGTCGTCCACGCGGGGGCCGAACCCGAAGGGCGCTATGGCGCCGCCGACTGAAGCGGCGCTGCCACCGCTGATGCTGACGCTTGCCGCCTGCTGGCCTGAGGTCGCCGCCAGCTGTGCGAGCACGCCCTGCAACTGCTGGGTCAGCGTCGCGGCGGGACCGGTGAGCTGCGTCGCCTCCTTCTGGTAGCGGGCCTGGTCCTGCATCGCCTGTGCCTGCTCCGCCTCAACCGCGGCCACCTGCTGCTGGGCCTGCTGCTGCTCCGCCGTCTGATCGGCGCGCAGGGAGGTCAGCTCGTCGTTCGCGGCGCGCACGCTGTACACCAGCGACGTCAGGTCGTCGGTCATCTGCGAGTAGCTGACGATGGTGTCGAGCGTCTGGGCGAGGTCTTTGCTGTCGAGCAGCGCCTTCAGCGCGGTGCTGTTCGCATTCGTCTCATAGGTGGCGACGATGAGCGCGCCGAGGCGCCTGCGGTCGGTGGCCAGCGTCGCCTGTACCCCGGCGAGCGCGGACGCGGTGTGCGCCAGCGCCACGTTGGCGTTGGCCAGCGCCATCTGATCCTGTGCCAGCTGCGCCTGGGCGGTCGCGGCCTGCTGCTGTGCCTGCACCGCGTCGAACTGGAGCGGTGCGCTCTGCAGCTGCAGCGCCATGATGCGCTGCTCGAGCGACGACGCCTGCGCCTGCAGTGCGAGCACGGCCGGGTTGGTTGTCGAGGGGCTCGGGCTCGGCGACGGACTGGGCGTGGGCGATGCACCCGCCGCGATAGCGGGCGTGATCGCGGCCAGGACCAGACAGCCGAGCACGGACGCACGGAAACGACCGAATTTCACAGGCCCCACCTTCTCCGCCGAGAGCATACCGCGCGCGCGTCATCGGACCGAATGCTGAGGCTTCGTCATCATCTGTTACGCCGCGGTCGAGAATGCTCAGACAAGACCACGCCGCACGCTTCGATTCGTATGTGCGTGGTTCGAGGTGTTTGTGAACAGGCGTTGTTTCCGCTTTACATTCGTTTTGCGCGGGTGCATTGTGCCGGCGGCGTTGCGCGATTGCCTGGGGTGCGATTGCACGCTGGGCATTGTCCGCGGGACTGTCCGCGTGGGGCAAACGCATGTTCGATACCATCGTCTGCATGAGCGATTTGGTGCCGCAGTACGCATGGATCAATGGATCGCTGCAGCCGCTGCGCGAAGCGGCGGAGATCGTCGAGCTCCGCCGCGCCGTGGAATCCTTCGCGTGCGCACGGCGCGCGGAACGGCACCCGGTGGAGGTGGGGGAGGACCTCCGGGAGCTGCGCCATCTCATCGACGTCCTCGAGCTTGATTTCTCCCGCCGAGCCGCGGCGTATGCGGCGACGGATCAGGCCGAGCGCGAGGGCTCAGCCACGCCGCAGGACTGGATCCGGCATGAGTGCCGGATGTCGGGCTCGGCTGCGGATGCGGCCATCTGCGCCGGCGAGCAGGTACGCGCCCTGCCGCAGGGCGAGCAGGCGCTCGAGGCGGGCCGGATCGGTTTCGGCCACTTCACGCTGCTGGCTCGCACTGCGCGCGCCCTCACGTCGTCCCCGTCCGCAGAACCGTTCGACGAGAGACCACTCCTCGCGCAGGCGCTCGCGCACAGCGTGGGCCGGTTCCGGCACGACTGCGCACACGCGCGCCACGCTGCCGATGCCCAGGCGGCGCTCGCGGAGCACGTCGATGTCGTGGAGGCGCGGTACCTGGAGCTGCGCACCGGCGAGGATGGCGCGATGTTCCTCCGCGGATTCCTTGATTCCGTAGGAGGCGCGACGCTGCGCACGGCGCTCGAGCCCTTGGCGCGCTTCGCCGGCGCCGAGGACACCCGCAGCCGGGGCAGGCGTCTGGCCGACGCGTTGGTGGAGCTGTCGAGCCACGCGCTGGACTCAGGTGCGGTACCGGCGACCCGGAATGTGCGCACGCACCTGCAGGTCACGGCAACCGCCGAGACGCTCTCGGGTGCGGCCGGCTCGCCGGCCGGCGAGCTGGAGCACGCGGGACCCGTCCCCGCGGCCACCGTGCAGCGGCTGGCGTGCGACGCCGGAGTCACCCGCGTGCTGCTGGATGCGCGGTCGGCGCCACTCGACGTGAGTCGCGAGCGCCGGCTACCCGCTTCAGCGACGCGTCGCGCGCTGCTGGCGCGCGATCGAGGCTGCGTGTGGCCCGGGTGCGAGCGTCCGGCGGCGTGGACGTCGGCTCATCACATGGTGCACTGGGCCCGTGGTGGGAAGACTGAATTGGACAATCTGGTGCTCATCTGCCATCGCCACCACTGGATGGTGCATGAGGGCGGCTGGCAACTCGCGCGGCACAGCGACGGCACCATCGTGCGCATCCCGCCGCTGCCCGAGCGCCGCCCGACGGCGCGGGCACCCGACGGAGCCGCGGCGTAGGGACGGACGGGACGGCGGACCACGGCGTCCGCGTCAGTGGCGATCGAACGTGTCCGACTCCAGACGCGCCATGAACTCTCGTGCGGCGTGTTGAGCCTCGGGTGATGCGTGGGAGTCGTTGAGGATAAGTTCGGCCAGCCGGTGCGCGCTCTGCAACAGCTCGGCGACGACATCGGGGTCCTCGTCTGCCATGCCGCCGGATGAGAGAAAGCGCAGCACGCGTCCGACCCGCTCGTGCGCCTCAGCCATGACGGATCATCGTCACGCGGTCGAACCGACAGCCATGTGAGCCGCCACAGCCTCCGCGGCAGCGCGAGCCGCCGCCGGCGGGACGTGACCGCCGTGCAGCAGGGCATCGGCGTGTGCGAGCCACGACGCGTCATCGGCGAGCGCGGCCACCGCGGGCTCGCCGCCAAGACGCGCGAGAAACCGCGCCGCCAGCCAGGCGAGGCGCCCGCTGCCCGTGTGCTCCGCGTAGGCGTTTCCCTGTTCGACGAGGCGCGCGCCGATCGCCAGGATCGCCATGCGCCGCGCCAGCCGGCGCACCGGCAGTTGCCGAGCGGCGCTGTCACTCCCGGCGAGCGCGGCGACGTCGGCCTCGACTCGGCGCAGACCGTCGAGCACGACCCGGCTCAATGGCGCTGCCGGCCCTGTCCCTGCGGCGGCTTCGGCGAACCGCTCGGTGTCGCCGATGTACCCAGGCAGCGCTCCCTGCTCAATGGCGCGCAGCACGTCCAGGGCGATCACGTTGCCCGAACCCTCCCAGATGGCATGCACGTACACGTCGCGCAGGATCCGCGGCTCCGGCCAGTCCTCGATGAAGCCGTTGCCGCCGCGCACCTCCATGGCCTCGGTCGCACTGATCCGCGCCCGTTCGGTGCCGTGCATCTTGAAGAGCGGTGTCAGCAGCCGAAGCGCGGCCAGCGATTCACGATCGCCGGCGTCTGCTCGATCCAGTGTCTGCGCGATCCCCATCGCCGCCGACAGTCCTGCAACCGAGTCGACGACGAGCTCCATCAACTGGTCGCGCATCAGCGGGTGCGCGTCCAGCTGCGTGCCGAATGTCGAGCGCCCGCGCGCGTGCGTCAATGCCTCGAAGGCATTGCGCCGCATCGCGCCGGCGGTGGCCGTGGCGATGCCCACGCGCGTCAGGTTGACCATGTCCATCATCTGCGGCAGCCCGCGGTCGACGCTCCCGACCTGCCATGCGAATGCATTGCGCAAGCCAACCTCGGCGGAGGGCATGGCCCGCGTGCCGAACTTCTCCTTGAGGCGGTGGATCAGATACGTGTTGCGCGTGCCGTCCTCGAGGTACCGCGGCATCAGGAACAGGCCGAGGCCTCGCGGGCCCGGCGGCGCTCCCTCGGGCCGCGCCAGCACCAGGATCAGGTCCGAATGCGCGCAGCTGCAGAACCACTTCTCACCGTTCAGCCGCCAGGTGCCGTCACCGGCGGGCACCGCGACCGTCTCGTTGGCGCCCACATCCGACCCACCGGCCTTCTCGGTGAGGAACATCGCGGCCGTCATGTGATTGCCGCTGTCGTCGGCGATGCGTGGGATGAAGCGCGCAGCGAGGTCCGGGTCGTTGCGCTCCAGGCAGCGCGCCATCGCGTCCATCATCCCGATGGGGCACCCGGTGATGGCCTGGTCAGCCTGCAGAAACATGTAGAGCATCGCCGTCACGAGCGCGCGCGGCGCACGGGCGGGGAACCCCCGCCAGCCTGAGCCATACGCTGCGCGCACCGCGCCGAAGCCGAGCACCAGCCGTTCCAGCTCACGGTACGACGGATGGAACTCGATCTCGTCGATGCGTTCGCCGCGCGCGTTGTACTGACGCAGCACCGGCGGGTTGCGATCAGCCGTGCGCGCCAGCGGTTCGACGCGCGCCGGCACGAGTTCGCCCAGCTCGCGCAGGACGGATTCCGCCACCGCCCAGTCGCCGTCGCCGACGGCGCGATGCGTGAGCCAGCGCAGGTGCTCGTCCGGTGTGTACCAGTCGTGCCCGTTGGGCTCGGGAATGTGGCGCGCGCCGCCGTCCGAGGGAAGCATGCTCAGGCGGGAACCCCTTGCAGCGGCGCATCGACGCGCACCAGCGTTTCCAATTCCCCGATGTGCATCCGGATGTGGTTGACGCAGGGCTGCAGCAGCGCGGCTGCGTACGTCACGACATCCGCCTGCTGCACCGACTCGGCGACCTCATCCGCCTCCGCGTCGGTGAGGCCCGCGCCATGCCCCATCTCGTAACGCAGGCGCTCTCGCCATTCGGGAGAAGCGGCCAGCTCGGGCTCGCCGCGCACCACGGTGTTCAGGTCGATCGCATTCACTCGCAGCCCTCCAGCGCCGTCGGATCACCGGCCATTATGAAACCGTGGCGGCGGCTCACTCTGCAGCACCGCGCCACTGCCCGCGCTGACTGAGCACGTCGCGGAGCATCCGCGGCCTGTCCGTCATGATGCCGTCGACGCCGAGGTCGAGCAGCTCCCGCATCTCGTCCTCACGGTTGACGGTCCACACGTGCACGGGAAGTCCGGACCGGTGCGCGGCTCGTATGAACGACTCTGTCACGACGCGGAGATCGCGCCACTGCAGGGGCATCTGCACACAGTCGGCGTCCATGCGTGGGAGGCGTCCGAAGCGGGCGAGCACCCAACCCATCGCCACCGCGTTGCGTCCCATCGAGGTGCAGACCTTCCCTTTCGCCAGTGCGCGCGCGCGCAAGAGCCGGCGGTCGGAGAACGAGCCGATGCACACACGGTCGAGCACATCCAGGCGGTGGAGGAGAGCCATCAGCGGCCCCACCGCGACGTCGCTCTTTGGCTCGATGTTGACTCGAACATCGGGCCAACGCATGAGGATCTCCTCCAGCATCGGTACCACCACGCCCTGGCCGCGAAACGGATATGTCTCGCCGAAGTCGGGCGTGAACCAGTATCCGGCGTCCGCCTCGCGGATGCGGTCCAGCGAGAGATTGGCGATGTGCCCGCGGCTGTCCGTGACGCGGTCCAGCGTCTCGTCATGGAATGCGACCAGCGCGCCATCCGCTGTGAGGTGCACGTCGGTCTCGAGGTATCGATAGCCCAGCGCGACCGCGGCTTCGAACGCGGGCAGTGTGTTCTCCGGCGCCTCGTCCGACCCACCTCGGTGGGCGAACGGAATCGGACCGGGATGGTCGAGGAAGGACCGCGTCGGCGTTGCTCTCGTCAGGCTCGTCAGGGAAGCAGTGTCGCTCCCATGAGGTGGCGGTCGCACGTGCGCGCCGCGGCTCGGCCGTCGGCGATCGCCCACACGATGAGTGACGCGCCGCGTACGGCATCACCCGCGGCGAAGACGCCATCCACGCTCGTCGAGAGGTCCTCGTTCACGCGGACGTTGCCCCGGCCGTCGCGGTGCAGGCCGAACGCGTCCAGGAGACCCGGCTCGGGTCCGTCGAAGCCGATGGCGAGCAGCACGAGGTCCGCGTCAATCGTGGCCTCGGTGCCAGGCAATG
>JAFARE010000017.1 GCA_019245575.1 Candidatus Dormiibacterota bacterium | reverse complement strand
TCGACGCGTCCCACCGCGTCATGGCTCGACTCGGCTGCGTCGCTCACAGAAGCGTGGCCCTTGATCCAGCCGCCGTCGAAGCCGAACATCGTCGGGCCGGCGAAGACGTGCATCACCAGCGCGTGCACCGTGCCGTCCGTGGTGTCGAAGTGGTGTGGGCCGGTGCACGTGATGGCAACCGCCTGCGGATGAGCGTCGCCGTCGTTGGCCTTGAAGCTGTACACGTCCGCCTCGGCGTAGCGCAGGTTCGAAAGGCTGGTCGGCGTGGTGCAGGGATCGTCCCGGTCCGCGCAGTAGTTGAGCTTCGCCTCGATCTCGTAGCCTGGATTTGGGTTTGGCCCCGCGTCGGCCAGCGCCGTCCGGACCCCGGCGCCCAACGCGACGACGACGCCGCCGACCGCTGCCAGTACGAGCTTCCGTCTTCTCATCACCGCATCCTCCTCACGGGCCATACCTCGGCCCAATACCCCTGGTTCGGCGCGAATCGCGGCATCGTACTCGCCCAGAGCCGCGCTCCGCCGTCAAGTGGCGACCAGCGGCCCGGCGGCGCAGCGCGCATATGCTTGCGCGCCATGAGCTCGCCTCGGCCGGCGCGACGCAGCGACGAGATGCTCGCCGGCCCGTCTCGTGCGCCCGCGCGCGCGATGCTGCGCGCAATCGGATTCAGCACGGACGACCTGTCGCGTCCGCTCATCGGCGTGGGCCACTGCTGGATCGAGACCATGCCGTGCAACTGGAATCACCGCCGTCTCGCCGAACAGGCGAAGCAGGGGGTGCGCGACGCCGGTGGAACGCCGATGGAGTTCAACACCATCGCCATCAGCGACGGCGTGACGATGGGGACCGAGGGCATGAAGGCGTCCTTGGTCTCGCGTGAGGTCATCGCCGACTCCATCGAACTTGTGGCACGTGGGCACAGCTTCGACGGCCTCGTGCTGATCGTGGGCTGTGACAAGACCATTCCAGCAGCGGCAATGGCGCTGTGCCGCCTCGACATTCCCGGTCTGGTGCTGTACAGCGGCACGATCGCGCCCGGCCACCTGCACGGACGCGATCTCACGGTGCAGGACGTCTTCGAGGCGGTGGGCGCTTACAACGCCGGCCGCATCGATGCAGCGGAGCTGCAGGCGGTGGAGGCGGCCGCGTGCCCCGGCGCCGGGGCGTGCGGCGGCCAGTTCACGGCCAACACCATGAGCTGCGCGCTGGAGTTCCTGGGGCTGAGCCCCGCCGGGGCGAACGAGATCCCAGCCCTCCATGAAACCAAGGACGCGGCGGCGCGCGCAGCCGGAGCGCGCGCCGTGGCGCTGCTGCGCGAGGGCATCACGCCGCGAAGCATCGTGACGCGGCAGGCGCTGGAGAACGCCGTCACATCCTTTGCCGCCACCGGGGGGTCCACCAACGCCGTGCTGCATCTGCCCGCCATCGCAGCGGAGGCGGAGCAGCCCCTGGGCATCGACGACTTCGACGTCATCTGCGCGCGCACGCCGATCCTCGCCGACCTGCGCCCCGGTGGACGCCACGTGGCCAGCGACATGTTCGTGGCCGGCGGCAATGCACTGCTCATGCAGCGGCTCCTCGAGCTCGGGCTGCTCCACGGCGAGGCGCGCACCGTCGACGGCCGCACCATCGCCGACATCGCCGCGGCAGCGCACGAGCGCGACGGTCAGCGTGTGATCCGGCCCACCCGCGAGCCGCTGCGCGCTCATGGCGGTGTGGCGGTGCTGCGCGGCAACCTCGCGCCTGACGGTTGCGTGGTCAAGCTCGCGGGCAACGACCGCAGCGAGCACCGTGGCCCGGCGCGCGTGTTCGACGGTGAGGAGGCGGCATTTGCCGCGGTGCGCGCGGGGGCCATCCGCGACGAAGACGTCGTCGTCATCCGCTACGAGGGGCCCGTTGGCGGTCCTGGCATGCGCGAGATGCTGTCGGTCACAGGAGCGCTCGTCGGCGCCGGCCTGGGCGACACGGTTGCGCTGATCACCGACGGGCGCTTCTCCGGCGCCACGCACGGGTTCATGTGCGCGCACGTGTGCCCGGAGGCGGCATTGGGCGGACCGCTCGCAGCGCTGCGCGACGGAGACGTCGTGCACCTCGACGTGAATGCCCGGCGCGTCGACGTGGAGCTGACAGAGGCTGAGATGGCCGCGCGCCTGCGTGCCTGGGCGCCTCCGCGACCCCGCTATCGCACGGGTGTGTTCGCCAAGTACGCCGCCTCAGTCGCGCCAGCGAGCCTCGGCGCGATCACGCGCCCGCCGGTCAGCTGAGTCAGGCGGCGTCGCTCTCACGCAGCATCGGCGCGAGGGCGTGCAGGAGCGCCTCGGGATCATTGGCGCCGAGCACGAGCCCCCGGTCGGTGGCCTGGTAAATGAACGCGAGCGAGTCCTCCACCGGTACGAGGAGCTCGAGGACGCGCGCGAGCGTGCCGGGCCGGTTGGGGACGCGCAGCGCGTGAACGCGGCGCACCGCAGCCACCGTGATGCCGTGCCGCTCGAGCAACGCGCGAGCCTGGTCACCGTCACGCACCAGCAAGTGGCAATCGGCGGAACCGCCCGCCACACAGACGGCGTCCAGGTTGACGCCGTACGCCGCCAGGATCCCGGCCGCACGTCGCAGCGTGGCGTACCCGCTCACCAGCGGAATCGAGAGGTCGTGCTGCTCCCGCACTTCGCTCATGTGGCGCTCGCCGCTGCCAGGGTGCCTTCGGTGTCCCCAGCGCCGTCGAGCGCCGCGAGGCAGGCGTCGATCACCGTGCGCATCACGCGCGCGGCGCCGGGATCGCCCAGGGCCGGAGCCTCGCGCTGCACGCGTGCGACCACCTCGTGCTCGCGACGGCGATCCCGCTCGGGGAGCCCGTCGCGCTGCTTCACACGGGCTGCCGCCGCGACGAGTCGTGCGCGGCGGTCGAGCAGACAGGCGAGCGCAGAGTCCACCGCGTCGAGCTGGTTCCGCGCATCCTCGAGGTCGGCGGGATCCGTAGGCCGGACCAGCGCTCCGAGGCGCGCCACGGCGCGAACGATCTCGCGCAGCTGCAGCGGCGTCACCGCTTGAGCGGCGTCGCACATCGAGCGCTCGGGATGCGGATGCGACTCGATCAACAAGCCGTCCGCGCCCGCGGCGACGGCCGCGATTGCGAGCGCCGGCACCCATGCGGCCCGTCCCGCTGCGTGGCTCGGGTCGACGATCACGGGTAGACCGGTTCGCTCACGCAGCACGACGATCGCGGAGAGGTCGAGCGTGTTGCGCGTCGCCGTCTCGAAGGTCCGGATGCCGCGCTCGCACAGCATCACCGCCTCATTGCCCTCGGCGAGCACGTAGTCGGCGGCGGCGACCCACTCGTCGTACGTCGCCGACATCCCGCGCTTAACCACCACCGGGAGGCCGGAGCGTCCCGCGGCACGCAGCAGTGGGGTGTTGTGCATCGAGCGCGCGCCGATCAGCAACGCGTCGGCGTGGCCCGCCAGCGCTGCCACGTGCGACGGTTCGAGCGGCTCGGCGATCACCGGCGCGCCGGTCCGCCCGCGAGCCTCGTCGAGCAGCATCAGCCCGTTCTCGCCCAGGCCCTGGAACGTGTGCGGGCTGGTGCGCGGCTTGAAGACGCAGCCGCGCAGCACCGCCGCCCCGGCCTCGGCCGTGACCATCGCGTGGTCGACATATCCCGGCTCGACGGCGCACGGACCGGCGATGACCGGGACACGGTCCGTTCCGAAGACGGCGTCGCCGATGCGGACGGCGCGCGCACCCGGCCGGGCAGGGGCGCTCGGGACGAGCGACTCGATGACCACGACTGGTGACCTCCTGCGGGTGATGGGCCGTCCCGCAGGGCACCGGGCCGGGCCATCAGATGATGTGGCCGGCCCTGTGTGGACTGCGCGCTAGGTCGTCACCCGCGCGGGCAGCCCAAAGGCCGGCCCCGCGTAGAAGTAGAAGTAGAAGTGACGAGCAGTGCGCTGCATTGCGGCGAACCTTAGCAGAAGCAGTTCGCGCAAGCCACGCCGTGAACCAGACATGGCGAAGCGGACGGCCGCATGCGCGGCCGCCCGCCTCTGACGTCCCGGTTGCCGTTACGGCTGGTCGATGGTCGTGGTGCTGCTGGTTGTGCCGCCGGGTCCGACCCGGCGCCGGCTCCAGTAGCCGGGGCCTGCCCACGACGACCAGAAGACCATCGACAGCAGGCAACCCACGATGCCGACCACCAGAAGGATCAGTCCAATCGTGTGGAGGTTCACCCCGGTGCCGGCGGTGTTCACGTTCACTGCGAACGCGAGGATCGCGCCGATCGCGACCAGGAAGATTCCCACTCCAAGACCCATGATCTAAGCCTCCCTTGTGGCTGTTGGCTTTCTCACCATAGCCGGTATAACGCTTGGCGTCAACGTCGGTTACAGTAGAGTGGCTTCTGGAACGAGACGTGCATCGGGAGGAACGGCAGTGTCCAAGCACGAGATCCTCTACATCGCCATCGGGGTGGCCGTGGTGGTGGTCCTGGTCGCCCTGGCTCTGGGCCTCACGGCGAGCCGGCGCCGCGAGACCGGGCTGAAGCGGCGCTTCGGCTCTGAGTACGACCGCACCGTGGACGACCACGGCGACCGGACCGCCGCCGAGAAGGAGCTGCGGGGGCGCATGGAGCGGCGCCGCGAGCTGAAGATCAAGGCGCTGAGCCCCGAGGCGCAGGGCCGCTATCAGCTCGCCTGGCAGAAGGTGCAGTCGGATTTCGTGGACGAGCCGTCGCAAGCGGTGCGGGACGCGGACGCGCTGGTCACCCGCGTGATGACCGATCGCGGCTACCCCATGACCGACTTCGAGCAGCGCGCCGCCGACGTGTCGGTGGACCATGGCGACGTGGTCGCCGACTATCGCGGTGCGCACGCCATCTCGCTGCGCAACGAGCAGGGTGTGGCCAGCACCGAGGAGCTGCGCCAGGCGATGACACATTACCGAGCGCTCTTCCTGCGCCTGCTCGACGACGGGAAGCCGGAGGTCCCGATCGCGGCTCGGTACGCGGGTACCGCCGCGCCGTCCGATCCGCACTAGCGGCGATCGACTGATGGGCTGCGTGCTGCGTGAGATCGTGTTCGACTGCGCCGACGCGAAGCGCGTGGCGGCGTTCTGGTCCCAGGTGCTTGACTGGCCGCTGAAGGAGGACGACGACGGTCTCTGCTGGCTCTCGTCGACCGGCGAGCCCACGGCCCCCGCCCCGTTGCTCGTGTTCATCCCCGTGCCGGAGCCGAAAACGGTCAAGAACCGTGTGCACATCGACGTGAACCCAAGTGGCGCGGACCAGGACGAGGAGCTGGAGCGGCTGCTCGCCCTGGGCGCGCGCCGTGTCGACATCGGGCAGGGAGATGTGCCCTGGGTGGTGCTTGCGGACGCCGAGGGCAACGAGTTCTGCCTGCTGAAGCGGCGCGTTGACGCGTTGAGCCCGGTGCCTCCGGCCTAAGCCCAGCGCACCTCGACGTCGCGCGCCACGAAGCGCGACAACCGCAGCGCGGCCTGGCCGACCGCGCTCCTGACGCGCGGCGTGACGCCGCCGAAGGAGCGGACCTCGACGAGCACCCCGTCGCGTGCCGGGACGCGTCGCCAGGCGCCGAGCAGGCGGCCGTTCAGCACGACGACATTGGCCAGCACGCTGCCGAACGAGAGCAGCGTGAGGTCGACCGGCCGGCCGGGGTCGAGCACAGCGGAGCGGTCACGGTATGCCACGGTGTACTCGTCGAAGTTGGGCAGCAGGTGCGCAACGACACCGGGGCGTGCCGGTCGCTCGGCATCCGCGGCGTGCCAGTACTCGACGCCGCCGAGCGTCACGCGCTCGAGCACCCGGCCGGCTGCGGACACACCGGCTCGCGCATCGGCGGGCGACAGGCCCGACCACCACGCGAAGTCCTGCACCTGCGCAGGCCCGTGCGAGATGAAATAGCGCCGGGCCAGCTCGCCGATCGCGTCGCTGCGCTCGAGAGGCGGCGACGCCGGTACCCGCTCGTCCATCAGCGCCCACGTGAACTGCTTGCCGTGACGCGGCCCGGACACCACGAGGCCCTCGAGCTCGGCGGCCATGAGCAGGTGCGGCGCGCGCTGGCCGTCAGGCGCGATGCCGGCCTGCTGCAGCGCGTCCGCGAGCTGTGCGCGCGTGCGATGCCGGCCGCCACTCAGTGCGGCAGCGAACACGTCGAAGGCGCGCGAGAAGGTCTCGGTGTCGAGGCCGAGCTGACGATGACGCCCCGGCATGCCGTTCATGATGCGCGGCCCACTCAGCGCAAGCATCCAGCGGATGTCGCGCGGATGCACGAAGTGCCATGTGGGGCGCAGCACGTGCGTGCGCAGGACGGTGCCGTCGTCGAATGCGCTGTCGATCTCCGACTCGGTGGCGCCGGCAATGCGCTGTCCCAGTGCCCATTTGGCCGCGCCGTAATCCTGCGACTGCACCGCGCCGAACCAGCTGACGGCGTCCGCGACGCTTCCGAACTGTTCGCCGATGAGCCGCTGCGCGCGCAGACGCCGGGTTGTGATTGGGGTCATCCGTGGGGAGGCGTCGATCGGGCCACGCCCCGCTATGGTAGTACAGTATACTACTCGCATGAGTAAGCGCCTCCAGATCGTGATCGGGGACGCGCAGCTCGAGCGGTTCGAGGCGGCAGCGCGCGCCAGCGGTCTCACCCTCTCGGCATGGGCCCGGGATGCACTGAGGGCAGCCGAGCTCAGAACGGCGCTCGGCGACGCGGAGAACAAGCTCGCCGCCGTGCGCGCGGCTGCGCGGCACGCGTTCCCCGCCCCTGACATCGACGAGATGAACCGCGAGATCGCGCGGGGCTACGTGAATGACGGCAGCGCGTGATCCTGGTCGATTCCAATGTGCCGATGTACTTGATCGGCGCAGCGCACCCGCACAAGGCGGACGCTCTGAGACGGCTCGAGCGTTGCATCGCCGAGCGACAGCGCCTGGTCACCGACGCCGAGGTCTTCCAAGAGATCCTGCATCGGTACACAGCCATCGCGCGGCGCGACGCGATCCAGCGAGCGTTCGATGTTCTGCGCGAGGTGGTCGATGACGTGCTCGCCATCGAGGAGACCAACGTGATGCGCGCCAAGGACATCCTCGGCACGCATCAACGGCTGGGCCCGCGCCATGCGCTTCATGCCGCGGTGATGCAAGCACACGGGATAACCCGGATCCTCAGCTTCGATCAGGCCTTCGACCATGTCGCAGGCATCGAACGCCTGGCCTAGGGAGTCGCGCCGGCGTCTAGCGGCGGGCGAAGGTGAGGTGGGTCACGCCGCTCGGGGAGCTGACCGATTCAACGTCGAAACGCTGTTCGAGTCCCTCCAGCCCGTCCCATAGGCGCTCGCCCCGCGCGAGGACGATGGGGACGACGACGACGTGCATGTAGTCGATCAGGTCGTCGTGCAGAAATTGGCGGATCGTCGACGGGCCTCCGCCGATGCGAACGTCCAAGCCACCGGCACCCTCCCGGGCAACCTCGAGCGCCTTCGCAGGTGTGGCGTCGATGAAGTGAAACGTCGTCCCACTCTGCATCTCGATTGATGCCCTGGGGTGATGTGTGAGCACGTACACAGGCGTGTGAAAGGGCGGGTCGTCGCCCCACCAGCCCTTCCACTCGTCGTTCTCCCACGGTCCGCGCTGCGGTCCGAACTTGTTACGCCCCATGATTTCGGCGCCGATGCCCGTGGCCCAGTTGCGCGCGAAGGCATCGTCGACGCCGGTGCTGCCACCCAGGTCGCCTTGGCTCTCAGCCATGCCCTGGAAGGTGCGGGTGGGAAAGAACCATTCGTGGAGCCGGCTGCCCGCGTGCCCGAACGGCGCCTCGGCGGTCTGAACATCACCGGTGCCGAATCCGTCGAGTGAGATCGAGAAGTTGTGGACCCGAACACGAGACATGCGTCTTCTCCGCGCTATCGCCCGGCGGCTGCGGAGGGAGAGGGATTCGAACCCCCGAGCCCTTGGCGGGGCTTGCGGTTTTCAAGACCGCTCCGATCAACCACTCCGGCATCCCTCCGCGCACGCATCAGTGTGCCATCGCTGCGCCCGCATGACGCAGGCGTGACCGTGACGCGGCCGTCGCAACCGCCGCATCACGGTCGAGGAACGCCGTCAGTGACCCAGCGCTGCGGTTGCCTGCTGGTCCATCGTGGCTTCGACGGTGGAGACGCCACTGGGGTTCTGCAGGAAGTTGATCAGGTCCTGCCACATCATGTGTTCCCAGCTGCCCTGCAGGTCGTCCAGGCTGAACACGAAGCTCGCCGCGCCGACCAGTGCTTGCGCATCGCTCTTCGTCACCGAGTCCGGGTACGAGCTCGTGTTGACGGACTTGTTCGGCGAGGCGAAGCCGCCGAGGTGCGCCCAGATCGACGCGCCGTCCGGCCCCGCCAGGTACTTGATCAAGGCCTCGGACTGCGGCGTGTCCTTGAGCATCAGCGCCACGTCGCCGGCGCCCTGGATTGCGCTGTTGTTGGCACTGTCCGCGGACGGAGCCGGGAAGTTGAAGAAGTCGTAACACGGCGTCGCCGTCGGGTCCGTGGTGCACGCTGCGCCGCCGGCGCCCATGGTGCCGCCCATGTACTTCTGCGAGTTGCCGGTGATCTCCGACACGACGAAGTCACCCTCGAACACCATCGCCGCGGCGGGCGAACCCGTCTTGGGGAACACCTTGTCCACGCACTGCGGGTACGGGTTGGACAGCGATCCCTGCAGACCGCCCGCGAGGTACGACGGCTGGCTGAAGAGCTGGCCGAGTGTCTGGAACGCCGACGTCACGGTCTGATCCGTCCACTTCAGGTCGTGCGTTGCGAGCTTGTTGTAGTCGTCTGCTCCCGCCACCTTGAGGTAGACGTTCTGCCAGAAGTCGGCGAGCGGCCAGCCGATGTCGGTGCACAGCGAGAACGGCGTCACACCTGCCGCCTGCAGCTGGCCCGCGTCCTGCAGCAGCTGCTCCCACGTGGTCGGCGGCGACGAGATGCCCGCGGCCGTGAACTCCGCCGGGTTGTACCAGATGGTGTTCTTGTTCGCGCCCTTGAACCAGACGCCGTACAGCTTCCCGTTGTACGTCGCCAGCTGGTTCCAGGCGTTGCCGTAGTTGCCGCTCAGGCTGCCCAGGACGCTGGTCAGGTCCTTGATGGAGCCCTGTTTGGCGAGCGTCTGCAGCGTGCCCGGATCCGGCACCAGCGCCACGTCGGGCGGCGCGCCGCCCTGGATCGCCGAGGTGAGCGCGGTGTCGGTGTTGTTGCCCTTGCCCGCGTAGTTGACGGTGATGCCCGTCTGGGTCTCGAAGGGCTGCAACGCGGCGAGGAAGTCCTGCTGCTCCTGGCCGGTCCATTCGGCCCAGACCGAGATCGACCCGCCGATCTGGCCACCGGACGAGCTCGACGACGAGGACGGGGATGAAGAGCTGCCGCACGCCGCTGCGGCGAGCGCCGCCGCCGCAGCCGCCATCACGGCGCTTGCCCGCGAGATCGGTTTCATGCGCAGTCCTCCATGGCTGTCATGCGCGCGACGGAACGGACTCACGCACCGCGCCCGCCGCTTCTGGTCGTACTGACGGCCGTCCACTATGCACCCACGGGAGGGGGTATTTCCATCCCTCACCGGTGTGAGTAGGATCAGCGGCCGGATGGCAGTCCGCGCCAAGACGCTGCGCGCCGTGGCCGTGCCGAGTCCGGCGGCCGGCGCGCCCAGCGCCGCAGGTGTACCCGACGCTGCTCTGGGCAGGCCCGCCGGTGGCGGCAGGTGGCGAGGCCACCTCGGCTCGCTGGCGTTCCTTGTGCCTGCGGCGATCTTCCTGGGTTTCATCGTGCTGTACCCGCTGGCGGCGACGGCGGTGCGGAGCCTCTTCGACCAGAGCGGCGCCAACTTCATCGGCGGCGCCAACTACAAGACGATCTTCAGCACCTCCGACATCCTCGTCTCGCTGCGCAACAACGTCATCTGGGTGATCGTGTTCCCGTTCACGGTCACATTTCTCGGGCTCGTGTTCGCAGTGCTCACCGAGCGGATCCGCTGGAGCACGGCGTTCAAGACGATCGTGTTCATGCCGATCGTGTTCAGCCTCACCGCATCCGCGCTGATCTGGCGGGCGGTGTTCGACCTCGACCCCCACGTCGGCATGGTCAACGCGACCATCCAGGCCGTCAGCAACGTGTTCAACCCGCCGGGCCTGTATGCCGGCGCGCTGTCTTCCGGCCGCACCGTGGCCTCGCTGGCGCGCACCGGTTTGGAGGCGGGACCGAACAACTCGCTGCTGAGCACCGGCACCGTCTCCCCCGGTCAAGCGGTGCAGCTCGGCGTCACGGGTGTCAGTCCCGACATCCTCACGATGCTGGGCGCGCAGCGCGCGGCGATTCCCTCGACGGCGTCAGGTGCGGTGACGGGTCTCGTGTGGCGCGACTTCTCGCCGTCGCATCCGCTCGCCAAGGGCGGTGTGTTCGCCGACGAGGACGGGCTGCCCGGCGTGACACTCTCGCTCATCCGCGCGGACGGCAGCAGCGCGGCCACCACGACGAGCGCGGGCAACGGCACGTTCCGCTTCGACAACGTGAGCGGCGGCACCTATCGCGTGAGCCTCGACTCCAAGAACTTCCAGAGCGGCTTCACCGGCATCTTCTTCCTGGGCTCGCAGTCGATCACCCCGACGAGCGGCCTGGACAAGACTGCGCAGGCCATTCTCAGCATCCCGCTGGTCGACATCGCGATGATCATCGCGATGCTGTGGATCTGGGCCGGCTTCGCCATGGTTGCGATCGGCGCCGGACTTGCATCGCTCAACCGCGAGGTCCTGGAGGCGGCGCGCATCGACGGCGCAACCGAGTGGCAGACCCTGCGCCGCGTCACCGTACCGATGCTCAGCCCTGTGCTGGTCGTGGTGTTCGTGACGATGCTCATCAACGTTCTGAAGATCTTCGACATCATCCTGAACATGCCGCCGGGCAGCTCTCAGGGCGCGGCCAGCACGCTGGCGTTGGACATGTACAACTTCGGCTTCACGGGCACCGGTGACCAGGGCCTGGCCAGCGCCATCGCCGTCATCCTGTTCGTGCTCGTCATCCCCGCGATGCTGTTCAACCTGAGGCGGATCCGGGGATGAGCGTCGCCACCCCAGCGGTCGCACGTCCGGCGCCGGCGGAGCGCGAACGCAGACGCCGCTGGGTTCCCCGGCCGTCGCGCGTGGTCTTGAACCTGGTCCTGCTGCTGGTGGCGATCTTCTGGCTGGTGCCGTCGATCGGCCTGCTCATCGTCTCATTGCGTCCCGAGTCGGAGTTCACCCACTCCGGGTGGTGGACGGCGCTGACCGCGCCGTCGCAGCTGACGCTCAACAACTACCAGGTGCTGTTCTCGCAGGGCTTGAAACCCGGCGGCCTCCTCGATTCGCTGATCACGTCGGCGGCGATCACCATTCCCACCACCATCCTCGTGACGGTCATCTCCAGCCTGGCCGCCTATTCGCTCGTCTTCGGCCGCTGGCGCGGCCGCACCGCGGTGTACCTGCTGATCGTCGCGCTGCTCGTCGTGCCCCTGCAGATGGCGCTCATCCCGGTGGCCAGCCTCTACAAGTTCTTCGGCTCGATCAGCGGATACAACCCGTTCGGGACGGTGCCCGGTGTGGTCATCTTCCACGTCGCATTCGGGCTGCCGTTCGGCATCTTCATGATGCGCAACTTCTACGCCGGCATCCCCATGGACCTGCTCGAGGCGGGACGCATCGACGGCGCTGGGGAGTGGAAGCTGTTCCGCCGCGTGGTGCTGCCGTTGGGGGTGCCCGCGGCGGCATCGCTGGCGATCTTCCAGTTCATCTGGGTGTGGAACGACCTGCTCGTCGCGCTCGTGTTCCTCGGCGGCAGCCCGCACGCGCCGCTCACCGTCTTCCTGTTCGACCAGGTGCGCGAGCTGGCGTCGAACTACTGGGTGATCTCCACCGGCGCCATCATCTCCATCGTGGTGCCGCTCATCGTGTTCTTCTCATTTCAGCGGTACTTCGTGCGCGGCGTTCTCGCCGGCGCGGTCAAGTGAGGCGGCAAGCATGGCGAGAGTGGTGCTCAAGGACCTGACCAAGCGATACCAGGGAGGGACGCTTGCGGTCGACAAGCTGAACCTCGACATCGCCGACGGCGAGTTCATCTGTCTGGTCGGTCCGTCGGGCTGCGGCAAGACCACCGCCCTGCGCATGATCGCCGGTCTGGAGGACATCAGCGGCGGTGAGGTGCGCATCGGCGACCGAGTCGTGAACCACCTCTCGCCGCGCGACCGCGACATCGCCATGGTGTTCCAGAGCTACGCGCTGTACCCGCACATGAGCGTGTACGACAACATGGCGTTCGGCCTGCAGCTGCGCAAGGCGCCGAAGCAGGACATCGACAAGGCGGTGCACGAGGCCGCGCGCATCCTGGATCTCGAGCGTTTCCTGAAGCGCAAGCCGGGACAGCTCTCAGGCGGCCAGCGGCAGCGCGTCGCGCTGGGCCGCGCAATCGTGCGAGAGCCCGCCGCATTCCTCATGGACGAGCCGCTGTCCAACCTCGACGCCAAGCTGCGCGTGCAGACGCGCGCCGAGATCGCGCGTCTGCATCACCGCCTCACCGCCACCATGATCTACGTCACACACGACCAGGTCGAGGCCATGACGATGGGCGACCGCATCGCCGTCATGAGCGAGGGCGTGCTGCAGCAGGTGGGCACGCCGCGCGAGCTGTACGAATCGCCGCAGAACCGGTTCGTCGCCGGCTTCATCGGGTCGCCGTCGATGAACTTCATCACGCACCAGGTGTCGCTCGACGGCGGATCGCCGCGGCTTGCCAGCGAGGGCAGCGAGGTGCTGCTCGACCCCAAGCAGACCGACCTCCTGCGCCAGCGGCAGCTGAAAACCGTGGAGGTCGGCGTGCGCCCCGAGCACCTGGAGATAGGGGAGCGCAACGGCTCGGGGCTGCGCGCCGCTGCGAAGGTGGACGTCATCGAGTTCCTGGGCAACGACCAGCTCATCCACGCCATGGCATCCGGGTCGGACATGGTCGCGCTGGTGCGCGTCGACGACAGCCTGAGCGTGGGCTCGAACGTGATTCTCACAGCGCCGGCGAACCGGATCCACCTGTTTGACCCGGAGACGGGCGAGGCGCTCGCCGTCGCCTGACAGCTAGCGCAGCGCGCGCAGCGGCGCGCCGGGAACCACCCGGTTGCGCAGGCGGCCCAGCCGCTCCACCGACAGCTCCACAACATCGCCCGGCTGCAGCCACGGGTACGCGTCGCTGCCGTGCACCAGGGACAGCTCGAGGATGCACCCCGTGCCGCACGTTCCCGAGCCGATGACGTCGCCCGGCTCCACGCGCGTACCACGCGAGGCGTAGGCCAGCATCTCGCCGAAGCTCCAGTGGATGCTCGCGAGTGACGCGCGCGAATACTCCTTGCCGTTGACGGTCGCGGTCATGGTCAGGTCGTAGGCGCGCCCGCCGGCCTTGATGTGCAACTCGTCCGGCGTGACCAGCATCGGACCCAGCGAGGTGGCGAAGTCCTTTCCCTTCACCGGGCCCATGCTCAGCTTCATCTCGCGCCGCTGCACGTCGCGCGCGCTCCAGTCATTCATGATGCAGAAGCCGGCGATGTGCGCATCCGCGGTGCTCGCATCCAGGTCCGCGCCGCCCATGCCGACGATCGCCGCGACCTCCAGCTCGTAGTCCATCTCCGTCGCACCCGGCGCGATCGCCACGTCGACGTCGGGTCCGACGACGCAGTACGGGTTGCTGAAGTAGAAGACCGGCAGCTCGTACCAGTCGGGATCCATCTCCAGGCCGCGTCGCTTGCGCGCGGTGCGCACGTGTTCCTCGAATGCGTAGAAGTCGCGCACCGTGGGCGGTACGGGGATCGGCGCGCGCAGCGTCACGTCGTCGAAGGACCGAACCTCCTCCGGCGAACTCTGCGCGCGCTCACCGGCGCGCGCGAGCCGCTCCCCGTCGTCGCCCAGCAGGCCGAGCAGGCTCATCTGCGGCGGCAGCCCGTGGATGTTGCCCGCAACGATGAGACCGGCACGATCCTCGGCCGACCCCTCATTGCGATATGTCACCCAGCGCACGCTGCCCTCCTGTGCGATTGCGGTTTCGCCGGGCCCACGCTACCTATACTGAGGCGTCCCCGTGGGGAGGTGGCTGAGAGGCTGAAGGCGCCCGCCTGCTAAGCGGGTGAGGGATGTCAAGTTCCTCCGGGGGTTCGAATCCCCCCCTTCCCGCCATTGGCCGGCGTGGCTGCGCGACAGATGCGAGTGAGGCCGGAGCGCGCGACGCGAACCCGCACGCTCCGGCATCTCATTGCGCGCTACGCGGGCTGCCGTGGAAGCGGCTGCAGGATGCCGAACACCCCGCCCAGCGGATCGCCGATGACGGCGAAGCGGCCGGTGTTGGGGATGTCGGCGGGCTCGACCATGACGGTTGCGCCCAGCTCCTTCGCCTTCGCCGCGGTCGCATCCGCGTTGTCCACCGCGATGTACGGCTGCCAGTACGACGGCACCTCAGCGGGCATCTGCTCAGGAGCCTGCAGGCCGCCCGCGAAGCTCTGGCCCTCGCTGAGGGAGAACGTCCAGTACTCCATGTCCGACGCGATCTCCGACTTGGTCGCCGTCCAGCCGAACACGTCGGTGTAGAAGCGCTTGGCGGCGTCGAGGTTCCGAGACGTCAGCTCGACCCAGCACACCGCGCCGGTGTCGCCCTCGATCTCCCAGCCGGAGTGCTCGCCGGCCTGCCAGATGCCGAAGACCGCGCCCGAGGGGTCGGCAATGATCGCCATGCGGCCCTGCGTGCCCACGTCGAAGGGTGGCGCGAAGACCTGACCGCCAGCCTGCTGCGCCTTCTCCGCGGTGGCGTCCGCGTTCTCGACCAGCACGTACACAGTCCACGCCGTCGGCTGCTGATCGTTCTGGCGCGGGCCCACGCCGCCGACCTCTTTGCCGCCGAGCTTGAACATGGCGTAGCCGCCGTACTGGGGATCGTCGCTGACCTCGGCGCTCCAGCCGAACAGCTTCGAGTAGAACTCGCGCGAGGCTGCGGCATCAGCGCTGCTGAGGTCGAGCCAGCCCGGCTTGTTCGTCGTGATGGTTTTGGCTTCCGCCATGCCTGCACCTCCGCTCATCGCGCCACCCCTGGCAGCGCATCGGAGGCGACGCTAACACACGCCTGGCAACCCCCCGCCGCGCAAGCGAGGTGCATCAAGAAGGGAATTCGACGACCTGCTGGAAGGTGGGCCGGTTCTGCCAGTCGATGGCCTGCTGGCCCACGATGCCCACAGCCGCGAACTGGATGTCGTCGTACTGCGGCATGGTCTGGCCGGCGCTCTTGGTCGCCGCATCCTGGCTCCAGCCCTGCACCGCCGTGCTGCCATTGATCGATGCCAGCGCGTTGTACGTGCTGAGCAGGGCGCCGTCGACGGCGGCGCCGCAGCCGGCCAGGCCGGCACCGCCGCAGACGTGGGCAACGGTCGTGCTGGAGAACGGCGCGGCGACGCTCATTCCCTGCAGCTGGCGCAGCACCTTCCAGTCATAGCCGTCCCACCCGTCCTGGTACGACGAGCCGTTGTGCGAGCCGGCGCCGTTCGGCGTGCCCTCGAACGCCATCGGCACCGCGTTGTACCCGGCGTCCAGCCCGTCCACCTGGTGCACGCCACCATTCGCATAGATCGAGTCGAAAAAGGCGCGGTTCAGCGCGGGGAACAGCTGGTCCATGATCGCCACCGCGGCAGCATATGCGTACTGGCTGTCGCCCGCCGAGGCCTTGATGCGCGGACCTCCGGCCGTGGCCCACTGCTGCAGCACGGCGAGCAGCGACTGCACGCCGGCAGGCTCGCTGCGGTGCGCCACGTAGGAGAGCAGCAACGGCAGGACCTGCCGTCCCTCGAGATCGACGGACGCGGCCGTCTCCATCGCGGTGACGAGGTTTGCCCGCGTCAGCTTGCCGTTGTGGAGCGCGAGCTGGTGCTGGATCTCCTGGTTGAGCGACTGCACGCGCTGCACCGGTCCCCACGAGAACTTGTCGTCCGCGGCGGAGAAGTTGGGCGCGCCACGGTTGTTCCAGCTGGTGATGTAGCCGCTCGGCGAGCCGGTCTGATGCACGTGGCCGTTGACGCTGAGGAAGCCCTGCCACTCGGACCGTCCGTCGCCCCACGTGGGCAGGTTGGGATTGACGTTCGTGGGGCGAATCGGGAGCAGGCCGCTCTCGTAGTACGCGATGCTCTTGGCGTCGATGTAGAACCAGTTGAACGTGTACTGGATCGCGGCTGCTCCCTGCATCCACGACGACGAGTCGTGGGTCAACGAGGGGATCGCCCAGCGCATGAATCCGATGCCGGAGTCGACCTCGTGCTGGTAGGTGCTGCGCTGGTTGACCACCGCCACCGGCTTGCCGCCGGCCGTCGTCCATCCCTGCACCGGTCCCTGCACAGGGTCCGCCGCATTCGTGTAGTACACCTCGTGGTTGATGATCACGGGCGCGCCCTGCCCGCCCGGCTTGGGGAAGCAGGTCTCGCTGAAGGTCTGGTGCTGCATCGGCACGCACTGACCCTTGAGCACGTAGTACGTGCCGTTGGCCGCCGGCGTGCCGCCCGCGGGGTCGCAGATGATCTCCAGCCGCTGGTCGACGTTGTCGGTCTCGGCGGAGGTAGCCGACCAGGCGAAGTTGCGCCCGCGGCCCAGCTCCACCAGGAAGTTGGTGCCGGGGAAGCTCGTGCCCTCGGCGTCGTAGGTGCCGTCGGTGGAGTGCAGGTCCTCCTCCATGAGGATCTGCGGCGTGTAGTAGCCGACCTGCGGTCCCATCACGGCGATCGGATGCCCGTCGGCTGAGTGCTTCGCATCGACGAGGAGCGCATTGCTCATCGAATGCGGCGTTGCCACGAGCGACGCGATGACCTGCAGCGCCGGGACCGACGGCGATGTGAGGTTGCAGTTTGAGGTCGTGTCTGTGGGGCCGCCGGTGAGCGGCGCCGCCGCGTTGTCCGGCATCGCGGTGGTGCTCGGATTCACCGTGCCCGGCGTCCCGTAGGGAAACGAGGCGGCGGCGGTCGTGGGCGCGTTGGGGTCGTTCTGCTCCTTGAAATCGTTGAAGATGATCGCTGCCTGCGTCGCGCCGAACTGCCCCTGCAGGTACTGGTACATCGCGGCATTGGCCAGCTCCGCGCCGCCCCCCTTGCCGAAGATGCCGCCCACCAGCGTGGCGATGTCGATAACGTCGGTCACGCTCCACGGCTGCGGTGGCCCCACCGCAGCGGCGTAGTCGGCGGGCAGGAGCGCCGGGTTGGTCTGCGTCGCGGCGACGTAGGCGTTGAGTCCCGCCACGTAGCTGTACACCATCGACCGCAGCATCGTTCCCGGCGCGCCGTAGCGCGCCGGCAGCGCGTCGACCTGCGCCTGCTTCTGCGCAGTTGTGTATCCGCCGAGCAGCAGCGAGTCGTGGTCCATCTGCTCATCCGCGCACGACGGCCCCAGGAATGACGAGAGGTCGCCGGCGCCGTAGTGCCGGAGGACATCCATCTCGAACAGCCGGTCCTCGCCCGCGGCGTAGCCGGCGCCGAACGCAACGTCGTTCTTGGTCGCTCCGTAGATGTGCGGCACGTCGTGCGTGTCGCGATAGATCACGACATTGGCCGAGGCGCTCGGCGTCTCCATCCGCGTGATGAATCCCGGCGGGATGCCGAACGACTCCTCGTTGTAATACGCGGACAGCTGTGCATCGGTGAGGCCCTGTGCCCCGTACGGGAGGTTCTCGTATGGCGCCAGCTGGTCCTGGCTGCCCGCCGGCCGCGTGCCGTTCGCCTCGAAGAGGGCGAGGTCGGCCGCGTTGACGAGGCCGTGCTCACCCGGCGGCAGGATGCTGAAGACGCGCCCGGCTGCTGTGTCGTTGAGGCGGTAGGTCGGCGGCGGAGGCGTCCACCCCTGGGCCCGTGCCGGTGTGGCGACGAGGGCGGAGACGGCGGTCGCGCTGAGCGCGATGGCAATGAGGGCTGAGCGCATGGGGGCGCGGCGCGACAGGGCGCTGCTGAGCTGCATGGGGGGCCTCCTTCCAGGTCGCCACGTCGAGAAACGTTGACGTGGGCGTCAATCTTGCGCCGCCCGAGCGCCGCGGCGACCTGGGGCTCAGGCGGAGACGGCGTCTCCCGTGAGCTCGGTCACGGCGTCGAAGGCCGCGGCGAGCTTGGCCCGGGGGGCGCTGAAACAGAGGCGCACGCGGGAGGGGTCGCCAAAGGCCACACCCGGGGTGAGGAGCACGCGCCGCTTGGCCAGCTCGTCGATGAATGCGAGCGTGTCGTCCCACGGGCTGCGAAACCAGAGATAGATGCCACCCTGCGGTTCCGCGGCGTCGAGCCCGGCGGCTCGCGCCGCATCGAATGCGACGTCGCGCCGCTCCTGATACGGCTGGAGGTTGATGTCCCACGACTGCAGGTGCAGCAGCGCGCGCTGCGCCGTGGCCGGCGCGTTGACGAACCCGAGCGCGCGCATCGCTTGGGCGAGTCCGAGGTGCGTCTCCGGCAGCGCCAGCGAGGGATGCAGCACGAGGTAGCCGATGCGCTCGCCGGCGATGCCGAGGTCCTTGGAGAACGATCGCGCCAGCACACTGTGTTCGTAGAAGTTGAGCGGGTCCAGGCGCCGGTGCGGGGCATACGCCATGCGCCGGTAGACCTCGTCGACGATGAGCAGCACGCGGCGGCCGTGTCGCTCGCTGTGCCGCTGCAGCATTCCGGCGAGCCCGCGCAGCTCGTCCTCGTCGAGCACGTGTCCACTGGGATTGCACGGTGAGTTCAGCAGCACCGCGGCGGTGCGCGGAGAAAGCGCCGCGGAGATGGCGCCGAGGTCGAGGCGCAGGTCTGCCTGCGTGGGGATGGGCACGAACCGCGCCGACGCCGTCTCGCAGTACAGGCGGAACTCGGGGAAGAACGGCGCAATGCCGACGACCTCGTCCCCCGGGTCGACGAACGTGCGGATCGCCACCGTGATCGCCGCTGCGGCGCCCGACGTCATGGCGACGCAGGACGCGTCCACGCCGGGAAATCCGACATCGAGCGCGGCGCGCTCGCGCACCTCCATGTAGCCGAGGTTGGGCATGTACCCGAAGCGGCCGTGGAAGCGATCACCGGCGGCGGCGCGGAATGCTTCCGCGATGGGCTCGTCGGCTTCGAGGGGCTGCCCCAGCGAGAGGTCGACGACAGCGTCGTCGCCGTGCTCGGCGCGCAGCCGCAGGCCCTCCATGAACATGCGCCGCACCCATCCGCCGTCGGACAGCTGCGCGCGCGACCAGCGGGAGATCACGCGATCGACGTCGTGCCGCGCACGCCACCCGTGTGCCAGCTGAACGGATATTCCTTGTCGAAGATCTGTCGCGCGATCGACGTGCGGTGCAGCGGGCGAAACGTGTCCACCATCACGGCGAGCTCATCGGTCTCCCGCGGTCTGTCCAGGGACGCTTCCAGCGCGCCTGGCTGGGGGCCGTGGGGCAGACCGCCGACGTGATGGGTGAACGAACCCTGGCGGATGCCACGACGCGCTGCGTAGTTGCCGTCGACGTAGTACAGGACCTCATCGGAGTCCAGGTTGCTGTGGTGGTACGGGAGCATGACCGCGTCCGGGTCCCAGTCGAGCTTGCGCGGCACGAAGGAGCAGATGACGAGGTTGTGCGCCTGGAACGTCTGGTGGATGGGCGGCGGCACGTGGAAGCGTCCGGCGCGCGGCTCGAAGTCGTGGATGTTGAACGCGACCGGATAGATGGTCCCGTCCCAACCCACCACATCCCACGGATGGTGGTCGAGCATGTAGCGGCTCACGTGGTTCGCGCGCTTGAGCCAGACCTCGGCGCCGCCCTGGCCTGACTCCAGCTCCTCTGGTGCGCGGAAATCGCGCTCGCTGTACGGCGCGATCTCGGTGAGCTGGCCGTTGCGCGCGCGGTATCGGTCCGGCGCGTCCACGAATCCGGTCACCTCGAGGCAGAGGATGCGCGTGTCGGTCGGCTGCTCCAGGTCGATTCGGTAGACGGTGCCGCGCGGGATGACGACATAGTCGTGCCGCGAAAAGGGGAGACGACCGAACTGCGTGCGCAGCACGCCCGCGCCGCTGTGCACGAAGAGCACCTCGTCGGCGGAGCCGTCGACGTACAGCACCTCCTGCTGTTGCGCCGGCGCCACCAGCCCGATGCGGATGTCGTCGTTGACGAGGAGCCACTGCCGGCCGGTGACCACGTCGCCGCTGGGCATGAGCTCGTAGCCCTTGAGGTGCGCGTTCTCGTGCACCTGCTCGTGCTCCGGCGTGAGCATGTCGGCCGGTCCTTCGCTCACGTCCTGCGCGCCCTCGGGCATGTTGCGGTGATAGATGAGCGAGGAGGGCCCGGAGAATCCCTCGCGGCCGAACAGCTCTTCGTAATAGAGGCGTCCGTCAGCGCCGAAGCGCATGTGCCGCTTGCGCGGCACCTCCCCCAGGCGCCGGTACGGCCTCACAGATTGCCGCGCGCCGCCTGCTCGCGCTCGATCGCCTCGAAGAGCGCCTTGAAGTTGCCCTTGCCAAAGCCCTTGCAGCCCTTGCGCTGGATGACCTCGAAGAACAGTGTCGGCCGGTCGGCCACGGGCCGGGTGAAGATCTGCAGCAGGTAGCCGTCGTCGTCACGGTCGAGCAGGATGTTGAGCGCGCGCAGCCGGTCCAGGTCCTCGTCGATGCCGTCGGCGCGCGGCCCCAGCGCGTCGTAGTACGCGTCCGGGGCGGTGAGGAACTCGACGCCGCGCTGCTTCATGTCGCCGATGGTGCTGACGATGTCGTCGGTGTGCAGCGCGATGTGCTGCACGCCCGAGCCGCGGTAGTAGTCGAGGTACTCCTGGATCTGGGAGCGCTTGATGCCCACATAGGGCTCGTTGATGGGAAACGTGATCATGGTGTTCGGGTCGCGCGTCACCTTGGAGCGCAGGGCGCTGTACTGCGTGGCGATGTCCTTCTCGTCGAACTCCTGGAAGACGTTGAACCCGAACACCTCCGAGTAGAACGACACCCAGTCGTCCATCCGTCCCTTCTCGACGTTGCCCACGGTGTGGTCGATGAAGCGCAACCCGACGCCGCCGCCGACGCGCGCGTCCTCGCGATAGCCGGGCCAGTGCACACCCGCGTACTCGTCGCGCTCCACGAAGGTGTGCACGGTGTCGCCGTACGTGGCGACGCTGGCGAACGTGAGCACGCCGTGCTCATCCTCGACGCGGGCCGGCTCCTGCACGCCGCGCGCCCCGCGCGCGGTCGCCGCCCGGTAGGCGGCAGCGGCGTCCGCCGTGCGCAGCGCGATGGACTTCACGCCGTCGCCGTGCAGCGCCACGTGCTCGGCGATCGCGCCCTCCGGCTGCAGCGGCGCGGTGAGCACGAGACGCACCTTGCCCTGCTGCAGCACGTAGGAGGCGCGGTCGCGCACGCCGGTCTCCGGACCGGCATACGCGATGACGTCGAAGCCGAACGCATTGCGGTAGTGGTAGGCGGCCTGGCGCGCGTTGCCGACGTACAGCTCGACATGGTCGGTCCCGGAAAGGACCGGGGCCTCGAGCTGCGACGGCTCGGTCACCGTGGCGGCCATCGCGCGTGCCTCCTGGGCGAGAGAAATGACGTTGTCTGCGGCTATTGTGCCTCTCCCGGCGCGGCCGGTTGTCGCTCAGCCCACCTCGAAGACGGCTTCCACCTCAACCGCCGCACCGAGGGGAAGCTCGGCCACGCCGACCGAGCTGCGCGCGTGCTTGCCGCGCTCGCCGAAGACCTCGACGAAAAAGTCGGATGCGCCGTTGATCACCGCGGACTGCTCCGTGAAGCCCGTTGCGCTATTGACGAAGCCCGTGAGCTTGACGACGTGGCGCACCGCATCGAGCGAACCCAGCTCCGCTCGCGCCGTGGCCAGCAGGTCGATCGCCGCGCCCCGCGCCAGCGCGTACGCGTCGTCCCGCGCCACCTCGGCGCCGACCTTGCCGCACACGAGCTTGCCGTCGCGCTTGCCCAGGTGCCCGGAGAGGTAGAGGTGCTGTCCGCTGCGCCGCGCCAGCACGTAGTTCGCCACCGGCGTGGCTGCCTCGGGCAGCGTCACGCCGAGCTCCGCCAGCCGGTCGTCGAGGCTCATTGCGCCGGAGGCTGCGCGGCCGGGGGTGGTGGCGCGCCGCCCTGCGGTGTGGCGGACGGATATGGCGGTGGCGCGGGGGTGGGCGACCACGGCATGAGATAGCGGTCCCACACGTCGTTGAGACCCATCTGGATGTACAGCGAATGCAGGCTGAACACGAAGCTCAGGGCCAGCGCGATCCACGGTGTCGTCTGGTTGACGAGGCCCGCGCGCTGCTGCATGCGACGCACGCGTTCGCCCGTGCGATAGACGCTGACCAGCGGCGGGACGATGATGACGAAGCCGGGGACAAGCGCGAGCACCGACAGCACCGGTTTGATGGACGGATCACCGAGGTAGCGCCGCGCTTCGTTGTTGATCTTGTACCACCACACGACGTGATAGACGCCGAGCGTGATGAGCGGCAGCAGCAGCCAGACCGCGAAGATGTTTCGCTTCTTGTACGTCTCGCCGCCGATGTGAACGTCAGTCGCCATGCGTTGCCTCAGTAGTCGTCGAGGTAGTCGGCGTTGTCGGCGAGGCGCTGGGGCTGGAACCCGAACGCGTTCGGCACGGCGTTGAGCAGCGTGATGTTGTTCTTGTCGAGCAGGCGCAGCTGTCCCACCGTGACCAACGGGTTGCGCATGGTGTGCTCCATGAGAAACACCTGGGGCAGCATGACGCGCACCGGCACGTGCACGATGCGCCGCCGCGCGCCGAGCGCGCGCGCCACGGTGAGCACGAGCTCGTCATAGGTCAGGTGTTCGGGACCGCCGAGCTCGTGCGTGGCGCCCGCGGGGTCGCGCTGCAGCGCGATCAGCGCGCAGCGGACCATGTCGTCGATGGAGAGCGGCTGGAAGAGCGCGCGGCCGTTGCCTGCCACTGGGACGATGAGCCCGGTGAGCAGCGTGAGCCGCACCAGGCGGGCCAGCACAGTGAAGAAGCCGTCGCCGGGGCCGAAGATCACGCTGGGTCGCAGAACCGTGAACGGCACACCGCTGCCCCGCACCGCCTGCTCCCCGGCCCACTTGCTCGCCAGATAGGGATAGCTCGGGTCCGGATCGACGCCGAGCGCGCTCTGATGCAGCAGGTGCCGCACGCCGGCCTGCTTGGCCGCGGTTGCAACGCGCTCGGTGGCCACGCGGTTCACGAGGTCGAAGGTCTGCTTGCCCTTCTCGCGCGGAATCGCGACCAGGTGCACCACGGCGTCGCACCCTGTGAATGCGTCGACGAGTCCGTCGCCCGCGACGAGGTCTGTCTTGATGAAGGTGACGCGCTCGCGCTTGGGGCCGCGGCGCACACCGCGCGCCAGCACGACGACGTCGTGACCGTCCTCGGCCAGGGCGCGGACCAGGTGGCTGCCGACGAACCCAGTACCACCCGTGACAGCGACCCGCACCGCACTCCTCCTACGCCGAGCTCTGCGCCGGCACGCAAGGGTACGGAGTCAGACGCCGGGTCGCGCGCTTGCAGTGAGGGTCGCGGTCAGCTGTGGGGCGAGAAGAGCACCCGCACCACGCGCAGGACCAGGTAGGCCAGGAGCGCGAAGACGAGCATGGCCAGCACCGAGCCCAGCTCGAAGGGGTGGCCGTTGATGTTGCCGTCCTTGAACACCGGGTGGAACGGCCCGACGAACGGCGAGCTCACGTTGTAGACCAGGCTGGAGAAGCCCGCCTGGGCGTTGGCGCCCATCGCCTTGAAGACGACGCGCAGGGCGACGATGCCCTCGATCACGATGAAGGCGAGCCCTACCAGCTGCTGCAGACGAAGCAGCAGGTCGCGGTACAGCCGACGCATGCCGCGTGTGAAGGCCGACGGGCCCGTGCGCTGCGCCACCGGCGCATCAGCGGCCGCCACCCCTCCTCCCGGACGTGCGAAACGAAGCCGGCGCAGCCAGAGAGGGCCTGGAGCCACGGGAAAACCTCCACCACGCGGTTGACGAAGTGCACCCAGAGTAACGAGGCGCACCGCGGACTTCTTGCGGGCACTTGCATGCCGAACATGCGTTCGCTATGCTGTGCGCTCTGCCTCGGCGCTCTGCTCCCGTCCTCGTCTGGAGGCGATCGGCAACCACCGTGAGGAGCGATGCCGGATTCTCTTTCTGCTGCTCTGGCGACCCTGCGGCGCCGCTATGGCCCCCGGGCGCTGCTCCAGGGCGATGCGCACGAGCCGGTTGAGTGCTGGCCCACGGGCATCCCGACCCTGGACGGGTCGCTGCTCCCGGGCGGGCTGCCCCGCGGCAGGGTGGTCGTGGTCGCCGCCGCCTCTCCGCACGGCCCATCCGGCCGGCTGACGCTCCTCCAGTCGCTCGCCGCGCTGGCCAGCCGCACCCAGGAGCTGGGCTATGTCGACCTGGCCGGCACCCTGGATCCCGGCTTTCTCGCCGATCTGGGCGCCGACCTGAGCGCCTGCCTCGTGGTCAGCCCCGGACCCGATCGCTGGGAGCGGGGCATGGCCATGGGGCGCTCGCTGGTCGGGGCCGGCCTGCCCTGGCTCGGGCTGGCGCTCGGCCCCCGGCAGCCGCGGCCGGCGCTCTGGGACCACGCGCTGGCGGCGCTGGCCGAGACGGTCTGCAAGCGGGGCGCGGTCTGCGTCATCGCCGCCCCCGCGCCACCGCCCCTGCCCCTGGCCCACGTGTCCTCGCTCACGCTCACCTGCGCGGCGGCCGGCTGGCACCGTGTCCACGGGGACGTGACCGGGCTGCGGGTGCGAGCCGCGGTGACCAAGTGCAAGGTGGGGCCGCCCGGCGCGGAGGCGACGCTGCTGCTCCGCTTTCCCCGGCCCTACGCCGGCGCCGAGGTGCTCGGCCTGCCCAGCGTGGTCGCTCCCGCCATCGCCCCGGCCGAGCCGGTCCCGGCCCTGGCCGCCGCGCCGGGGTGAGGCGGTGCGCATCCTCTGCGCCCTCCATGCCCACCTGGGCCTGGTCGCCGCCCTGCGCCGCTTCCCCGAGCTGCGCAACGAGCCGGTGATCCTGGGCGAAGCCGCCGAGCTGCGCCTGCCGGTCATCGCCGCCACGCCCGCCGCCCTGGCCCACGGCGTGCGGCCCGGCCAGCCGCTGCGGCACGCGCAGCAGCTCTGCCCGGGCGCCGCGTTCGCGCGCCTCGACCCCGAGGCCACCGCGCGGCTGCGCGAAGGGATGTGCGCCGCGCTGCACCGCCTGGCGCCGGCGGTGGAGGTGGGCGACGGCGAGGTGTTCTGCGACGTCTCCGGGCAGCACGCGGTGCACCGCGACGAGCCCGCCTGGGCCACGGCGATCGCCCGGGCGGTCGCGGCCACGCTGGACGCGGGCCCGCCGGCGGTGGGGGTGGCCGGCTCCCGGCTCGTGGCCCGCCTCGCCGCCCTGCGGAGCGAGCCGGGCCGCATCCGCCGGGTGCGCGGCGGGGAGGAGGCCGGCTTCCTCGCGCCGCTCCCCCTGGAGTCGCTCCCGCTCGACCCGGCGGTGGCCGCCCGGCTGGCCGCGTTCGGCCTCGACTGCCTTGGCGCCGTGGCCCGGCTCTCTCCCGCGGAGCTGCAGCGGCAGTTCGGCCCCGACGGCGCCCTGGTGCACCGCCTGGTGCGCGGGGAGGACGGCGAGGGTGTCCGCGCTGGGACGGGCGAGCAGACGTGGAGCGAACGCCTGGTGCTGGAGGGCGGGGTCGGTGACCTCGAGGTGCTGCTTCGGGCGGCCCGCCACTGCACCGAGGCGCTGGGAGCGCGGCTCGACGCGAGCGGCCTGGCCGCCGGCCACGCACGCCTGGTGTACGAGGTGGAGGGGGGCCCGCCCCTGGAAGCGGCCGAGGTCGCGCCTGCGCCGGCCTCCTCTGCCGCCGGCGCCTGGCCGCTGGTGCTCGGCCTGCTGGGCAGGCTCCAGCCGTCGTGCCCGGTGACCGCGGTGCGCCTGGAGCTGACCCGGCTGATGCCCGCCGGGGGCCGCCAGACGGACATGCTCCGTCCCGGCGACGCCTCGCGCGATGCCGTGGCCGGCGCAGCCGTCCGGCTGCGGGCCCGGTTCGGCGACACGGCTGCGCGCCGGCCCCGGCTGGCCCTCGATCCCGGCGACCTGCCGGAGCGGCGCTACGTCTGGGAGGCGCCCACCCTGGCTGCGGCGGCGCGAGGATGACCGAGCTGCTCGCCGCCGAGGCCGAGGTGCGCCTCGACCCCGAGGGACGGCTCGCCGCGGTGCGCGTGCCCGACGGCTGGCGCCGGGTGGACGAGCTCGCGCTGACCTGGCGGGTGGAGACCGACTGGTGGCGCCCGGCCACCCCCATCCGCCGTGACTACGTGCGCTGCCTGCTCGCCGGTGGGGAGTGCGTGGAGCTGTATCGCGACCTCGACGCCGGCTCCTGGCACTGGGCCCGGCGCTATGACTGAGGCCGTCATGGTGGCCGCCGGCCGAGGGGGACCGGCGGCCGGGTGGGTGGTGCTGGGCTGGCGCCCGGTGTGCGACGGCATGACGGCTGCTCCGCATAGTTACACAAATTTGTGTAAGTGTCAATGAGCGGCTTCGCCGAGCTGGCGGCGCGCTCGCACTACTCCTTTCTGGAGGGGGCTGCGTCGCCGCGCTCCCTGGTGCACGCCGCGGCGTCCCTGGACGTCGCCGCCCTCGGCCTCTGCGACCGCAACGGCCTGTACGGCGCCGTCGAGTTCGTGCAGGCCGCTCGCGCCGCCGGCATCCATCCGATTCTCGGCACCGAGCTGGAGCTGGCGGACGGCACCCGCCTCCGCCTGCTCGCTCGGGATCGCGCCGGGTACCGCCAGCTCTGCCGCGCAGTTAGCGCCGCTCAGCTCGCCGGGGTCAAGGCGCAGCCCCGTGTCCGCCTCGACGGCCTCGACGACGCAGCCGCTCCGGCCGCGCCCACCGGACGCCGCCAGCGACCCGTCATGCCGCCGCCGGAACGGCCGCGCGCGCTGCGGCCCAGCGCCGGCCCCTTCCCCGAGGGCTGGCCCGGGCTTCCCTCCAGCACGCCGCTCGCCACCGGGGAGCCCGCCACCGTGGCGCCCGCCGACCTGAGCGGGTGCATCGCCCTCACCGGCGGGCCGCGCTCCCGGCTCGTCGAGCTGCTGGTGCGCGGTGACCGGCGCGGCGCGCTGCGCCATGTCGAGCGGCTGCGCGAGGGCTTCGCCCCCGGCGGCGTCGCCGTGCTGCTCAGCAACCACCTCCATCCCGCCGACCAGTGGCTGGCGGAGGAGTGTGCCGATGTGGCACGGCGCGCGGGCGTGGCCACCGTGGCCAGCGCGACGCCGGACCATGCCACGCGGGACGACAAGCCGCTGCTCGATGTGCTCACCGCCATCCGCCACCGCACCACGCTGGACCAGGCGGCCGCGCACGGCCTGCTGCTGCCCAACAGCGAGCATCGCGTGCACAGCGAGCGCACGCTGCGCGCCCGTCTGCGCGGCCATGCCGAGGCATTCGACAACGCGGCGCGCATCGCCGCGGAGTGCGCCGTGTCACTCGACTTCAGCGATGTGCGCTTTCCAGGATTTCCCGTGCCCGCCGGGGAGACGCCGTTCTCGGTGCTCTACTCGCTGTGCCAGGAGGCGGTGCAGCGCAAGTACCACCCGATGACGCGGCACGTCGCGTCGCGGCTGCAGCGCGAGCTCGACGTCATCGAGAAGACAGGGCTCGCCGAGTTCTTCCTGATCACGTGGGACATCATGCGCTACGCCCGCGAGCACGCCATCCCCGGCCAGGGCCGCGGCAGCGCGGCCGACTCGATCGTCGCCTATCTGCTCGGCATCACGCGGGTCGACCCGGTGGCGCACGACCTGCTGTTCGAGCGCTTTCTGCACGAGGACCACCAGGGCACGCCCGACATCGACATCGACTTCTCCACCGACCATCGCGAGCAGGTGCTGCAGTACGTGTACGACAAGTACGGCGCCGAGCGCACCGGCATGGTGGCCAACGTGGTCACGTTTCGCCCGCGCATGGCGATCCGCCAGGTCGGCGCCGCAATGGGTTTCCCCGAAACGGTCATCGACCGCCTTGCGCATAGTGCGGATGGGTGGTACCTGGCGAACGTCGAAGAGGTCCTCGGCGCCGCCCCCCGCGACGACAGGACCCCGGAGCCGGCGCTGTCCGGGCAGATGTGGCGGCTGTTCACGGACATCTTGCGGCGCATCGAGGGCACACCGCGTCATCTCAGCATCCATGTCGGCGGCATGCTCGTCACCGGGGAACCCCTTGTCGACGTCGTGCCGGTGGAGCGGGCGACCATGCCGGGGCGCGTCGTCGTGCAGTTCGACAAGGATGACGTCGAAGACCTCGGCCTCATCAAGATGGACCTGCTCGGATTGCGCACGCTGTCCGCGATCGCCGAGTGTCTCGGCCTCATCGAGCAGACGACGGGCGAGCGGCCCGACCTCGACGCGCTGCCGCTGGACGACTCGCGCGTCTACGACATGATCTGCAAGGTCGACACGATCGGCCTCTTCCAGATCGAGTCGCGCGCCCAGCAGCAGTCGCTGTGGCAGTCGCAGCCGCGCTGCTTCAACGACCTGATCGTGCAGGTGGCGATCATCCGGCCCGGGCCCATCCAGGGCGACGCTGTGCACCCGTATCTGCGGCGCCGCCAGGGGCTGGAGCCGGTGACGTACCCGCACCCAAAGTTGGAGCCCATTCTGGCAGAAACACGCGGCGTCATCCTCTACCAGGAGCAGATCCTGCGCATCGTCATGGAGGTGGCCGGCTACACCGCCGGCGAGGCAGACCGGTTCCGGCGCGCGATGAACCGCCATCGCTCGCGTCTGGAGATGGACGAGCTGCGCGGCGACTTCATCCGGCGCTGCATGGAGCACGGCCTCGGCGAGCCGGTGGCGGCGCAGGTCTTCAAGAGCGTCGCCGGCTTCGCCGAGTTCGGCTTCTGCAAGTCACACGCGGCCGCCTTCGCGCGCACCGCCTACGAGACGGCCTGGCTCCGTCTCAACTATCCGTCACACTACACGTGCGCGCTGCTCAACGCGCAACCGATGGGCTTCTACCATCCGTCGGTGCTGGTCGATGACGCGCGTGCACATGGGGTGCGGATCCTCCCAGTCGACGTCACGCGAAGCCGAGCCCGGTGCACCGTCGAAGCCATTGAAGAGCATCGTGGTCCTGGACGGGAGGGGCACACGTCCGCTTGCTCAGACACCCCTCCGCGCTCGGCCTCGAGCGATGGCAAGCCTGACGGCATTGTCGCTCTCGGCCTCGCTGCTACGGGAACTCGCCGCGAACATGTGCCCCTCCCGCCTGACCGACGTTCATCAAGAGACTTCGCGGTGCGGCTCGGCTTCGCGTATGTACGTGGACTGGGCCCCGCCGCGAGGGCCGCTAGTGACGACGCCATCAATGCAGGCGCCAATACGAGCGTTGCGGCATTCTGGCGGCACACGTTGCTGTCGCGCAAGGCGATGGAGAACCTCGTGCAGGTGGGTGCCTTCGACGCTGTCGCGGGCGGGCTGTCGCGGCGACAAGTGCTGTGGCAGCTCAAGGAGATCGAAGAGTCGCTGCCGCCGCGCAAACGCGGCGCTGCGAGCGCGGCCACGCCGGCTGAGGGTGTGGCCAGCAGCGGCCCACCGCGCGGCAGCGGCGCGATCGCCGGGAAGCGTCTGGGTGACGCGCCGCACACGGCGCGCGACACGGGGCGCGATCCGCTCGAGCCCTTGGTGCCGCTGCCGGCGCCGCCGCCCGAGCTGCCACCCATGGACGAGCGCACGCGCGTCACCACCGAGTACGCGCTCACCCAGGTGAGCACGGGTGCGCACCTGGTGTCGTTCATCCGCGACCGGCTCGATGGGATGGGGTGCGTCCCGCTGGGCGAGGTCCGCAACCTCGCCGACGGCGCGCGCGTGCGTGTAGCGGGTCTGGTCATCACGCGCCAGGCGCCGATGTCGGCCAGCGGCTTCCGCTTCTTCACGCTGACCGACGGCGAGGCACACCTGGACCTCGTGTTCCGTCCTGCGGTTGCGCAGCGCACGCGAGAGGTGGCGCGGCATCCGCTCCTGATGGTCGACGGCGCACTGCAGGTGGAGCTGGGCCGCGTCAACGTGCTCGTGCAATCCGTCATCGCGCTCGACTCCGACGGCAACCCGATGAGCCCGGATGGACGCCGCGTGCCAGCGCCGCCTGCTCACGACTTCCGCTGACGCTAGCATGGCGCCATGCTGACCGAGCGTCGCATGAGCGACCGGTGGGAGAAGCTCATCGACCGCCGCCGCATCGCGGTGATCGCGGTGCGCGGCGTGATCGGCGGCGCGGTGCGCACCGACGATCTGCTGCGCACGCTCGGCGCGGCGCGGCGCAATCCGCGCGTCAAGGCCGTGCTGCTCGAGATCGACTCACCCGGCGGCGGCGCGACCGCGTCGGAGACGCTCTATGTCGCCGTCAAGCGGCTCGAGGCACAGAAGCCCGTTGTGGCGTGGATCCGCGGCACCGGCGCGTCAGGTGCGTACTTCATCGCGTGCGGCGCCTCGCGCATCCTGTCGTTTCCCAGCGCCATCGTGGGCTCCATCGGCGTCATCAGCGTGCGGCCCATCGCCGTCGAGGCGCTGCAGCGATTGGGCACGCGCGTCAACGTGACGAAGACCGGCGAGTTCAAGGATCTCGGCGCGCCGTGGCGCGAACCGACGGCGCACGACGAGGCCAAGGAGCGCGAGCTGGTCGACGCCATCTTCCGCAGATTCGTCGCGGCGGTGCGCACCTCGCGCGGGCTCGACGACGCAGGCGTGTCACGCGTCACGACCGGCGAGGTGTGGCTGGGCGCGCAAGCCGTCGACCTCAAGCTCGTCGACGGCTTGCGCGACAACGAAGAGTCGGCGCTCGAGGTGGCGCAGGACCTGGCCGGCCTGCCCCACCACCACATGGTCCGCCTCGGACCGCGGCGCACGCTGCTGCAGCGCGCCGGCGTCCCCGGCGCCGGCCTGGGCCCGCCGGGTGAGCGCTGGCTGGTCGAGCTCGAGGGCTGGCTTCGCGCGCCGCGCGCGGGCATGTAGCGCCGCGCGACCGAGCCGTCAGCCGCGCGCGCGGTTGAGGCGCACGAGGCCGATGACGGTCGCCAGCACCACGACGATCAGCGCGATGACGATGGGCACGACCGGCGGCCCGCCGCCGGAGCCGCTCGGAGCGTTGGCCGGCACGACCGCGGCGAACAGGCCGAGCTGCGCGGTGTTGGCCTCGAAGAGGTCGCCGCAGCCGGCGAGCAGCGTCTTCAGGTCGGTCCACGCTGTCCCGTCGAATCGTTCCAGCGTGCGCGCCGGGTTCATCGACGTGGCGCGCAGCAGCAGCGTGACCTGGTGCTGCGCGTCCACCGGCTGCAGCTGCTTGCCGGACTGCGTCACGGCGGCGACGCGGTAGACGTTGCCGTCGACCCTGCCGTCGCGCGGCGCCACGCCCGGGGCCTGCACCGGCGTGATGCTCACCGTGAACGGCTCGCTGGAGACGAAGGTGCCGTCCGTCATCAACAGCTGTCCCTGGGACGGGTTCTCGGTCTGGAACGACGGGTCGGTCACCACCTCCGCGGTGGGAAACGAGCCGGCCGGTGAGGCGGGATAGCTCTTGGACCCCGCCAGCGGGGCAGGCGAGCTGCCCACCGTGTGGTACGGCGTCGGCGTGCAGATGCCGTCGTACACAGGCGGGGCGCCCTTCGGCGTCGCGCGCCACAGCAACGTGAGCCCGGCCACGGCGAGCAGCAGCGCCGCAATGCCGAGCCGGCGCGTCACAGCCAGCCGCCCGCCACATCGGCGAGCGCATGCGCCGCCGCCGGCGCGACCCACCCGCCCGTGAGCAGGCGCAGGCCGCCCAGCAGGAGTCCGACCGCGGCGTCCAGCGGCAGCGCCCCGACGCCGTAGAGGGGGACGTGCACGAGGGCGAACACCATCGTTGTCGCAGCCAGGGCCGCGAGCGGCCCGCCGCAGCGCTCGAGGGCGGTGAACAGCGCGCCACGGAGCACCGCCTCCTCGCTGACCGCCACAGCGACCACAGCCGGGGTCCACCAGGCCAGGTCGGCGCTGAACCGCGCCATCGGCAGCGTCACCCCGTGGCGGGCGAGCAGCCAGGGGAGCACGAGCAGCGCCGCCCCGGCCACGCCGGTGGCGGCGTCACAGAGACGCAGGCGGGGCAGCCGCACGCCGGCAGCGGCGGCGAGCCCGCCCAGGGCGAGGGCGAACAGAGCACCTGCCGGAACCGACGCCGCGACCGCCGGCCCGGCCAGCGCGGAGCGCAGCGCCAGCGCCGCGCCGATGCCACCGCCGAGCAGCAGCACCCGCGCCACCTCGGCGCCGCGAAATGCGGGAAGCGGGACTCCGCGCGCCCCCAGCGCCACCGGCGCCGGAGCGCTCAGCGGCTGGTGCCCGGCGCGGGCTGCGCCAGCGAGGGCTCGGCCCGGATCGGCGCCTCGACGCGGGCAGCGGCAAGGACCGGCACCAGCTCGGCGACCGCCCGGGTGGCCACCTCGAGCGACTGCTCGTCGAAGCCGCGCGTGGCGTAGCGCTCGCACACGACCACCGCGGCCACCCGGTCACCGTCGATCACCGGCAGAACCATCCGCGATGCCAGCTCGATGTTCGTGCGCCGCTGCACCCGGTGCGATGCCGCCTCGCTGAGCACCACCGGGTGGCGTCGCGCGATCACGTGCTGCAGCAGCCCGGGCGGCATCCCGGCGATGCTCTCGGGGACCGGGGGCAGCACGAAGGCCCGGTAGGCGCCGACATCCGTCGCCAGCCGGACCAGGCTCGCCTGCACCCCCTGGTTCACGGCCACGGTGGCCCACACCGAGGGGCGGCGGGCCACCAGCGTGCGGTTCACCAGTCCGTTCGCCGCCATGGCGACGGCAGCCGAGGCGGCTCCGGCGGCGAGCACCGGGAGGCGCGCGTCCTCCACCAGGAGCGCGAACACGCCGAGCATGATCACGCCCGCCACCAGTGCCCAGTCGACGTAGCGGCGCACGCCCGGACCGGGAGTGCGGCGCTGGTCGGCGTACGTCCAGAGCCAGTTGAGCACGCTGTTCCAGGTGACCGACACGGCGAACGCCGGCACGAAGGCCAGCAGCGGGTGCAGCCCGGCCGGCCCGGCCAGGGCCCAGAGGAGAGGGAGGAACACGGCGAGGCCGCTGAGGCCGACGAGGGCGAACTTCCAGCGCCGGGCGGAGCCCGGGACGTCCATGAACAGTGACCGCAGGTGCCCGAGATAGAGGAGGCCCTGGCCCAGGCTCGCCTTGCTGGCGCCGGCGCGGCGGCGCTGCTGGGCGAGGGGGACGTCGGCGACCCGAAGCCCGGGCACGCACACCAGGAGCTCGAGCAGGATCTTGAAGCCCACCGGCCGGAACTCGATGCCGTCGATCAGGGAGCGGCGGCAGAGGAAGAAGCCGGAGAGTGGATCGGTGCTGGAGCGCGCCTCGGCGAAGAGCAGCCGGGCGACGGCGCCGGCGGCGCGGCTGACGAGGCGGCGCAGCCCGCCGTCGAGCCCGGCCGCGCTGCCCCCGCCCGTGTAGCGGCTGGCCACGACCAGGTCAGCCCCGGCCTCGCCCTCGGCGAGCAGCCGCGGGATCATCTCCGGCGGGTGCTGCAGGTCCGCGTCCATGACACACACCCAGCGCCCCCGGGCCATGTGCAGCCCGGCGACCACCGCGGTGCTGAGGCCGCCGTGGCGCTCCTCGCCCTGGCGGAAGAGGCAGCGCACCGGGGCTGCCCGCCCCCCGAGGGCCGAGATCCGGTCGGGCGTGGCGTCGTCGCTGTCGTCGACGAAGCAGAGCTCGTAGGCCAGGCCGTGGAGCGCCGCCTCGAGGCGGTCGGCGAGCGGGAGGATGTTCTCCGCCTCGTTGCGGGTGGGCACGACGACGCTCACCAGGGGGCCGGGGGAGGGCACGGTCCAAGGATACGGGCAATTCGAAAGGCGCCCTCTACCTTTTGGCGCGCAGTTCGGCGTGCCTATACTTAGCCGCTGCAGTCAGGGAGGAGGGGCCAAGGGAAGTGAATCCCCCGTGCAAGCTTTGCCCCCGGCGGGACGTCTCTACTGTCGACGAGGCCAATGGGTCGACTAATGGATATCGCACACCGCTCTGCGCGGGGCGCTGAAGGGACGTCGAACTGATGGCAGGGCGCGCCCGCCAGGGCCTGGCCACTCTCGGGGACCAGTCGCTCCTGTTCGCCGCGGCGGTCCGCGGCGTCTTCCGGCGGCCGTTCTACGCCGCCGAGTTCCTGGAGCAGTGCCGGTTCATCCTGGGCGCCTGCTTCGTGCCCCTCCTGCTCACCGGCCTCGGCTGGGGCACGATCGTGGCCCTGGAGGCGGGCAACTTCTTCAAGCTCGCCTCGGCCGAGTGGCGCATCGGCGGTTTCATGGTCCTGGCCAACGTCCGCGAGTTCGCCCCGGTTGCCACCGGCCTGATGGTGGCCGCGGTCTGCGGCACCGCCATCACCGCCGACCTCGGTGCGCGCAAGGTGCGCGACGAGCTCGAGGCGCTGGGCGTCATGGGCATCTCCAACATCCTGTTCATCGTGGTGCCGCGCTTCCTCGCGCTGGCGTTCATGACCGCGCTCTACAACATCCCGATGATCGCGTTCACCTGCCTCAGCGGCTACCTGGCGAGCGTCGCTCTGGTCGGCGTCAACAGCGGCGCGTTCATCAGCACCTTCTTCACCCAGGGCACGCTGCAGGACCTGTATGGCGGCGAGATCAAGTGCATCGTCTTCGGCATGCTCATCGCCACCATCTGCTGCTACAAGGGCATCACGGCGCGCGGCGGCGCGGAGGGCGTGGCGCGCGCGGTCCACCAGGCGGTGGTCGCGTGCTTCGTGAGCATCCAGATCTTCGAGTACCTGTACACACCCACGGTGCTGGCGCTGTTCCACACCAACAACGTGCTGCGGTAGGTCGAGATGTCTGTCGCATTCCCCGCCCGCCGCGCTCCCGGCCGCGCCGCCAAGCCGCAGCGCGCACCCGGACAGGGTGTGCGTGGCCGGGTCGAAACCCTTGGCAAGATCGTCAACTTCGCGGCCGGCGCCATCGCGCACATCCCGCAGTCCACGCGCTACATGCGCGAGGTCTGGTGGTATGCGGCGTTCCTGGCGATAGGCTCCACGCCGGTCGCCCTCGTGCTCACGTACTTCACCGGCAGCGAGTGCAGCGTCGAGGCGTACTACTCGCTGTCACAGATCGGCGCGCAGTCACTGGCCGGCGTCTTCAACGCCATCTGCGACACGCGCGAGATCACGCCGCTGTTCTTCGGCTTCGCCATCGGCGCCAAGGTGGGCTGCGGCCTCGTCGCGGAGCTGGGCACGATGCGCGTCAACGAGGAGATCGACGCCCTCGAGGTCATGGGCATCCCCAGCAAGATCTACCTGGTCAGCACGCGCATGCTGGCCTGCTTCATCGTGCTGCCGTTCATGTACCTGCTCTCGCTGGGTATCTCGTACGTCGGCTCCTACGTCGTGCAGATGTTCCAGGTGCCCTCCGGAACCATCTCCAGCGGCGTGTACGGCGACTACTTCTACCGCTTCATCAACGTGGAGGACCTGGCGTTCTCGATGATCAAGGCGGTGGTGTTCGCCTTCCTCATTGTGTGCGTCGCGGTGTATTACGGCTATAACGTGACCGGAGGCGCTGTGGGCATCGGAAAAGCGGTGGCCAAGACCATGGCCGTCTCGCTCGTGGTCACAGTCGTCGTCAACGCCTTGCTTACCCAGATCTTCTGGGGCAACAACCCGAACCTGCCGATTCAGATCTGAGATGAGCTCGCAACCCTACGACCCGCCTTCGAATCCCAGGCCGCAGAACGGCTCCGGCCCCCCGG
>JAFARE010000007.1 GCA_019245575.1 Candidatus Dormiibacterota bacterium | reverse complement strand
TTGAATCTCACACCCGGCCGCGACGCACCGTGCGATCGCCGGCCGCGCCGAGTGCCCTCGGTACTCGGTCGATGCACCCGGAAGCGATACACGATCAGCGGGGTCTGGATGGTGCTTGAGACCCATCGCCAGGTTGTGCAGCCGTCGGCGCAGCGTGGCTGACTGGCCGATGTAGAGCAACCCTGGATCCCCGACGCTGCGGATTCGGTAGACACCCGCCGTCGCGGGGATCTCGCCACGCTGGTCGGCATCGCCCAGAGAGCACCACGAATTCCAGCTGAGGCCCGCCCAGTGCGTCGCCTGCGGACTATCCGCCACGCTCATCGCATTCTTCCTGCCGCGATGCAGGCCGAAGCGTGCCACGCCGCTCTGAGTTCGGCGAGAGCAGGACTCACTGCGCCCCTATCAGCGACCGAGGCAAGGATCCCGTGGTCCCGTCCGGACACACGCCCCCGACCTGGTCGGCGTTGTACGTCGTCGCACCGGTCAGATAGTTCAGAGAGCTCGCCCAGACGGCTGAGGACCACACAAGCCCAAAGTGGGAGACCCCACACCAGTACAAGTCGTGGGCGCCGCCACGGTCATCGAATCCCGTGCTGGGGTTGTAGACACTCGCGGACCACAGCGGCACCGTCCCATCCCCGTCGCCGTACGACATCTGGCGTGTCCCGACATCAACGCCGGTGATCGTCGCGTTGGGATCACCAACCGGCAAAGGCTGATAGCGGCCCAGCTGCGACGCCGGACACGGCGCTGCTCCGCAGCCGTCAGACGAATCTGCGTCATAGCCGACCATCCGCAACAGACCTACCGAAGGATCCGCCGGCGCCCATCTGTCGATCTGCGCATGGAACGAGTTCGCCGCGTCGAGCAGGCTTCCATCACGCGCGACCAGGCCGCTGCCGCTGGGTGGGTTTGCCAGGATTTGGTCGGCCGTGGCGCGAGCTTCCTCGTAACTCAACAGGTGATTGTTCGATGTCAGCGGTGAAGCGAGGACGCTCGCAGCCGTGTAGTAATCGGCGGGAGGCACCAGCTCGGCGACCCCCGGATAGTTCTCCATGAGCCGCTGAATCACGGTCGGATCGATGAGGCAGCGGTTGAAGCCGAACTTGTTCGCCGGGAATTGGCAGGGTTCGGCAAGCAGCAGCTCGGTGAGCGCCTTGGGCGCCCCGAGGAAGGGTGTACCGAGCGTGACGATGCGGTAGATCTTGCCCACCGCACTCGGGTTCTGCGCCAGTGCCGCAGCGACCAAACCGCCTTGGGAATGCGCCAGGATGTCGACGCGGTCCGCGTGCGTGTCAGCCAGTACCCGGTTCACCTCAGCCAGCACTGCAGTCGCCACTGTGGCCGCGCTGAAGCGCCAATCGACACCCATGGGGATGAAGCACCTCAGGTTCGCCGCGCACGACCGCAGCCCGTTGTCATCCCATGGCTCAACTACCGTGAATCCACTCGCACGCGCGTTGTCAGCCGTGATGTCGTACCAGTGCTGGCTCTCGGGGAAACCGTTCCAAGACTCGCTCGTCACCGACAGCGCACCGCCCAGAAGCGGCACTCCGTCGCCGGCTGCCGCCCCGCTCCCCCCGTCTACCGGCGCCCCGCCGGCAGTGAATGCAGCGGGTGCCAGGTCTCGCGCCTCGCACGAGGGGTCTTGAAACACCCAACCGCATTCGAGCAACGCCCCGGCTTGCGGCCAGATCTCCTGCCCGTTGCTACCTTCAAGGTAGGACCCCAGGATGCCGGGGATGAAGATGATGGGCCGGACTCCGGGCCCTGGCGGTGCCGTTGGCGTTGGAGTCGGTACTGCAGTCGCGGCTGCGGTGCTCACTGGAGGTGCAGGGGCTGCGTTCCCCCGTCCCGCTGCCGATCCACCGGGCTGTGCAGCCGTATCGCCGACCGACGAGCCGGTAGTCGGCTCGTTGGATCCCGCCCCCTGAGCGGTCGGCTTCGTGGCGATCACCGCGGCCACAGCTCCGCCGCTAGCGAGCAGCGCAGCCATTGTGAAGGCGGCGACGAACTTCGCCCGACGGCTCACCGCGCGCGGCTGCTTTCCCGCACCGAACAAGGTCGATCGATGATGTCGGCGTCCGGTGACGGAAGCAAACGAACGTCGCCCACACGCCCGGCAGTGAAACGCGCCGCTCGCGAGTGTCACCAAGGACTCGGTGGCACCACAGAATGGGCACGCACCATGTGGATGCTGGTCGGCACCAACATCGCTCGCCGCGCCCGATTCTGCTGTCCGCTCCCAGTGGGCAGCGGGCACGACGGGCGGGCCTGGCCTAGTTCCGTCAGGAGGCGCCGCCGAGCCAATCGCGGGCTGCGTGGCTCCGCACAGATTGCATATCCGACCCGACGGCGTCGACGCAACACTGCTGCTGCCGCACACGGCGCAGCGACCTTCCAGCTGGCTCACCGCAGCGGCCCGCAAGGCATCACGACGACCGTCGCGCCCGAAACTGCCCGATGGCAGTCCCCACTAGATCGGCACGCACGGGCCATACCGGTTCGCGAGTGCGCGCGTAGTCGCCCTTCATGACAGGCCCCTCTCTCCAACCGACCCCCAAGCGCGATGCAGGATCCCATCCAGACCGTGCGCGGGACATGAGGCAGGTGCGCTAGCGGAAAAGCCGTGGGCGCGACAGACCCCCATGTCACCGCCCGGCGCAGTGCCCCACTTACTCACTCGAGAGCGACCGGCGTGGAGTCGCGATGTCCAAATCCTCGCGAGGTCCCGTCTCGACGCTGTGGATGAATGAGCTGTGATCTCGACGGAGCTGCTCGATCTCCTCGGGGCTGTGGATCGTCGCGTTGATCTCGCGCTCGAGACGCCGCTCCGCCTCCATGAGGACACGGATCACGTCTCGGTGAGGGCCGTGGGTGACAACGAACACGTCGATGTCGCTGTCAGGCGTGTCGCTGCCGGCAGCGTGAGAACCGAAGATGAATGCGCGCTCCACCTCGGCCAGCGGCGCCAGCGCTCTCGCCAGCTGCGCCGAGATACCTGCGGTGCGGCTGTGGAGCTGTTCGACGAGCCTCGACTGCACGGTATCGGCCACCTGATAGAGGCGGAGCCTCCCGATACGCCGTGAGGTCAGGATGCCCGCTCTCTCCAACCGATCCAGCTCCCGGCCGACTGCTTGAGGACGATATCCGAGATCCTTGGCGAGGGCCCTCGCGTGGCCCTCGACTTGCGGTCTGACGAAGAAGGCGCCGAGGACGGCGCGGCGGATTAGAGAACGTCCGAACAGCAGCCGCTCGCGGGAATCGGTTCTATCTGGCACCGTCTACGGTTCCATCCGCGCCGGCGCATCACCGCTGGCGCTTACCCTCCGCTAGCTCGTCCAGCTTCGCATCGAGCAGCGCTCTAAGCGGCGTCGGTGCGTAGTCGAGCATCTCCACGCAGACGTTCAGATAGCGCGCGTTCGGCGATGGGTTGCTGTGGATGTGGCCGTGCACGTTGATGACGCCGTCCACCACCTCCTCGGGTGGCATCGGCTCGTGGGTGAAGCAGACCAAGGTGTCCCGGTAGACGAATGAGAACGGGTCCAGCAGTTGCCAGCCGGCAGCCATGAACACCTCGACTCGCGCCGTCCGGTCGTGGTTGCCCGGCACCAAGTAGATCCGTCCCGGCAGCCGGTCGGGGAACGATGCCCAGAGGTCAGCGGTCGGGATGCCGTGCACCACGTCGCCCAGGTGCAGCACGACGTCGTGCTTGCCGACCCGCTCCCACCAGCGTTGGATCATCAGCTGGGTGTGGTCCACCGGCCGGTGGTGGTACTCCACGATGTTGTCGTGCCACCAGTGCGTGTCGCTCAGGATGAAGACGCGGTCGACATTGCGCTCGATGACTGACGGATCCGCCCGCGGAAGTCCTGCCGCCCGGTCCGGGATGACGATCATGGCGACGCCCCGCGGCCGCGGCGCTGTTCTCGTGTAACCAGTGCCGCATCCGCGTTGATCAGCAACTCGGATAGTTCGGTTGCGATTCGGCCTCCATAGCCCAATCCCTGCACGAGCCGCCGAAGCTGTTCCACGCGCAGCGCGGTGTTGAGCCCACCGAACGGCATCAACGGCTTGGCTCGCGCATCGCTGACCACGGCACTCCAACGCATCGCTAGGTAGCCCAGGCCCCGCTCGGTCTCAACCCAGCGAAGCACCAGCGAAAGGTCCGGCGGGATCGCCATTTGATCGAGGCAGATGTGCCTCGCCGTTGTCCCGCTCGCCTGTCGGCGCCAGTGCGCATCGTCGCCTTCGTCGCCAGCTCGTGCCTCGGCGAACGCGTCACTCGGCATTCAGTCCACCACCAGCAACGCTTCGCGCACATCCTCAGCCAGCGTCGCCAGGTCCAGCACCGCGCAGTGGCCGTTCGGCTCGCTTGCAGCCCGCGAATCGCAGTTGAGCCCCACGATGCGCAGTGGCACCCCTTTGCGCGTGAAGGTCTCGTCGTAGGGCACGTGCCAGTGCCCATGCACCTGCAGCGAGGGCAGCGTGGCGTCGGCGATGCGCTGCAGCCGCGTGCGGTTGGCCCGGATCCCCTGCATCACGTAGTCGGGCGCCCCCACCTGCTCGTGCGGATCCGTGAGCTGCACCTCGAGCTGGATGTCGTGGCTGAACATCACCGCCGTCCCGCCGCCTGCGATGCAGCGCGCCACGTCGTCGTCGGTGATCGCCTCCTGCGGCCACCAACTGCGCCCTGGTGTGCGCAGATCCGCATCGATCGACGACGCGCCGCCACAGGCGAGCATCTCGCGCCCGGCCCATTGCCAGCGATGGCCCCGCGGGATGTGCGTGATGAACTCGCGCACCGGACGCCGGCCGTCGCCGTCGAGCGGCAACGCGTAGAGCTGGTCGAAGTCCTCGTGGTTGCCGTCGATGAACCAGAGTGGAATGCCCGCGTGCTTGTACTCGCGGTTGAGCACCTCCAGGTAGTGCTGGCCGTCCTTGCCAGGCCAGATGCCGAAGTCCCCTAGCTGCAGCACCAGCTGGCAGCCGTGTCGTTTCGCCTGCTTCAGCACGTGCCCCACCATCCAGCTGGTGTTGCCGTGCACGTCGCCGGTCAGCAGGACTCGCTCAATCGCGGCCATCGGCGTGCTCCTGGATGAATGCCTCGACCGAAGGAGGCATCGATCCCACGTCGCGGTCCCGGTAGTGCACCGAATCCGGCTCGACGTGGACCACCAGCACCGGCGAGTCGGTGCTCTGGCGTCGGTACAGCGAGCAATCGGTGTACGACGGCTTGCCCTCGAGGTTAGCCAGCAACGTCACGAGGTTGCGCCGGCTCAGCGTGACCCACACCACGTCCCGGCTCAACTCATCGATTCTCATCGCCCGCTCCCCACGCCGAAGTGCTCGTCGATCCACGCTTCGGTATCCGGGTGCATCGGTCCCGACGGCGTCGGCCGACTCTGGTAATGCACCGCGTCGGGCTCGGCGACGACCACCAGCCCTGGCTCCTCGCTGGTGCCCGGGAAGGTGATGGTGCACGCCGACTCGGGCGGATGCCCGTCGAGCTTGGCCAGCAGCGCGAGCAGATTGCGCCGGCTCAACACGACCCGAATAACCTCGGGGCTCACTGCCTCCAGCCTCACCCTGCCAACCCCACCGTTCAGCTGTTCGAGAGCCGAGGGACCAAACTACTGCATCGCCGCGGCTCAGACTGTGAGTATATCGAACACTTGTACGAAAGGCAAGGACACGCAAGTTTGCCCCAGCACATCACCTCGACCACCGTTTGCCCACCTGCTTCTTCCGAGCGCCTGCCGTGGGGCGCCGAGCAGCGAACCCCTACCCTGTCTCCCGATGCCGACCGTCGCCGAACGCTTGCTTCGACAACTCCAGCGCGCCGGACCACATGACGACGACCAACTGGCCCATGCACTAGGTATCCGCCGGCAGCAGATCAACCAGGCCGCCCGTACGCTGGAGAAACGCGGCATCGTCAAGCGCACTCTCGGTCCCGACCACAAGCTGATCAACGTGCTCGCGCTCGGCACAGAGGTCGATGCCGAGCTGCAGCCCGCTTCGCCTCCTGTCGTCGAGCTCATGTCGGAAGACGAAGTGAAGGAGGCGATGTCCACATACCTCGAGCATCGCGGCTACAGCGTCGATGTCAGGTGGGGGCGAGATCGGGGCATCGACATCGTCGCGACCGGCCCCGAGGGCCGCCTTGTGATCGAGGCGAAAGGCGCGGTCTCCCGCCCAGCGCAGCAGCAGAACTACTTTCTCGGCGCTCTTGGCGAGCTCATCCAGAGGATGGACACGGCCGACGCGCGTTATGGTCTGGCACTGCCGGACCGCCCGCAGTATCGCGGCCTCGTCAATCGGCTTCCGCAACACGCTCGCGACCTAATGCGGCTGCTGGTGTTCTTCGTGAAAGCTGATGGGACTGTCGAAGAACTCTAGAGGTTACCGTCGGCCGGCATCCGCGCCCGCTCAGGTCGCGGATGCGCCAGGAGGGTACACGTCACCTGACCTTGGCCTATCCGGCAGGTTGGGGTTCTCCTCCTTCGCCCAGGACCATGGTCTGAGGTCGTAGCGTCCCGGGGGCATTTCGTAAGAGACGACTGCACCTTCGTCGTCCGTTTTCTCGACACGACAGCCCGGACAGAGGTAGGGCATGACGTCCGGGCCCCAGAGCGCAACCTCGGCCAGCGCAGAGATTCGACCGCAGCTTCGACACCAATAGAACGGCTCCGGGGTCACACGCCGAGCATAGCCCGGTCCCTGGACGACCTACTCGTCCCCACCCTCGTCCAGTTCATCGTCCTCGGTCGTCGCTTCCGGTGGCTGGGCCCGGATGGTGGCGCACCAGTCGTCACACAAGGCAAGCACGCGCGCCAGTTGCTCTTCAGTGATCTCAGCCAACGGGATGTTTGGTCGCGGCTGCCGTTGCTCGTACCCCTGCACGATGCGCGGCACTCCGGTCGCCCGCACCAGTGCTTCCAGGTGCTTTCGTGCCTCAGCGCCACGGTATGCAGGGTTTCGTCGCAGCCGGCGCAGCCGCAGCTCCAGCTGAGCGAAGTCGTCAGGGCCACCTTGGACCATCAGGATGGCCCGCTCGCGGAACTTCTCCTGGTGCGTGTCGTAGACACATGTGAATGCCGGGTACGCCGCACCGCGGCCGCCATGAAGTGCCATCCCGTCGATCCCTTTCGCCCAGGCCACCACCCGCTCGGCGACCCAGACGGCGTCGGGCAAGCGCTTCCGGATGTTGTCCACCACTTCCTCTGGTGACCAACGCACCGGACGAACTGCTCGGGGCGCGCGCGTCTTCACTGCTTGCGCTGCGGCGGTGGCGCCGATCACCCGGGGCACGATGGCGCGCATCCCGTTGCCGGCGGCAGCGTACTGCCGCACCTCGACCGCGAGGACGTCGACTCGCAACAACCGCTCGTTGAGAAACTCGACCAGTCGCTGCAAGCTGGGCGGGATCTCGTCGGCGACGAAGATGCAGCGCACCTGGCCATCGCGCAAGTTGGCCTCAACTTTGTCCCAGAACTCCGTTGCCACTTCCTCAGCTGGCTCATCGGCGCGCCCCAGCCAGGTCGCCAGCCGCGCCGCTCCGGCCTCCGGGTCGCCGGCGTCGTACCAGGCGCGTAGCTTCTCCGCCTGCCAGTACAGCGTCGCGTTGGCGGCGTAGTCGAGCATCTGCGCCACCACCTCGCGCCGGATGCGCGCATCAACCTTGCGCTTGACCTCGACCAAGGTCGGCACCGCTTCTTGGTCCACCACCAGATGGTCGACGGCGAACAAGTCGCCGCCGCCCTCCTCCGCGGGTATTCCCGCCTCCCGCTTGATCAACTGCCAGCGCCTCGGCTCGCTGGGGTCGATCTGCGCCCCAGGCAGCAGGTCAATGTGGTCGGCGAGCAGCGCTTGCAGCTCCTTCTCAAGGCCGGTAGGCGCCTCTGGCGCCTCGATCAGCTGATGGTCTGCGCCGATGAGAAAGATCGAGTCAGGCATGAACGACCGGCGATGGTAGCGCCGCTCCCTGGATACCAGGGAGGCCACGGTTCCAGGCCGCCGGACTTGCCCCGGTGTCCGCCAGGCATTCGGTCTGCCTGAACCCGCTGCGCGTCGCCGGCGAGCCGGCCGTCAACCGTCTGTGCGGTCGGTTCACGCGCTCCACGGCCCATCCGGGCTCACGCAGAACGTCAAAACCACGTCCAGCGGTGTTGCCGCCCACAGAGATATCGCCTGCACTGCCAACAGGCCCGCCACGCCGACGTTCTGCGCGGTAGCCGGCGCCGACAGCGTCGCCGAGCCGTCCGGGTTAGGCTTGGGCCACGGGTCAAACGACGGAGCAGGGTTCGCCTCTACCGCATCGACCCAGCCTTCCGGCCGATGCATGAGCGCCATGACGGCGAAAGGAGCTCCCCCGCTCTGCCGACCGCCGCGCTCGGCGACGACATATTCACCACGCGCGGCCGCGGCAACCACCACGCTGCTGAGCCACCTGCCCCACTCGGTCCACGCAGGAATATCAAGCGGACCCGGGGTGTCGGTCTCAGGTGCCTCGACCACCTGAGCCGGTGCATTCACCGACGTGGCGCCCGCCTTGAGTTTGGTGCGTCCCATGAACGCCATCACGTTGTCTGCCGCGTCGAGCATCGCCACTTCGCGAAACCGACCGGCCCCGGCACTGCTCCGCGCCAAGACGCCCCGCGCAATCGCCTCCCATACTTGATTGCCACCGTCGCCAAGACGGCGCGTCTCGCCTTTGCCGTCACCACGCCAGGTGCGGACCACGCCGTGATACATGCCGCTCAGCTCGACAGTTTCGAGATTCGCGCCTGGGCGAAGTCTCGCGACAGGGTCAGCCACTCATCTCCTTTCCTGAATCACCGACGGCGAGCCCACGCCCTGAGAACGCCCGCCGCGCCGGCGCAGGATACGCGGTTGGGAGCCGCCACCATGGACGCCGCGAGAGCAAGCGCGTCTGCCCAGGGTCACAGAGCCCCATATCCAGGGCTATGCGTGGCTACGCGGTTGGCACTCGGCGATGTATCCGGGAATCCGTTGCCATCCCTCGCGCACCCCGGACCGATTGCACCCCGGCGGCGCCACCGCCCCGACCCGAAGAAACCGCGCGCCAACCTCGCGTAGCCGCTGCTCTGCCTTGGCGCCGCAAGCCACGATGGCTCGGTCGGCGAGCAGCTCGACCTGCGGCTTGAGGTAGTCACGCGCGCACACCGACCACGAGTCGCGCGGTACCGACCCGCCTTCTCGGGGCGCTGAGCAGAGATAGGATTCCGTCAACCACGTCCGTCGCAGCTGTTCGTACAACGGCAACCCCGGCCAGCACCAGTCCAGGATGCGACGCAGATTGCGATGGAACAGGTCGCGCTGCGCCCGCAGGTGACGATAGGCGGCTGCCGACACCTGCTCGATGACATGATCAGCCGCTCCGCCAGCCTCGTAGTGCTCTGTGACGTAGGCATCCCCTGGCTCAGACACGACGAGCACCAACTCGATGTCCTCCAGATCGCCAAACGCGCCGGTGAATCCGCGGGGTACGTAACCACGACTCGGAGCCCACTGAGCCGTCCCAAGACACGCATCAGCAAAGTGCCGACAGGGCCGGAACGCCGGGGCCAGGATGTTCACCAGGTCCGCGCTAGGGAGGTAAGAATCCACCTTCTTGGTACGCTCGCTACAACCAACCATTGCGCTTGAATGCGCGCAGCGCCTTCTCGTCGCCGATTGTCGTGACGAGCGGCGGGGGAGGATTGTCGGGATTCGCCGACCGCACATTGCGCCAGACCGTGACGGTGCCATCATCCGCCCGCTCCAGCTCGAGCCTCAGTCCTCCACGGGATATAAAGTTGCTGATGAAGCAATACGGCGGATAGCGGTCGTCCTGCGCCTGTTTCCGAAGCGTCCAGCCGGCTGCGAGCAACGGCTGTAACAACCCCTCTGTGGCGACCGTGAGGTCCGGCCAGGACACGGTCTTCTTCGTGTGCTGAACCATGGCCCAGCGTGCTTGTGGCCGGCGCATCTTGAACATTGGCTGCTTCTTCAATCTGGCCAACAGCGTCTGGTTGGTGAGGTGGCGGATCCCCTGCCCCGAAATCGTGCCGTTGAGCGGATGCTTAAACCGCCGGTAGTACCGGACCTTCAGCCCCCACGCCGGCCTGCCCCGCAGGTAGCGGTTCAGCCGCTCCACCGTCGCCGCAGCTTCGCCAGCCTTCCAGTGCAGCTCCTCCTCTGTGAAAGGGAAAGCGCCACCGAAAACGAAGAAGCCGAGCACCGCACCCTTGCCGCTCTCCCTGGAGCCGGCCGTTGCGTACACCCAGATGCGTGCCCCCTCGGCCGCGTGCAGTTCCTGCGTCCGGATCTCGTAGCGCTTCCACCCCGTGAGGATCTGCATGCCGTACGGCTCCTCGATCGGCATGAACCATTCCTCAGGGAAGGTCGTGGGAAACGGCATCGCAGTGCGCTTGGTACATCCGCGCCGATCACCAAGTCAAGCGGTCGTCCCAAGCTCCCCCCACGAGGACGCAAGTCCGCGCGCCGCCAGGCGACAGACACCTGTCGCAACCGCCCGCGATGCTGCAACCATGGAGTTCGACGACGACCGAGCTCGGCTCTACATCGGGTCGGTCCGCTGGCAGTTCGCCACGACGATGCCGCAGTGGCCGCACGAATACACCGTGCGTCATTGGCGCACCGATCTTGTTCCGCAGTTCGAGGCATTCGCCGAGTACATCCGCAGCGCCGGCGTGATCAAGCCCTGGCCCCGCGACGCGGCGCGGCCCCGCTACCACCACACCTACCTTGCCCTGGACGGCTGGGAGTACTGGACCATGGGCGAACCAATCGCCGAGACTGTGGTTATCAACCGCGCGCTTCTTGACGCAGCCGCTGCCCAGCCGAACTCCGGTCAAAGCCTGCTTTCGGTGGCTCGATCGCACATCCCTGAGACCGGGCCACAAGTTATGGGGCCGACGTCATGATCGAGCGCTTCAAGCAGGACGACGCCGGTTATATCCGCTGGAGCAACGAGCACCCAGACGGCTTCGTGCTCCATCGGAAGTCCGGTGACTTCTCGCTCCACCGCTCGCAGTGGAGCCACATCTACGAGATGGGCTCCGACTACGCGCTCACCAGCGCCGAGAAGCTTTGCGCCCAGTCCCGTAACGAGCTCGTCCATTACAGTCGCGAGCACACGGGCCGAGCTCCAACCGCGTGCGAATCCTGCGAGCCGTAATCCGTTCCAGTCTTCGGTGACCGAGGGGTGACATAACCCCCAGCTCGTCCCTAGCGCAGGCGACAACGGCTGCTCCACTCCCCGTTAGGCGAGTGCGATTACCGGTGCATCTCCGAGTATATGAAGCGACCGGGCCCAGAGCCCCGTGGCGACCCGCGGTGTCGCCAAGACCCTTGCACTCGACCACGGCCAACGTTTGCGCAAGGGCCCGGGTCCGAAGCCGGAGAATAGCCCGATGCCTTTGGAAATGGCGCTCTGGCGAGTCGACGGCGGTAATCCGGTGCGCCTGTCGCCCCAAGGCGTGCCACTCGAGCAGCAACTGGAGGACATGCTGGAGCGTGACCCGTCGATGCTTGGCCAGCGCCTGTTGCTGATCGGGCGTCAGGTTCCCACCACGCACGGAACCTTCGTCGATCTGCTAGCCGTCGATGCGGACGGCGCCCTTCACGTCATCGAGCTCAAGCGCGACCGCACTCCTCGCGACGTGGTCGCACAGTCACTCGACTATGGCTCCTGGGTGACGACGCTCACCCACCAAGACGTGCAGGACATCTTCCTGAAGTACGACTCAACCCAAGCCTTCGAGCAAGCCTTCAGCGACGCCTTCGGCGCCTCGCCGCCCGAGGACCTGAACACAGAACATCGCCTGACAATCGTCGCCGCTGAGGTGGACCCGGCGACTGAGCGGATCATCTCCTACCTGAACACGGGGTACGGGGTGCCGATCAACGTGGTGTTCTTTCGCTACTACCAGGACGGCGAACGGTCCTACCTGGGCCGGACCTGGCTGCTTGACACCCCCATCGATGCGGGAGCGTCCGCTCCCGGCAAGCGCGGCGGCGGCAAAGAGCCCTGGAACGGCAAGGACTGGTACGTCAACTTCCAAGTCGATGCCGACGGGCGCAGCTGGGAAGACGGACGCACCTACGGTTTCGTCGCAGCCGGCGGCGGCGCGTGGTTCTCGCGCACGCTGCGCCGCCTGCCGGTCGGTGCCCGGGTCTTCTGCTGCATCCCTTCGCAAGGCTACGTCGGCGTCGGCTACGTCATCGGAACCGCAAAGACCTTCAGCGAAACAACCCTCCAGGTGGACGGACGCGAGCAGCGTTTGGCTGACCTACCGCTGAAGGGCAAGTACTTTTGGGGCACCGACGCGGAGCGAGACATTAACGAGTACGTGGTCCCAGTCCGTTGGGAGCGGACCCGGCCGCAGGCGGATGCCGTGTGGGAGAAGGGAATGTTTGCCAATGAGAACAGCGCCTGCCCGCTGCGCCAGAAATTCACCCTGAGCCGGCTGGCGGCGGTCTTCGAGGTCGAGGAAGGCTAGGGCTCGCTCAACGACCCATCGACGGCTGCAAAACATCTCATCTCGGTGTGCGGTTTTTTGCTTCTCTATCCAACTTCGCGGCCCTCCTCGCCGCGTGTCCGGGCTCGAGCCGCTCCACGGTCCTGTCCACCGTCTGCTGGCAAGCGCGCATCGCCTTGAGGGCCTGGGCGAGCGCCGCTGTCACCGCTGCCCGCGGTGCCTTGGCACGTGCTTCGAGTGGCATCACCCCTGTCGCGGCCGAGGCTGTCTGCCAGCGTGGCAGCGCAGCCAGGCCGGAACGCTCTTCGTACACGACGAGAGCCTTATGGAGGCGATCGACCGCGGCCTCAACCTCCTTCGCTTCGGGATAAAAGGGGAGCCAATGCTGGAAGACCTGCATGCTGTCGGCACGCGGCATGGGCCATTTCCCAGGCTCGTCGAGCACGCCTCCCAGTACGCCCAACAGCTCGTCCAAGAGCATCAGCGGCGACTTGGCGCGCGGCGCGTTTGGATTGACCGCGGTGAGGCCGAGCAGGTCGGGCACCTCATTCTTCTGTTTGCCCCGCGCCGTCCGTTCCGCGGCAGCCGCCGCGATGCGCCGCCAGTGCTCGACCCACTCATTGATCGCTGCCTGCCGCTCTAAGTCGTTGCCACGTGCGGCGCCCCAACGCTCGACGAATGCATCGATCCACGTGGGCAGGTCGAGCTCGGCCAACTCGAGCGCATACAGCTCCCTCATCTTGGCTTCGACGTCCTTCTCATCGCGCACGTAGCCGATGCGCCGCCCCTTTCCAATGAGCTTATGAATGGAGACCGGAATGCGCCCGTCGGAACGGCGTTTCTCGCCAACCGAACCGGTATCTTTGCGCCGCTGTTCCGGCACGTGCACACGCCCCCGCGTCTGATGCAGAACTGATGCAGCGAAGGGCGTACACTAGCGCGCTGTGACGTTCGCAGGCGATCTCCTGCCAGCCTGCGGGTCGAGTTCACGAACGTGCCGGGAAAGGGAATCGAACCCTTACGCCCTTACGAGCACAGCGCCCTGAACGCTGCGTGTCTACCAGTTCCACCATCCCGGCGTCGGGCTAGCAGGATACCAGCGGCGGCAGCGCTGCACCCGTCAGGAGCGCTGCCATTGAGCCACCGAATCGAAGCGGGCGGCGGAGCCGCCCAGCATCGGGATGGGCATGTGCTTCATGCCGCCGCGCACCACGTAGGACACCTCCGGCGTGTAGAGGAAGATTGCCGGCGCGTCCTCGGCCAGGTGCTGGATCACACTCTGCGCCGCGGCCAGCCGCGCAGCCGGGTCGCTCAGCGTCGCCAGGCTGTCCAGCGACTGGTCCAGGAACGGGTCGGTCTTGCCCCCTGAGACGTTGAATCCCTTGGGCGGCTTGGCATTCGAGCGCCAGAACGCGCTGATGTCCGGGTCGGGGCCGCTGTCCCAGTCGGCCAGCGCCATCTGGAACGCGTGCGGGACGAGCGTCTTGACGACGAAGTCCATCGCCGGCACGACGTTGACATCGATCGTCACGCCCACCGCCGCCAGCTGCTGCGCCAGCTCGTGCGCCACCGTGGGCAGCGGATCCGCGTCCGGCACGCTCAACGTGTACGCGAGGACCACGCCGCGCCTTTCGCGCACGCCCGCGGGTCCGATCGTCCATCCGTCGCCCTCGAGGGCCTGCGCCGAGACCGTGGGCTCGGCGAGCTCGAGGTTCGAGGCGGGCGCAGCCCAGCGCAGGCCGTCCGATATGGGGCTCACCTGGACCAATCCGCCGGCACCCTGCAGCGCACCGGAGACGATGCCCGTGCGGCTCACCGCGGCGCCGAGTGCGTGGCGCACCAGCTGGTCATCGAGCCCCGGCGTGCGCTGGTTGAACAGCAGGTCGACGAAGCGGAAGGTCGCGATGTCGTGCGCCACAGACCCCTTCACCGAGAGCAGTTGAGCGCGCTGCGCCGGCGTGATCGCAAGCACACCATCGACCTGACCGGCGCTGAACGCGGCCGCGGCGTCGGCGAACGCGCTGAAGAGGCGCAGCTGCACGCTGCCCATCGCAGCGCGCTGCGACGCATATGGATTGCGTGCCAGCACCACGTTGTTGCCGTCGGCGGACTGCACCTCGTAAGCGCCCGACGTGGCCATCGCCGCCGATGGCCGTGTCACCAGCGCCGCGCTGCGCGCAGCACTCAATGAGCCGAGGGGGAGGATCGGCAGTTGCGAGAGCGTCGCCGCGAACGAGGCGCGCGGCGCCGGCAGCGTGAACGCGATCGCGCCGGCGGACGGCGTCACCTTCACGCCCTGCAGCTGCGCGCTCATAGCCTGATCGCCGGTGGCGGGCGATTGTGCGAAATCGACGGTGGCGAGCACGTCGTTGACCGTGATCAGCTGGCCGTCCGACCAGCGGTGCGCAACGCCGAGCACGACGTGGTACGTCAGCCCGTCGGGGCTGACGGTGTACGAGCTGGCGAGATCCGGCCTTGGAAACGCGTCCTGGTCGAGACGCAGCAGGCTGCGGTAGAGCAGATGCCCGACGTCGCGCACCGCCGGATCGGTCGCGCCGACGTATGGGTTGAGTGACATCGGACGCGCCGCGACCACGAGGCCCTCGCGGTAGTCAGGTCCGCCGACGAGCCCGAAATGGCGCGTGAAGGCGTAACCGAGCGAGGCCGCGGCAATGCACAGCAGCAGCCCGGCCGCGCCGATCTCGAGGCGCCGGAGGCGGCGCCGGCGACCTACTTGGTGACGTAGGTCGTCAGGATCGACACGACGACGAACAGCGCGATCATCACCGCCGAGAAGCGCAGCAGAGAAGCTTCCAGACCGCGGCGACGGCGATACCCGCCGCCAGCGTCGCCACCACCGCCGATGGTCCCGCCCAGGCCTGTCGCCTTTGGTGTCTGGAGCAGGATGCCAAGCATCGCGAGTACGCCGATCGCGACCTGGGCGATGGCGAGAGCCGTTTTCACGCAACAAAACCTCCCACCGTCAACGGGGACAGGCGGCCAGTATAGGCGGCGCCGGGCAAAGCACCTCGCGCTTGCATGTTTGTCCGCGACAGCTACCACTTTTGGGTAGTAGCGTGGGCGCCATGCTCAGGCCTGCGCTCGCCGCCCGGCGTGCGTGCTTCCTCGTCGCTCTGACAGCCGTCGGCGCCTGGCTGGCCGGCTGTGCGCTGCCCGTCGTCAGCGCCGCAACCCCCGCTCCTCCGGCAAAGCTGCTGGCTCCCGCGGCGCCGGTGATGGTCGGCGCGGATCAGGTCACGCTGCTGCGCAGCGGGCCGCCGACGTTCGCTGAGCTGCGCGCACTCATCGACACAGCGCGCGTGAGCGTGCACGTCGAGGTGTACGAGTTCGGGCATCCGCTGCTCGTGGCCGCGGTCGAGGCCGCGCAGCGGCGCGGCGTTGCCGTGACCGTCATCGACGATCCATCAGAGCTGGCCAGCGCCGCCACCGCTCTGCGGTTGCGCTCCGAGGGCGTCGACGTGGTCGACTATCCGGTGCGAAAGCTGATGATCGACCACGTCAAGCTCCTCGTGGTCGATGACACGGTTGCCGTCATCGGCGGCATCAACTGGGGCGTGAAGTCTCCCGCCAACCACGACTACGACGCGGAGGTCCGCGGCCCCGTGGTGGCAAACCTCGACCGCGTGTTCCTGCGCGACCTGGCCACGTGCGGGCGCAGCGTGGCAGTTCCGCCGCCGCTGCCGGACCCCGGCATCCTGGTCGCCGCCACGCTTCCGGCCGCTGAGATCCGGCCGCTCGTGCTCGACGTCGTCGGCGCAGCGCGCACCTCCCTGCGGCTCGAGCTCTTCGTGATCACCGACACATCAGTCGTGCGCGCGCTCATCACGGCACATCTTCGCGGCGTAGACGTCGAGGTGCTGCTCGACCCGTCGCAGCCCTCGAGCGAGCCGTCGATCGTGGCGCTGCGCACGGGCGGCGTCGACGTGCGGATCTATCGCAGCGGCGGCGAGCTGCTCCATGCCAAGGCGATCGTGGCCGACGAATCACGCGTGCTCTTCGGCAGCGCCAACTGGTCGGGCGGCGGCTTCGCGCGCAACCACGAGCTCGACATCGAGCTGCCCCAGGCACCAGCGGTCGCCCAGGCGATGCTCGCGCAGATGGCGCTCGACTGGGCGGCCAGCGGGTGAGGCGCCGGTCAGGTGAGGACGCGCTGGCTGAGGCGCTGCAACGGCGCGCCGGTCATCTCCGCCGGCACGGGCAGGCCCATCACGGCGAGCACCGTCGGAGCCACGTCGCGCAGCCCGCCGCCATCTCGCAGCGGCGCTTCGCCCGCTCCGCACAGGATCACCGGCACCGGGCTCGTGGTGTGCGCCGTGAGCGGCGACCCATCGCGGTGGTCCACCTTCAGCTCGGCGTTCCCGTGATCCGCGGTGACAAGGACCGCGCCGCCCGCGCGCAGCACGGCATCCGCGATGCGCCCCACGCACTCGTCCACGCACATGACCGCGCGCACCGTCGCCTCGAAGTCGCCGGTGTGGCCCACCATGTCCGCGTTCGCGAAGTTGACGATGATCAGCGCGTCGGCCTGCTTCCTCACGTGATCCAGCACGGCCTCGGTCACGGGACGCGCGCTCATGTCCGGCACGGAGTCATAGGTCGCCACACGCTGCGACGGGACCAGCAGGCGCTCCTCGAGCGGAAACGCGCGTTCCCGGCCGCCGTTGATGAAGTACGTCACGTGGGCGTACTTCTCGGTCTCGGCGACGTGGAACTGGTGCAGCCCCTGCTCACTCACCACCTCGGCCAGCGTGTGATGCACATCCTCGCGCGGGAACGCGACGGCCGCCGGCAAGCCGCGCTCGTACTCCGTGAACGTGACAAAGGTCAGATCCCGTGGGACCCGCGACCGCTCGAACGCGCCGAAGTCCGGGTCGACGAGCGCGTGCGAGAGCTGCCGCGCCCGGTCGGGACGGAAGTTGAAGAACACCACGGTGTCGCCGTCCTGGACCCGGATCGGTTCGCCGTCGACGAGGATCGACACCGGGGGCAGGAACTCATCGGTCACGTCCAGGGCGTACTGGCTCTCGATGTACGCGACCGGGTCGCCGGCGACACCCTCGCCGGCTCCGGCGATCACCTCGTACGCGCGGCGAGTCCTGTCCCACCGCTTGTCGCGGTCCATCGCGAAGTAGCGGCCGCTCAACGAGGCAACACGACCAACGCCCACACGCTGCAGGTCGTCGCAGAACGTCTGCACGAACCCCGCGGCGCTGGTGGGAGGCTCGTCGCGTCCGTCGGTGAAGGCATGGAAGAACACGCGGTCCAATCCCCGGCGGCGCGCCAGCTCGGCGAGAGCGATGGCGTGGTCCTGATGGCTGTGCACGCCCCCGGGTGACACGAGGCCGAGGCAGTGCAACGCGGCGCCGCGCGCCGCGGTGGCGTCGACTGCGGCGCAGAGCACGGCGTTCGAATAGAAGCTGCCGTCCGCGATCGCGCGATTGATCCGCGAGAGCGGCTGGTGGATCACGCGGCCGGCACCGATCGTCAGGTGGCCGACCTCGGAGTTGCCCTGCTGGCCGCGCGGCAATCCCACCGCCTCGCCGCTGGCGGCGACGAGCGTGTTGGGCCAGCGGCGCGTCAGCGCATCGATCTGCGGCGTGCCGGCCTGCGCGATGGCGTTGCCGAACCGGTCCGGGTTGAACCCCCACCCATCGAGAATCACGAGCACGAACGGATGCGCGCTCATGCTTCCGGCATCCCGCCCGCTGCAGCGCGCACGATCGCGCTGAACTCCTCCGCGCGCAGACTCGCGCCGCCGACCAGCGCGCCGTCGATGTCGCGTTCGGCGAAGAGCTCAGCCGCGTTGGCGGCGGTGACGCTCCCGCCGTAGAGCGCGCGCGGCGACGTGTTCGCGCGCTCGCGCAGGTGTTGCTTGATGTGCGCGCACACCTCCTGCGCCTGCTCGGGCGTGGCTGTCCGGCCCGTCCCGATCGCCCACACCGGCTCGTACGCGATGACGAACCCGTCCGGGTCCGGCTGCGCGATGAGCGGCGCGAAGGCCGCATCCAGCTGGCGGTCCACCACGGAGAACGTGGCGCCCGCGTCTCGATCCTCCTCGGTCTCCCCCACTGCGACGATCACCCGCAGGCCGGTCGCTGACGCGCAGGCGAACTTCCGCCCCACCGCCTCGTCGCTCTCACCGAGCAGGTGCCGGCGTTCTGAGTGGCCCACGAGCGCCCAGCCGCACACCTCCACCAGAGTCGCGGCCGACACCTCACCGGTGTACGCACCCGCCAGCTCCCAGAACACGTCCTGCGCACCCAGCTGGATGGCGCTGCCCGCCAGCTCGTCGCGCAGGGCCCACAGGTGTGTGAAGGGCGGCAGGACGGCCACCTCGACATCGCGCGGCGAGCCGACCAGCTCCCGCACGGACCGCGCGAGCGCGATGCCCTCTGCCACCGTCGTGTTCATCTTCCAGTTGCCCGCCACGAGCGGCACGGTCACGAACGCGCCGCCTCCCGCTCGCGCAGCGCAGCGACGCCGGGCAGCGTGCGCCCCTCGAGGAACTCGATCGTGGCACCGCCACCGGTGCTGATGTGGTCGATTTTGTCTTCAACACCCGTGTCGTGCAGCGCGGCCGCGAGGTCGCCGCCGCCGATGACGGTGTAGGCCGGCGAATCCGCCACCGCCATCGCGACAGCCCGCGTTCCGGCCGCAAAGGCCGGCACCTCGTAGATGCCGAGCGGCCCGTTCCAGACGACGGTGCCGGCGTCGCGGCAGTCGGCGGCAATCGCGTCGGTGGTCGACGAGCCGACGTCGACCACCATCTCGCCGTCCGGAATCGCCTCAGCGCGCACCTCGTGGTGCGGCGCGCTCCCGTCCGGCGCGGCGCTGACCACGACGTCGACCGGCAGCTTCAGCGCGGCACGCCGCGTGCGGGTCGACTCCTGCAGACGCCGCGCGGTCTCCACCTGGTCGGGCTCGACGAGCGAACGGCCGGTCGCCAGTCCGAGCGCTTGATAGAACGTGCACGCCATCGCGCCACCAATCCAGAGCACGTCGACCCGGTCGACGAGGTTCTGCAGCACGGCGAGCTTGGTGGAGATCTTGGCCCCGCCCACGATGGCGACCACCGGGCGACGCGGATCCTCGAGCACGCCGCCGAGAGCATCCAGCTCCCGGGCCATGAGGTATCCGGCATACGCAGGCAGCAGATGCGCCACGCCCTCCGTCGAGGCGTGAGCACGGTGCGCAGCGCCGAAGGCGTCATTGACATACACGTCTGCCAGCGCCGCCAGCTGCTGTGTGAGGCCGGGGTCGTTCGCTTCCTCACCGGGCTCGAAGCGCACGTTCTCGAGCATGCCCACGTCGCCGTCGTGCAGCGACGCGACCACCTCGCGCGCGCCGGGGCCGGCGACGTCGGGCGCCACGCGCACCTCGACACCGAGCAACTCACCCAAACGCCGCGCGAGCGGTGTGACGCGAAGCGAGTCGTCCACGCGGCCTTTGGGCCTGCCCAGATGGGTGACCGCGATCGTGCGCGCGCCGCGCGACCGCAGCGCTTCGATCGTGGGGACGGCGCTGCGGATGCGCCGGTCGTCCACGATCTCTCCGTCGCGCATCGGCACGTTGAAGTCCACGCGCAGCAGGACGCGCTTCCCCCTGACGTCGGCCTCGTCGATGGTGGCCTTGGTCATGCGCAGCGACGGCTACAGGCGCTGGGCGATGTGATCGACGAGGTCAACCACGCGGCACGAGTACCCCCACTCGTTGTCGTACCAGGCCAGGACCTTGACGTTGTGCTCGCCGAGCATCAGTGTCGACGGCGAATCGAAGATGGACGAGTGGCTGTCGTGCAGGAAGTCCATCGACACAAGCGGTTCGTCGCTCACCGCAAGAATTCCCTGCAGCGAACCGTCAGCCGCCTCGCGCATCTGCGCGTTCACGTCGTCCACGGTGGCGCTCTTGCTGAGAGTAGCCGTCAGGTCCACCAGGCTCACGTCCGGGACCGGCACTCGCAGGGAGATGCCGTGGAACTTTCCCTTCAGCTCCGGCAGCACCAGTGAGACCGCCTTGGCGGCGCCCGTCGTGGTGGGAATGATGGACAAGCCGGCGGCGCGAGCGCGGCGCAGGTCCTTGTGCGCGCCGTCCAGGATCACCTGGTCCATCGTGTACGCGTGCACCGTGGTCATGAATCCCGACTCGATGCCGAATGACTCCTGCAGCACCTTCGCCACCGGGGCAAGGCAGTTCGTGGTGCACGACGCGTTGCTGATGACGTGATGCTCCGCCGGGTTATACGCGGCGTCGTTGACACCCATGCAGACGGTGATGTCCTCGTTGCTGGCGGGCGCGCTGATCACCACCTTGCGCGCGCCGCCCTCGATGTGGGCGCGCGCCTTCTCGGCGTCCGTGAAGAGCCCCGTCGACTCGACCACGATGTCCACACCCAGGTCTCCCCAGGGGAGCCGGTGCGGGTCGCGCTCCGCAAAGACGCGGATGGGCTTGCCGTCGACGAGGATGCTGTCACCGTCGGCGGAAACCGTTCCCGGATAGCGCCCGAGCACGCTGTCGTGCAGGAACAGGTGAGCGAGGGTCGCGGGCGTGGTGATGTCGTTCACCGCCACGAAGTCGAGCCCGTCAGCGCGCTCCATCGCGGCGCGCAGGATGTTGCGACCGATCCTGCCGAAGCCGTTGATCCCAACCTTGACCGGCATCGACCCGCTACCTCCCCTGCCTACACATTGGCTTCACTCGATTCCACACTATCACCGCCGGCAGCCGCCCCGCGCATCACTCCCGTGGATCCGGCCGCTCCATGTCACGGTGCCTGACGTGCACCGCAACGCCCGCCGCTGAGGCGCGCAGCGCGGTGGCGAGCTCCTCGCAGATGACCACCGAGCGATGCCGTCCGCCGGTGCAACCCACCGCCACGTGGAGGTAGCGGCGCCCGTGGTCGGCGTAGCGCGCGCAGGCCCAGGAGAGCAGGTCCTGCAGCCGGCGCACCAGCTCCCGCGCCTCCGGCTCGTGCATCACGAAGTCGCGCACTGGTGGGTCGAGGCCGGTCAGCGGGCGGAGTGCCGGCTCCCAGAACGGATTGCGGATCATGCGCGCGTCGACGACCCAGTCAGCGTCGAGCTGCGGCCCGTGCTTGTAGCCGAACGACGACACGGTCACGGTCAACCCCGCGGGGCTCGCGTCGCGGCTCGGACTCACGAGTTCGACCGCGCGTTGCTGCAGCTCCTTCGGCGTGAGCGCGGATGTGTCGATCACCACGTCGGCGGCGACGCGGAGCGGGCTGAGCATCGCGCGTTCGGCAGCAATCGCGGTGAGGCCTCGGCCCAGCGCCTCGCACGGATGCGGACGCGTGCTGTTCCCCAGCCGGCGAACCAGCACGTCGTCGTTCGCATCGAGGTAGAGGACGCTGGCGCCGTCGAGCCCTTCGTTGACCTGCGCCAGCGCGTCGCCCTGGCGGGCGTCGATCACAACCGCCACCACGCCGTCGCTCGCTGTGTCGCGCAGCGCCGGCAACAGAGCGACGGGCAGGTTGTCGATGCAGCGCACACCGGCTCGCTCGAGCGCCGTCAGCGCCGTCGCCTTGCCCGCGCCGGACATGCCGGTGAGCACCCACAGGGTCACAGCAGCTCCTTGACCCGGAGCGCCACCGGCCGCGGCACGTGCTTGATGAGCTCATCCAGCGGGGCGTCGCGAATGGCGTCGACGCTGCCGAACTCGCGTAGCAGCGCGCGGCGGCGCACGGGTCCCAGGCCGGGCACGATGTCCAGCTTGGAGCGCAGGGCGGCGCGGCCGCGGCGCGCACGATGATGCGTGATTGCGAAGCGGTGCGCCTCGTCGCGCACGCGCTGGATCAGAAAGAGCGTCGGGCTCTCACGATCAAGCACGATCGGCTCGGCGACGTTGGGCCGGAACAGCTCCTCGTTGCGCTTGGCCAGGCCGAAGATGGGCACCGACTCGCGCCCGGCGGCACGGAGCACGCGCCGGGCCGCGTTGAGCTGGCCCTTGCCGCCGTCGATCAACACCAGATCCGGCACCGTCGTGAAGCTGCCGTCCGCGTCGTCGCGCGCGCGGCGGTGTCCGTTGCCGGCCGCCTCTCCGCCGTTCGCCCCGGCGGGGTCGATCACCGGGATGTCGTCAGGATTTTCCGCGCGCCCGGTGAGGCGGCGGAAGCGGCGGCGCAGCATCTCCTCGATTGAGGCGAAGTCGTTGGCGCCCTCGACGGTCTTGATCCCGAAGTGGCGGTACTGCGCCGGGGCCGGACGCCCCTCCTCGAACACCACCATCGATCCCACCGAGTTCGTGCCCATCGTGTTGCTGATGTCGTAGCACTCGATGCGGCGCGGCGGCGCGCCGAGACCGAGCCGCGACGCGAGGTCGTCGAGCAGCGCGTCCGTCTTGTCGGAGTCGTAGTCGTCGACGATGCGCTTCTGCCGCAACGTCACCAGTGCGGTCTCCTCCGCCCGCTCCACCAGACGGCGGGCGTCGCCACGCTGCGGCGTGTGCACCTCGACAGGACCGCCGCGCCGCTCGGCGAGATACTCGGCGACGACACCGGCGTCATCGACCTCGTGGCTGAGCAGCACGCGGCGTGGGACCGATGTGACATTGGCGTAGTACTGGGGCAGAAACGCACTCAGACACTGCGCCGCGTCGAGGTCGGCAACTCCCTCCAGCTCGTGCGTCTCCATCGCCATGACACGCCCCCGGCGCACATTGAGCACCGCCCCCATGGCATGCCCTGCTTCGAGCGCGACCGCGATACAGTCCTCGTCCGCGGCGCCGCCACGCAGCACGGTCTGCCGCTCGGTGATGCGCTCGATGGCGCGCAGCCGGTCTCGGAATCGCGCTGCCAGCTCGTAGTCTCGCCGCGTCGCAGCCGAGTCCATCTGTTCCGTGAGCTCCTCCTGCAGCGAGTCGGACCGCCCGTCCATGAACATCTGCACCTGGTCGAGCAGGTGCGCGTACTGCGCCTCGTCGATGCGGCCCTCACAGGGTCCGGCACAGCGTTTGATGTGGTAGTCGAGGCAGACGCGGCCGCGGCGGAAGATCTCGTCGCTGCACGTCCGGAACGGGAAGATCGTGCGCAGCGAGCGCACGGTGGTGCGGAGCGACTGCGCGCTGGTGTATGGCCCGAAGTATCGCGCGCCGTCGCGGATCACCTTCCGCGTGTAGTACGGGCGCGGGAAGAGCGTGGCCCGGCGGACACTCTCGCCCCGCGGCTTGCGCACCTCCTCCCGCGCGGTGCCGGGGGCCACCGCGTCGTGCACGCCGGGGCGGGGGATCTTCAGGTACAGATAGCTCTTGTCGTCCTTCAGACGCACGTTGAAGCGCGGCCGGTACTGCTTGATGAGCGTGTTCTCGAGGATCAACGCCTCGCGCTCGCTGGTGCAGGCGACCACGTCGAAGTCGAAGACGCGCTCGACCAGCTGGCGAGTGCGGCTCTCCAGCGAGTCGACGCCGGTGAACCACGAGCGCAGCCGGTTGCGCAGGCTGGCAGCCTTGCCCACGTAGATGACGCGCGTGTCGGCGCCGCGCAGCACGTAGACGCCGGGCCCGTCCGGCGCCGCGCGCAGTCGTGCCCGCAGCATCTCGTGGTTGTCGAGAAGGCGCGCGCTGCGCGGGGTGGCCGTCATGGAGCCCACTCTATCGCTGCTTCTCGAGCTCCTCGAGCGCCGCGAGGAACGCATCCTCCTCGAGCACGCGCACACCGAGGCGGCGCGCCTTCTCCAGCTTGCTTCCCGGGGACGCGCCGGCGACCACGGTGTGCGTCTTCCGCGACACGCTCGAACCGGGGTTTCCACCCAGCGCCCGGATGCGATCCTCCGCCTCCGGCCTGGTCATGCTGTCGAGGGTTCCCGTGAGCACCCAGGTCTGACCCGAGAGCGGGCCACTCGCACGCTCCGTGTGCTCCGCCTCGACGCCCGCTCTGCGCAGGTTGGCCAGCACCTCGCGGCCCTCATCCGACTGCAGCCAGGCGGCCACGTCGCGGGCCACGACCTCACCGATGCCCTCCACCGCCAGCAGCTCTTCTGACGTGGCCGCCGCCAGCGCATCGAGCGTTCCGAAGTGCTGGGCCAGGACCTCGGCGGTGTGGTCGCCGACATGCCGCATCCCCAGCGCTGTGATCAGCCGCGGCAACGGCACGCGCTTGCGCTGCTCGATCGACTGCACCAGCTTCTCCGCCGATCGGTCGGCGAACCCCTCCAGCGTCAGCAGCTGCTCCTTCGTGACGCCGAAGAGGTCGGCGGCCTCGGTGACAAACCCGTGCTCGACCAGCTGCTCGATGACGGCGGGACCCAGTCCTTCGATGTTCATCGCGCCACGAGAGGCGAAGTGCAGCAGCCGCTCCACGCGCTGTGCCGGGCACAGCGGGTTGAGGCAGCGGCGCACGGCTTCGCCGGGTTCGCGCACCAGCTCGGAGTTGCACGCGGGGCAGTGCTGTGGCGGCGCCCACCGCTTGGTGCGGCGCGGCCGCTTCTCGGGTATCACGCGCACGATCTCGGGGATCACGTCGCCGGCCTTGTGCAGGACGACGGTGTCACCGATGCGCACGTCCTTGCGCGCGACCTCGTCCTCGTTGTGCAGCGTGCAGCGGCGGACCGTCGACCCCGCGACGAACACGGGCTCGAGCATCGCCACGGGGGTCACGGCGCCCGTGCGTCCAACGAACACAGGGATGTCGAGAACCACCGTCTCCTTCTCCTCGGGCGGGAACTTGTACGCGATCGCCCACCGCGGCGAGCGCGAGATCGTGCCCAGCTCCGCCTGCTGTCCGAGGGCCGCGACCTTGATCACCACGCCGTCGGTTTCGTAGTCGAGGTCGTGACGGCGCTCGCCCCACTCGTCGAGAAAGGCCAGGATCTCCTCCAGCGAGTGGGTCACGCGCCGGTGCGGGTTGACCCGGAAGCCCGCCGTGTCGAGCGCGCTGAGCACCTCGTCCTGGGTTCGCGCGGTTCCTGGCGGATCAAGGTGGTACATGAACGTCTGCAGGCCGCGCTTTGCCGTGACCGTCGGATCCAGCTGGCGCACCGCTCCCGCGGCAGCGTTGCGTGGATTGGCGTATGTCGGCTTGCCCGCCTCCTCGAGGCGTGCATTGAGGGCGGCGAATGCCGCCTTGGGCAGGTACACCTCGCCGCGCACCTCGAACACCCGCGGCAGCGGTCCGTCCGGGCTGCGCAGCTTCATCGGCACCGAGCGGATCGTGCGCACGTTGGCGGTGACGTCCTCGCCCTCGACGCCGTTCCCGCGTGTGGCCGCGCGCACGTATTCGCCGTCACTGTATGTGAGCGACATGGCGAGCCCATCGATCTTCAGCTCGCAGACGTATGAATCCACGGCGCCGTCGGTGCCGCGCTCCACGCGTCGCACGAAGTCGCGCACCTCCTCGGCCGAGAATGCGTTGTTCAGGCTGAGCATCGGGGTGCGGTGGCGCACCTTGGTGAAGCTCTCCAGCGGCGCGCCGCCGACGCGCTGCGTGGGCGAGTCGGGCGTCTGCAGGCCGGGATAGCGCGTTTCCAACTCGAGCAGCTCGCGGAACAGCCGGTCGTACTCCGCATCGGTGATCTCGGGCGCGTCGAGCACGTGGTACTGCCGCGCGTGGTGGTCCACGACGCCGCGCAGCTCTGCGGCCCTGGCCCGCGCTGCGGCGGGGACGGTCGCGGCCTCCGTGGTCACGGCTGCACCGGCCAGAGCGTGGCGTCGCCCACGGAAAAGATCTTCACGCCATGCTCGTCGAACTTGATCACGAGCTCCTCACCGGAGCGCGTCATGGTGCTCTTCAGCACGGTCCCCTCGCCGTAGCGGTCGTGTCCGACGCGCATGCCTTCGCGATACCGCTGCGGAGCCAGGGCGACCGGATTCTCCCGCACCGCGTGCGCGTACACCGCGCCGCGCACCGCGCCGCTGGCCCGCACATCCGGTACGAGCGGTCCGCCGGGACGCATCGGGATCTCCAGCATGTCCGCCGGGATCTCGGAGAGGAAGCGCGACGCCTCGGCGAGCTGCGGTGTGCCGTAGAGGTGGCGACGAAACGCGTGCAGCAGATAGAGGTGCCGCTTCGCCCGGGTGATGCCGACATAGGTGAGCCGGCGCTCCTCGGCAACGCCGGATTCGCCCTCCTCCAGGGAGCGCAGGTGCGGCAGCAGACCCTCCTCCATGCCGCAGATGAACACCGCGGGAAACTCCAGGCCCTTCACCTGATGCAGCGTGATCAGCGTGACGCCCTGCGCCGACTCGTCCAGGGAGTCCACGTCGCTCACCAGGGCCACGTTCTCCAGGAACTGGAAGAGCCCGTCGGGCGGCGGCACGTCCGCGTACTCGGCGGCGAGCCCCAGAAGCTCCACCACGTTGGCCCAGCGCTCCTCGCCCTCCGGCGTGCCGTTCTGCAGCATCTCGCGGTAACCGGTCTCGTCGAGCGCCCGCTGCATCAACACGGGCAGTGGTAGCTGCGACGCTTGACCGCGCAGCCGGTCCACGAGCTCGGCGAACTGCGTCACCGCCGTCATCGCCGCCGGCGTCAGGCCCTCGGTGCCCTCCAGCGTCCGCGCGGCCTCCAACGGGGCGATGCCCTTGCGCCGCGCCACCTTTTCCAGCTCCGAGATGGTGCGGTCGCCGATCTTGCGCTTGGGCACGTTGACCACGCGGCCGAACGACACCGCGTCACGTGGGTTGGCGAACAGGCGGAGGTACGCCAGCACGTCCTTCACCTCACGCCGCTCGTAGAAGCGGATGCCGCCGACGAGCCGGTATGGGATGCCGCGGCGGAGGAACACCTCCTCGAATGCGCGTGACTGCGCGTTGGTGCGATACAGCACGGCGCACTCGCTGAGGGACAGGCCCTCACGCCCGATCAGCCGCTCGATCTCGGTGCACACGGCGAGCGCCTCCTCGCGTTCGTCGTACACGGAGATGAGCCGCACCGGCTCGCCGCCGCGGTGCTCGGTCCACAGCTGCTTGGCGGCGCGCTCGGGATTGTTGCGGATCACGGAGTGGGCCAGGTCGAGGATGGGCTGTGTCGAGCGGTAGTTCTGCTCCAGCGTCACCGTCGTTGCATCGGGATAGTCCCGCTCGAAGGCAAGGATGTTGCGCACATCCGCTCCGCGGAAGGAGTACACACCCTGGTCGTCGTCCCCCACCACTGTCACGTTGCGATGCTGTTCCGCGAGCAGCCTCACCAGCTGGTACTGCGCGTGGTTCGTGTCCTGGTACTCGTCGACGAACAGATGGCGGAAGCGCGTCTGATACGCATCGCGGATCCCGTCGACGTCGCGCAGGAGCACGACCGCACGCAGCAGCAGGTCGTCGAAGTCGAGCGCCGCGGCGGCGTCGAGCTCGTGCTCGTAGGCCCAGTAGACGCGCGCGATCTGCTCCTCGAAGAGCCCGTGCGCGCGCGCCTGGTAGTCGCGGGCGTCGATGAGCTCGTTCTTCGCCCGGCTGATCGCGTGACCTGCGCGCGATGGCGTGACGCGTTTCTCATCCAGTCCCTCGGCGCGGATGGCGTTGCGCAGCGCGGCGAGCCGGTCGGCCTCGTCATAGATCGTGTAGTCGCGAGGGATGCCGATGGCGTCGCCGTCGCGCCGCAGCATGCGCGCCCCCAGCGCATGGAACGTGCCCAGCCACATGCCGGTGATCCGATCGCCGATCAGCGCCTCAACGCGGCCCCGCATCTCGCGAGCCGCCTTGTTGGTGAACGTGACCGCGCAGATCTCATCCGGACGCACGCCCCGGGTGGCGATGACATAGGCGATGCGGTGCGTCAGGACACGCGTCTTGCCGCTGCCGGCGCCCGCGAAGATGAGGAGCGGGCCGTCCGGTGCCTCCACTGCCGCGCGCTGCGGCTCGTTCAGCCCCTCCAGCAGCGCCGCGCTGCCAAGCCGTTCGCCGGCAGGAGGCGCGCTCACGCCCTCACTGGACTGACCGGCACCTCGGAAACGCGGTACGCCTCAGGGCGGCGGTCAGTATGCAGGTTGTTGCGAGGAGTGCGCGCACGCGCAGCCTGGGCGTCGTCCAGGTCGATGTCCGCGATGAGCAGCTCCTCAGCGTCCTTGCTCGCGGGACCCGCGACGGGCCAGCCGTCCGCGCCGACGATGATCGACGCGCCGATGAAGCGCATGCCGCGCTCTTCTCCGATGCGGTCGGCGCACACCATGAATGCGCCGTTCTGCGCCGCGGTCGCCATGGCGACGTAATCGCCCTGGCAGTAACCGCGGTCGTCCCACACAGTGCGCTTGAAGGATGCGACCCAGTTGGTCGGCACCGCGATGAGCTCGGCTCCTGCCAGGGCAAGCGCGCGCGCGGGCTCCGGGAACCACAGGTCGAAGCAGATGACCATCCCCACGCGGCCGAACGGGAGGTCGACGATGGGCAGGTCCGCTCCGGGTTCGAACCATGACTTCTCGTTGTAGTACAGGTGCAGCTTTCGGTACGTCGCCATCAGCCCTTCGGGGCCGACCACGACGGCGGAGTTGTGCCGGCAGCCACCGTCCGCCTCGTTGATCCCGGCGATCACGTATGCGTCGTGCCGCGCGCAGAGCTGCCGCAGCGCGCCGACGGTCGGACCGTCCGCGGGGCTTTCAGCGGTGCGCTGCGCCTCCGCCTCGTCATCGAACACGTAGCCGCTGGATGCGAGCTCGGGGAGGACCACGAGCCGAGCGCCCTGCTCCATGGCGGACTGCGACCAGCGCACCGCCTCGGCGCGATTGTGCCCGAGGTCGCCCACCCGCGGCTCGTACTGGGCCGCCGCCACCCGAAGCGGTCTGCTCACACCCTCACGGTACCGCAGTCGGGCAGCGGTCACTCGCCCGGTGGCGAGTGCTCGAGTGCCAGGCGCGGCACCCACGCAGCGGTGCCGCAGAGGATCTCGTGCGCGATCGTGCCGGCTGTGGCAGCCACCTCGTCCGCGCCCAGGCGGGCCCCGTCGCGCTCGCCGTAGAACATCGCCTCGTCGCCGGCCGCGACCCCCTTCACGCCGGTGACGTCGATGGTCGTCTGGTCCATGCTGACCGTGCCCACAATCGGGCAGCGCTCGCCGCGCACGCTCATCACCCCCCGGTTGGACAGCGCGCGCGGCAGCCCCTGTCCGTAGCCGATCGCGGCCGTCGCGATGCGGCGTTCGTCTGGTGACCTCCATGTGCGGCCGTAGCCCACGGACTCGCCTGCACTCACGGACTTCACCTGCACCACACGGGCGAAGACGCTCATCGCCACGCGCACGTCGACATGCGGTTGCGCATGCTTCGGCGCGTAGCCGTAGTACGCGATGCCCAGGCGCACCAGGTCGTGGTGCATCTCTGGAAAGTTGAGGATCGCGGCGCTGCCCGACGTGTGCAGCAGCGCGTCCGGCGCGAGCGGCCGCAGCTGCGCCACGCCGTCCATGAACCGCGCGTGCTGCTCGCGCGTGAAGGGCTCGTCGCCTTCGGCATCCGCGTAGTGCGTGAAGATGCCGGCCACGCGCACGGCGTCGCCGGCATCGCGGAGGGCCGCCACCACGCCCTCGACGTCCTCAGCACGCACACCGATGCGCCCCAGGCCGCTGTCCAGCTTGAGGTGCACGCTCGCCGGCGCCGTGCCCGCGCGCGCGACATCCGCGAGCGACGAGAGGGTCGCGGCGTCGAAGACGGTGACGTCGATGCCGTCGGCCACGAGTGCAGCATGGGTTGCCGGCGGGCTCCAGCCCGCCACCAGCAACGGGATGCTGAACCCCGCCGCGCGCAGCGCCAGGGCCTCGTCCGGCGTGTACACGCCCAGCCAGTCCGCGCCGCCGTCGACTGCAGCTCGCGCGGCGATCTCGGCGCCGTGGCCGTAGCCGTTCGACTTCACCATCACCAGCAGCCGCACCGACGAATCGATGCGGCGGCGAAACGTCGCGGCGTTGTGGCGCAACGCGTCCACGTCGACCTCGGCCCAGCGCAGCAGGCCGCTGCCCGGGATGGAGGTCACGCGGGAGCGAGCACCGGCTCGCGCACCGCCGCGGCGCGCATCCGGCGCACCAGACCGAAGGGCGTCTGCTCGTCCGACTGGCCCAGCGGGTTGTCGCGCACCACGGCGAGCACGTCCGCCTCGGAAACCCCGTCACTGGTGGCGAACACCTCCGCGGCCATGTCGTTCGCGTCGATGATCGCGACGCCGACGGCGCGCCCTGTGCGCTCCGACATGTCGCGCGCGATCCGGCGCGCCTCACCCGCGGGATCGAGCGGCGCCTTGGTCGCCCAGCGGTCGTACGGCGGCAGGTTCAGCGCGGACGGGCCGTCGATCGCCTTGGGGCCGTAGCCCGCGATGCGGTAGAAGACGCCACGCACGCCGAGCGGGCGGGTGACCGCCGCGGCCGCGGCGGCGACCAGGATGCGCGGCGCGCCGGCCTCCTCGAGCGCGAGCTGCATCGTCGTGGGATGGGCCAGCCCGACGCCCGTGGGCTCGTGGCTGACGAACCGCGACAGCGTGCGCGCCAGGCGCGTCGGATGGATGTCCTCGATGGGATACGAACGGCCCTGGCTGATCGCGAGTGTCTTCTCGCTGATGAGCAGCAGGTCGCCGTCCTCGACCTCGACGCCGGCCTCCTGCAGGGGCACAAGCGCTTCCGCGATGGCCGGCACGAGCTCGTCGCCGGGCTGGATCAGCTTGGAGCGCAAGGGAAACCGCGCCCAGACGGCCCCACCGTCCTGCAGGAAGAGATGCCGGCCCCAGTTCAAGCGCGCGGCGGCGAGCGCCTCATCGCCCCCGCCGAGCTCTGCGGCCACGTCGGCGTCGCCGCGGCGCACGAAGCCGGACCGGTAGCTGCCCTCATCGAGTGACGTGGTGCGGTCATCGAGGAAGATGCGCATCCACACCTCGGCGTTGATTGCGCGCCAGAAGAACATGTTCTCCTCGATCTCGCCGCGGCAGGCGCGCGCGAAGGCCTCGGCAACGGCGGTGCCGTGCCAGTAGGGACGGTGCTGGAACGCGGGCGAGCGCATGAGGCTCTGCAGCACCGCACGCTGACGCCGGTACCAGCGGAACTCGGGAGTGGTGAATCCGATCTTCTTGCGCCGCCGCTCCACCTTCTCGGGGAGCATGCCGTGCAGCGCCTTGCGCACAACAGCCCGCGTCCAACCATTGTTGATGATCGCTCGCGTGGGCAGGCTGAGAACGTAGTCGACCAGCTCCTGGTCGAGAAACGGAAGCCGCGCCTCCAGCGAGTGCGCCATCGATGCGCGGTCCTCGTAGCGCAGCAGCGGCGGCAGGCTGTACGTGACGAAGTCCTGCAGCAGCCGCAGCTTCAGGTCGTCGGCCACGCGGTCATCGTGCGGCGCCGGCCGTCCCGCGGTGAACTCAGGGCGCAGCAGCGAGTCCAGGCTGATGCGGTGGCGCCGCTCCCACAGGCGCCGCTTCACCAGTGGCGTGACGATGTCGCGCAGCAACCACGCCTCGCGCGCGAACCGCACGTATTGCCGGTCGCGCAGCAGCTGGCGCAGGAACACGTACGGATAGTGGTCGTAGCCGGCGAGAAGCTCGTCGCCAGCCTGGCCGTCGAGCACGACCTTCACCTGCCGGCGCGCCAGCCGCATCACCATCCACATGGCGAAGGGCGCGCTCGACACCATCGGCTCCTCCATGTGCCAGACCCAGGCCTCGAGCTCGCGGATGAAGTCCTGGTCGGTGGGCTCCACGACGCTGCTGTCGGCGCCGGTGGTCTCCAGGACGGTCTGGATGTAGGCACTCTCGTCGATGGGATCGCCGGGGAAGAATGCGGAGAATGTCTTGAGGCGGTCGCCGAGTGACACCGCATCCGGCGCGTGGTCGCGCAGGAGGCGCGCCATCACCGTGCAGATCGACGACGAGTCCAGTCCGCCGCTGAGGCAGATGCCGACCGGGACATCCGCCACCAGGCGCCGCTCCACCGCGCGCTCGAAGACGGCGCGAAACGCGGCCGGATCAGGGTCGCCGTCCTCCGACAGGCGCGGCGTCCAGTACTTGGTGTCGCTGATGCCTTCGCCGTCGATGACCGTGTAGGCCGCAGCCGGCACCTGGCGCACACCTTTGAAGAACGTCGCGTCGTTGTGATCGAAGAGGCCGTGCCGCAGGTACTCGAACATCTGCTGCTCGTCGACCGCGCGGGGGAACGACGCGTCCTGCAGGATCGCCTTGATCTCGGAACCGAACAGCACGCGTGCGCCGTGCTGCGCGTAGAAGAGCGGCTTGATGCCGAAGTGGTCACGAGCCAGGACGAGCCGTGGATATGCGCCGCGCTCGTCCAGGATCGCCAGCCCCCACATGCCGTTGAAACGACGGAAGCAGTCGACGCCCCACTCTGCGTACGCGTGCAGCACGACCTCGGCGTCGCACGTGGTGTGAAAGCCGTGCCCGAGCGGCTGCAATTCCGCGCGCAGCTCACGGAAGTTGTAGACCTCACCGTTGAAGACGAGGTGCACCTTGCCGTCGTTCGTGGACATCGGCTGGTTGCCGTGCTCCAGGTCGAGGATGCTCAGCCGGCGGAACCCGAGCGACGCGCCGTCGGTCTCCAGGTAGCCGACGTCATCCGGCCCACGGTGAACCAGCGCCTGGGTCATCGCCTCCAGCAGCGCTCGGTCGCGCGGGCCCCAGAACCCGGAGATGCCGCACATATCAGCCCCAACGCTACGGCATGACCGCGAGTAACGGCGCCTGATCTGGGGTGAAGCGTTGCAGCCTCGCTCGGCGGGTGAGGATCGTTCAGGACCATACGCAGCAGCCGCTGTCCCGGCTGCGAGTAGAGGCGCTTGTGACGCCGGAGGCGTCACCGCCGGGGTCTGGAACGACCCTCACCCCCGAGCGGAGGCGGAGACCGATTCGGGGCCTTAGAAATCCATGTCGTCGTCCATCCCCATGCCGCCTGCATGGGAATGTCCGCCGGCGGCGGCCTCCTCCTTCTCGGGGACGTCGGCGACGAGCGCGTCCGTGGTGAGCACCATCGTGGCGATCGACGTCGCGTTGGTCAGCGCGGTGATCACGACCTTGGTGGGGTCGATGATGCCCTTCTCGGGCAGGTTGCCGTAGGTCTCCGACACCGCGTCGAAGCCCTCGTCCCCGCTCGCATCGGTCACGTGGTTCACCACGACCGCGCCCTCGACACCCGCGTTGGACGCGATGACGCGCAGCGGCTCGCGCAGCGCCTGGGAGACGATCGTCGCACCCACACGCGCATCGCCGTCGAGCTTCAGCTTCTGCACCGCGGGGATCGCGCGGATGAGCGCGACACCGCCACCGACGACCACGCCGTCCTCGATGGCCGCGCGCGTCGCGGCGAGCGCGTCCTCGACCCGCGCCTTGCGCTCCTTCAGCTCGACCTCGGTTGCGGCGCCCACCTTGATCACGGCCACGCCGCCGGTGAGCCGCGCCAGCCGCTCCTGCAGCTTCTCGCGGTCCCAGTCGGACGTGGTCTCCTCGATCTGCTGGCGGATCTCTCGGCAGCGGGAGTCGATCGCGTCGCGCGTCCCGCCCCCACGCACGATCGTGGTGTCGTCCTTGGTGATGGTCACCCGTCCCGCGGTTCCGAGGTGATCCTCGCGGATCCCGTCGAGGCGGAGACCGACCTTCTCGCTGATCACCGTCGCGCCGGTCAGCACAGCGATGTCCTGCAGCATGGCTTCACGCCGCTCGCCGAACGCCGGCGCCTTCACCGCGACCGCGGTGAAGGTTCCGCGCACGCGGTTCACCACCAGCGTGGCGAGCGCCTCCGCCTGAACGTCCTCGGCCACGATGAGCAGCGGACGTCCCGCGCGCATGACGAGTTCCAGCGACGGCAGCAGGTCGTTGACCGCCGTGATCTTGCCATCAGTGACAAGAACGCGGGCATCATCGAGCACGGCTTCCATCGCCTGCTGGTCCGTGACCAGGTACGGCGACACGTAGCCGCGGTCGAACTGCATCCCCTCCACCACCTCGACCTCGGTGACCAGGCCCTGGGCGTCCTCGACGGACACGACACCCTCGCGGCCCACCTTCTCGAAGGAGTCCGCGATCATCGCGCCGATCTCGGCATCACCCGAGCTGATCGTGGCGACGCGGCGGATGTCGTCCTGACCGCTCACCGAATGCGACAAGCCGCGCACCGCGGCCACGGCGGCGTCGGCCGCCTCGAGCATCCCGCGCCGCAGCTCCGTCGGCGACGCTCCGGCGGCCAGCTGCTGCAGGCCCGCGTCGATCATCGCCCGGGCCAGCACGGTCGACGTCGTGGTGCCGTCACCGGCGACGTCGTTCGTCTTGATGGCGGCCTCTTTCACGAGCTGCGCGCCCATGTTCTCGAAGTGGTCCTTGAAGTCGAGGTCGCGCGCGATGGTCACGCCGTCGTTGCTCACGACCGGCGGCCCGAACTTCTTGTCCAGCACGACGGCGCGCCCGCGCGGACCCAGCGTGACCGACACGGCGCCGGCGACGGCGTCGACACCGCGACGCAGCGCGGCGCGCGCCTCATCCTCGAAGCGCAGCTCCTTGGCCGGCATGGGAACTACTTCTTCTTGCCGTTGGTGTCGACGACGGCCAGGATGTCCTTCTCCGCGAGGATGAGGTACTCCACCTCGTCGATCTTGACCTCGCTGCCGGCGTACTTCGCGTACATCACGCGGTCGCCCACCTTCACGTCGAGCGCGATGCGCTGACCCGTCTGCTCGTTGTAGCGGCCGTTGCCCACCGCCTCGATGGTGCCCTCCTGGGGCTTCTCCTTGGCGGTGTCGGGCAGGACGATGCCGCTCTTTGTGACCTCCTCGCGCTCGAGGGGTTTGACGACGACGCGGTCAGCCAGGGGGCGGAGCTTGAGAGCCACGCGAGGACCTCCGAAATTAGCACTCTTGATTGCTGAGTGCTAACACTCTAGCGAATTGACTGCCAACCTCGCAAGCGGGCGCGGCGCCGGCGTCAGGCGAACTCGGCCAGCCCCGGGTCGGCGTCGAAGCCCGGCACGTCCGGACCGCGGAGGCGCAGCCGCTGCCAGCCCGCAGCGCCCACCATGGCGGCGTTGTCGGTGCAGAGGGCGAGCGGCGGCACCACCACCTGCAGGCCGGAGAAGCGCTGCCGGACCGCCTCGCGCAGCGCGCGATTGGCCGCCACGCCGCCGACGACCGCGATCCGCTCGGCGCCGGTGTGGTGCGCCGCCTGTTCCAGGCCGGCGAGCAGCTGGTCCACCGCCGCCTCCTGGAACGACGCCGCCAGGCTGGCCACGACCGTCGGATCGCTCGGCACCCCCTCGGCGCTGAGCTGTGCCGGACCCAGGTCGCGCACCGCATAGCGGACCGCCGTCTTCAGGCCGCTGAACGAGAACCCGTCGGGCAGGCGCGTGCGCGGCAGCGGGAAGCGCCTGGCGTCACCGCCCTCGGCCACGCGCTGAATGGCGGGACCACCCGGATAGGGAAGGCCCAGCAACCGCGCCACCTTGTCGAACGCCTCGCCCACCGCGTCGTCGCGCGTCGACATGAGCCGCACGGCGACGCCGTGCTCGCGCAGCTCCACACAGTCCGTGTGCCCGCCACTGACGACGAGCGCCAGATAGGGCGGCTCGAGCGCTGCGTCGGCGAGCCACGCGCTGTACACGTGTCCGGCAAGGTGCGACACGCCGACGATGGGCAGCCCGCGCGCGGCCGCGAGCGACTGCGCGTACAGCGCGCCGACCAGCAGGCAGCCGACCAGGCCGGGTCCGCGCGTCACCGCCACCGCGTCGACGTCGTCGAGACCGCCCGGCAGCGGACGCAATGCAGTGTCCACGACATCGGCGATGTTCTCCAGGTGCGCGCGTGACGCCAGCTCCGGCACGACGCCGCCGTGCGGCGCGTGCATCGCGATCTGCGACGACACGACGTTCGACAGGATGGTGCGCCCGTCGTGCAGCACCGCGGCCGCGGTCTCGTCGCACGACGTCTCGACGGCCAGGAGTCTCAGCTGCTCGGATACTCCGGCGGCGGACTGTCGCCGACTCCGGCGGCCTGGATGCCGCTGAGGATCTGTGCGAAGCGCCGTTTGAACGATGGAGCGTGGATGGAGTCGCTCCACATGATCACCGCGTCCTCACCGTTGTCGGTGTAGTAGCCGCGGCGCCGCCCGATCTCCTTGAAACCGAAGCGCTCATACAGACGCATCGCGTGCAGGTTGCTGCTGCGCACCTCGAGCGTGATCCAGCGCGCACCCATCTCGTACGCGCGATGGATGAGTGCCGCGAAGAGCGCGGTGCCGTATCCGCGCCGCTGATCCGACGCGCGCACGCCGATCGTGGTCACGTGCGCTTCCTGCGCTACACGCCAGATGCCGGCGTATCCCACGATGACGGCGCCCTGCCGCAGCACGAGGTAGCACGCCTGCCGGTTCTGCGACAGCTCGCTCGCGTACGCATTCTTGGGCCAGGGCGACAGAAAGATCTCGCGCTCTATCTGCTGGACAGTGGCGATGTCCTCGTAACGCATCCTCTCCACGGAGAGGCGGGGAACGACCTGCATCAGAAACTCGACTCGTGGGCGGCGGCTGGCACGGCCATCATAACCGCGCCCCGTGACCCCCACCCTCACTCCACGTACTGCGCCGCGAGTCCTCGAGGAGTCAGCGCGGGGGCGCCGAGCGCGCGGGGCACCGCGGCGGCGAGCGCGGCCGCCGGGTCGACGGCGATGACACCGGGCACCGGCAGGTCGTCGGTGCTGGCCACCGCGGCGCCACGAAGCTCCGCGGCGTCGATGGCCACCCGGTGGGCTCCGTCGAGGCGCCATCCGTCTGGGCCCGCGTGGCACACGGCGACATGCGCGAAGCCCCGGCCCGCGTCGACGGCCACGCAGCCCCGTGCGACTCCATCCGCACGCCACCCGGCGGCCACGACCTCGAGCGAACCGATCCCGTGCAGTGGCACGGCCCGTCCCCGCGCGGCTCCCAGTGCTGCGGCCATGCCGGCGCGCAGGCCGGTGTACGAGCCCGGACCCGTTGCCACCACGACCGCCTCCACATCGTGATGCAGCAGCTCGACCACCATGCGGGGCAGCACCACGCCCACCGGCGCATCGCCGCGCACCTCGGCCCGCTGCAGAGCCCCATCGCGTCCGGCGAGCACCGCCACCACGCGCCGTCGCGACGAGGTGTCGATGGCGAGGACGCTCACGCGGCGCCCCACGCTTCCGCGAGGCGCGGCGGCGAGCCTGATTCGAGAGCGATCGCGCGCGCATCGCCATCCTCGGGTTCAACCGAGATGCGCGCCGGCCTGAACCGGTCGAGCCTGCCCAGCTCGCCCCACTCGACCGCGACGGCCCCGTCCTCGAGGAGCCCGTCGATGTCGAGGAAGGCCGTGTCCGCCCCGCTACCCAGGCGGTAGAGATCGATGTGGTGCAGGCGCAGCGCGCGTCCCTGGTAGACCTGGTGCAGCACGAACGTTGGGCTGCGCACCGCCCGCGGGTCCGCCCCGACGCCCACCGCCATGCCCCGCACCAGCACGGTCTTGCCCGCCCCCAGCGGCCCGCTGAGGCTGAGCAGGTCGCCCCGCTGCAGCCGGGCGCCGATCCGCTCCCCGAGCGCGACCGTGTCTCTCTCGGCTTGGCAGCGCCGCACCAGCCCGCCGGTCACCCGTAGTGCCGGGACGAGACCGGCGGCGCCGGCAGGGGCGCCCCGCCCTCGCGCTCCAGCACCGTCAGCCCGGCGCCGTCGCCCAGCCGGCCCACCACGGTCAGGGGCGCCAGCTGCGCCGGCCAGGCCGCCAGCAACGCGGCAAGGTGCTCAGGCCTGACCGCGGCGAGGAGCTCGAAGTCCTCGCCGCCGCCCAGGGCGAGCTCTGCCCAGGCGCCGCCGAACGCCTCGCGAAGGTCGGCGTCGACGGGCAGTGAATCGACCCAGAGCTCCGCTGAGCACCCGGACGCTTCCGCCAGCCACGTGGCGTCCGCCAGGAGCCCGTCGCTGATATCGCCGCCGGCCTCGGCTCCGAGCCGGACCAGGGCCTGCCCCTCTGAGACGCGCGCCTCCGGCGCCACCTGGGCCTCGATCCAGGCCTGTTCGGCTGCGGAGAGCAGACGCGCCTCGCCTGGGCTGTCGCGCAGGAGGCGCAGCCCGGCGGCGGCCCTGCCCAGCGCGCCCGTCACGAGGAGGGCATCGCCGGGCCGGCCCCGGTCGCGGCGCAGCGCCTGCCCCGGCTCGAGCGTGCCGCCGATCCCGACGGCGATCACCAGGGGGCCGTCGATGTCGCTGACGTCACCGCCGGCCAGGGCGCAACCGGCGGCCTCGAGCGCGTCCAGCATCCCGGCCTGGATCTCGACCACGTCCCCCAGGCGGGTCGAGCCGGGGGCGCAGAGCGACGCCGTGCACCAGGCGGGCTCCGCGCCCATCCCCGCCAGGTCGGACAGCGCCACCACCACAGCCTTGCGACCGAGTTGTCTGGGCGTGGTCCAGTCCCGCAGGAAATCCTTCCCCTCCACGATCGCGTCCTGGCTCAGAGCGACCTCGAGACCGGGTGCGGGCCGCCACACGGCCGCGTCGTCCCCGGCGGGCAGCTCCAGGCCCGGCGCCGAGCGCTCCCGGGCGGCGGCCACGAGGCGGCGCAGCACGTCGGCCTCCCCAGTCTCGGCCAGCGTCGCCCCGCCCGCGGCCCATCCAGCGACTGCCGTCAGCGGCACCGAGGTGCTCACACGAAACGACTATACGAAAGGCTCCAGTTGCGCCCAGCGCATGAACCCCGGTATCGTCCGCGCCCAGCGCGATGGGCAAAAGGGGCGCACGCCCTCGCGGAGTCTGCCCGCGTCCAGGAAAGGGAAAGCGTATTGAGGCGTAGCCAGAAGTTGGTCCTCGTGCTGGCAAGTCTCGGAGCACTTCTGGCCACCGGCATAGCGTCCATCCCGGCAGCGACTCAAGCGACCCCCTCTTCGATCGACGCACTGCGCGCCCGGCGCGCCGTGCTCATCGCAGAGCTTGCCGCGATGCAACCCTCGCTGCATCTTGCCGGTGGCGCGGTCAATGCTGCCGAAGCCGCCTACGAGCGGCAGCAGCAGCAGGTACTCGCCGAGCAGGCCAGACTCGATCAGCTCAACGCGGCGCTCATGAGCTTGAACCAGCAGCTCACCAGCGATCAGACGACGGTCGCGCAGAACAAGTTCGCCCTCGCAAAGGTGATCCGCGCGACGTTCGAGACGACGGGCAATGACCAGCTGCTCGCCGCCGTGCTCAGCTCGAACAACTTCAGCCAGGCCATGGACCGCTTGCGCAACGCCACCCAGGTGTCGCAGCAGGTCACTGACATGGTCAACCGTGTCGCCGCCCAGGAGAACGAGATCCGCCGCGACTCAAACCAGATCAAGGCTGACTTCGCGCAGGCCTCGGCGATCGAGTCGCAGCTCTCCGGGCAGAGCAACCGCCTGCTCAGCTACCTGCTGCAGCGGAACAACTTCTTCAACCTGCTCAGCGGGCCCGCGCGCGTCATCGCCGCGCAGATCGCCAACATCGACGAGCAGATCGCGTGGCAGCAATCCGGTGGTCACGTCGGCACCGGTTCATGCGGCGACCATTTCGCGTATGGGCAGTGCACGTGGTACGTGGCGTCGCGCCGCTGCGTCCCGTGGGGCGGCAACGCGCGCGACTGGTTCTACAACGCGGCCGCGATGGGCTTCAAGGAAGGCCACACGCCGATCGCCGGCGCGGTGGTTGTGTTCTGGCCCGGCGGCGACGGCGCCAGCCCCACCTTCGGTCACGTCGCCTACGTTGAGGCGGTCGGCCCCGCAGCCGGCATACCGGCGGGTTACTTCAAGCTGTCGGAGATGAACTTCAACGGCTGGAACCGCGTCAACTACCGGGTGCTGCCCAACAACTCCGGGGGAATCCAGGGCTTCATCTACGACCGCTGAGCCACTCGAGCGCGCGGCGCAGGCGCTCCTGCGCTGCCGGCAGCGCCTCGATCACATCTGACGCCAGCGCCCCGGCGCGGCCCCGCTGCTCCTGCACCATCGCGCCCGCCTCCGCGTGCACGGTGACCCCTGCAACCGCCGCCTCGAACGCCTCCAGACCCTGGGCCAGCATTGCGGCGATGACGCCGGCGAGCACGTCACCGGTGCCGCCGCTGGCGAGCGCGACCACGCGGTGCGCGTCCACGTGCACGTCACCGCGGGGCGACGCGATCACCGTCTCGCTGCCCTTGAGCACGATCGTCACGCCGCGCTCCCGCGCGTATGCGACGGCGAGCCCGCGACGATCCTGCTGCACCACAGCGGTCTCGATCCCCGCCAGGCGAGCCATCTCCGCGGGATGTGGCGTGACCACAACCGGCTGCGGCGTGCGGCGCCAATCGAATCCGGTTGCCGCGGCGATGTTGAGGGCGTCCGCATCGACGACCGCCGGGCACGGCACGTTCTGGAGCACGTCGATGACCACGCGCTCGGTCTCCGGCGCGCGGCCCAGGCCGGGGCCGATGACGACCGCGTCGGCGGTGCGCATGCGCTCGCGCAGCGCGTTCAGGCCGGCGGGATGCAGCGCCCCGGACCCGGCGTCGTCGACCGCCGCGGGCATCACCTCGAGGCAAGCGGCCGCAACGATGGGATAGATCGACTCGGGCACGCACACGGTGACCAGCCCAGCGCCCGCGCGCGCCGCGCCGTATGCGGCGAGGCGCGGCGCACCCGTGTACCCACGCGCCCCCGCAATCACGACGACGCGCCCGAAGGTGCCCTTGTGGCCGTCCTCCGGACGCTCCGCCAGGCGTAGCGAGGCGGGCATGAGCAGGCGCGGCGCCTGCGGAGCCGCGTCGACCGCAACCGCGATCGCCACGCCCGCATCGTGCGTCAGCGACAGCGCGATGGGCGTGACCTCACCGCGCACCGCCACGCGCGGCGGACCGCCCCGCCCGCGCATGACCTCGATGTCGCGATACGCGGGCATCGGCATGCCGCCCGAGGAGTACAGCTTGCGCACCGCTTCCTTCGCCGCCCAGCGCGATGCCCATCGCTGCGGCTTGCCCGCGCAGACCCGCCGCTCCTGCTCCGTGTACACGCGCGTCGCGAACCGCGGTGTGCGCTCCACGACCGCGCCCACCCGAGCAATGGACGTGACGTCGACGCCCACCAGCATGCGACGACTCTAGTCGAGGCGCGGGCCCGCGCCCGCTATTCGACGGTGACCGACTTCGCCAGGTTGCGCGGCTGATCGACGTCGCAGCCGCGCTGCACGGCCATGTGGTACGCGAAGAGCTGCAGCGGCACGACGTCGACCAACGGCGACACCAGCTCGTCGCATCCGGGCACAGGGATCGTCTCCTGCACGAGCCCCGAGTCGAAGGGGTCCTCACCCTCGGTGATGAGCGCTATCACGGGGGCGTCACGGGAGCGGACCTCCTGGACGTTGGTCACCAGCTTGGGCAGCGTGCGGCTTCGCGTGGCGATCGCCACCACCGGCACCTCGGGGTCGAGCAGCGCGATGGGCCCGTGCTTCAACTCGCCGGCGGCATACCCCTCCGCGTGGACGTACGAGATCTCCTTCAGCTTGAGCGCGCCCTCCAGCGCCACCGGGAAGTTCATGCCGCGCGCGATGTACATGGCGGTCCGCGCGTGCGCGTACCGCTGCGCGATGCGGCCCAGGTCGTCCTCGAGCCCCAGCACCCGCTCGATCAGCTCAGGAACGCGCTGCAGCTCCTCCACCATGCGCTGGTGCTCCTCGACAGCAAGCACGCCGCGCACATCGCCAAGGTGCAACGCGAGGAGGATGCCGCACAGCATCTGGTTCACGAACGTCTTGGTGGCGGCCACGGAGATCTCGGGGCCCGCCTGCATGTACAGCACGCCGTCCGCCTCCAGGGAGAGCGCGCTGCCGACGACATTGGTCACCGCGATCACGCGGGCGCCGTTGCGCCGGGCGTGGCGCACCGCGGCGAGGGTGTCGGCCGTCTCGCCGGACTGGGAGAAGGCGATCACCAGCGAGTGCTCGTCGCTGAGCACGTCCGAGTAGCGGAACTCGCTCGCAGCCTCCACGGAGCAGCGCAATCCGGCGAGGCGCTCGATGTGTTGCCGCGCCACCATCGCCGCGTACCACGCCGATCCGCAGGCGACGAGCACGCATTCGCGGAGGTTCGCGATGTCGGTGTCGCTGATGCCCACGTCGGGAAGCGCCACCATGCCGGCGTCGGTGATGCGGTCGCGAAGCGCGTTGCGCACCGCGTCCGGCTGCTCGTGGATCTCCTTGAGCAGGTAGTGGGGATAGCCACCCTTCTGCGCCTGCTCGGCCTCCCAGTCGACGGTGACCACGCGAGGTTCGATGAAGGTGCCGTCGAGGGTTTGCACGTCGATGCGCGACGCGGTGGCGGTCACCACCTCGCCCTCGCCGAGCAGCGCAACGCGCTTGGTGTACGGGATCAGCGCCGTGATGTCGCTGCTGATGAACGACTCGCCATGACCGAGGCCCACGACGAGCGGCGCGTTGAGCCGCGCCCCGACAATGCGATCCGGTTGTTCCGCGCTCATGACCACGAGCGCGTAGGCGCCGCGAATTCGCTTGAGCGCGCCGCGCACCGCGGCGGCGAGGTCACCGCGGAATTGGTCCTCGATGAGGTGGGGGACCACCTCCGTGTCGGTGTCGCTGGAGAACGTGTGGCCGCGCCCGATCAGCTCGGCGCGCAGCTCGCGATAGTTCTCGATGATGCCGTTGTGGATGAGGTGGATGTTGCCGCTGCAGTCCTGGTGGGGATGGGCGTTCTCCACGCTGGGGCGGCCATGCGTCGCCCAGCGGGTGTGGCCGATGCCGACCGTCCCCTCGGGCAGCCCTTCGGCCTCGACCTGGCGCACCAGCTCCGCCACCTTGTGGTCGTTCTTGACCACGGTGGATCCGCCGTTGGGTTCGAGCACGGCGATGCCGGCCGAGTCGTAGCCCCGGTACTCGAGCCGCTGCAGGCTTTCGAGGAGGATTGGCGCCGCCGGGCGCGGGCCGGCGTAGCCGATGATGCCGCACATGTGACTCTCCTGGAAACGACGCCGGGATGGGGCCGGTTACGCGCCCTCGATCACGGGCTCGAGGATGCGGTGGGGGTGGGCGTGGGCAGCGCGGTGATGAAGACCGTGACGGCCACGCTGGTGGGCGATGACGTGACACCCGCGGGCGGCGTGACGTTGACCGTCACCGTCTCGCTGCCGGTGAGCCCGTTGAGCGAGATGGACGACGTGCTCACCCAGTCGAGCGTGTTGAGCAGCGTCTGCGGGCCGGTGAGCACGACCGTCGCCGGTGACACGGTGATCGCGCTCAGCTGGTGTCCCGGCGCAGGATTCCCCGTGGTCGGCGGTCGCACCGCGGCGGCCCGCGACGTCAGGTTGGCGCTCACCACGATCGTCACGGTCACGGTTCCCTGCGGCGCGTTGGATGTGAAGCCGGGCGGTGACGTGACACTGAGGTCGTTGAGCCGGTTGCTGTGCGCGTCGTAGATGAGGACGGGAGCGATCTGCACGTAGTTGGTTTTGTTGTTCCCCAGGTCCACGCTGACGCGAGCCTGGATGTCGGTCAGCTCCAGGTGCGGACCGGCGACGACGACGGTGCTGGGCGCGACCGACTGCGACGCGATGGTGTAACCCGCGGGCGGCGGGTTTGTGACGACGAGGTTCACCGGCAGCGACACCGAGTCGTAGTAGTCGACGTCGGCGGTGATGCTCTGCGGTGGGTCGACCAGCTCGACGTTGCTCGCCACGTTGGTGATGGAGATCGGCACCTGCTGCAGGCCGGCGCGGCTGACGTTGTGCCAGTCGACGTTGACGGTGAGCGACGCCGGGTTGAACGCATCCAGTGAGGAGCGCGACCCGCCGATGCGCACCGCCAGGTCCGGCACGTGGTGCACGAGGGTGAACTTGCTGGGAAACGATGCCTGGGACTGCGGCACCGGCACGCTCACCAGCCGCGTCTCGGGCGGGTTGCTCGCGTAGACGACGCCGGTCCACGTGATCAGCGCCATGATCGTGCAGCCGACCTTCAGCTTGAAGTTGCGCCGGATGAAGCCGGGAAGGGTCACGGCGGTGTCCGGCGCCCCATCGTGCGCAGCGTGCCCACGCGCGCCAGCGGCCGCAACACCGCTGAGCGGATCGGCCTGCCTGAGTCGGACGAGCCGCCCAGCACCGCGAGCAGCATCTCGCGCAGCGCGCTCTGGTCGAGCCCGCGATAGATCTTGCCCTGTGTGGCGACGCTGATCAGCCCGGTCTCCTCGCTGACGATGAGGACGAGCGCGTCACTCTGCATGGTGAGTCCCAGGGCCGCGCGATGGCGCGTGCCCATGCGCCCGACGCCGGGGAGCGTTTCGGCCAGGGGCAGCACGCAGCCCGCGGCGATCAACCGCCCCTGGCGGATGATCACAGCACCGTCGTGCAACGGCGAGTTGGGCACGAAGATGGTGGCGAGCATCTCGGCGGTGACCTCGCCGTTGATCTTCACGCCGGTCGCCGCGAGGTTCTCCAGTCCGGTCTCACGCTCGAAGACGACGAGCGCGCCGGTGCGCCGCTCGCTCAGCGAACCCGCGGCGCGCATCACCTCGTCCGCAACACGCTCGACCGCGGCCTCGGCGTGATGGCCGAACAGAGCGCGCACCGGGCCCAGACGGCCCACCTGGTCGAGGGCCCGGCGCAGCTCCGGCTGGAAGAGGATGACGGCGGCGATCACGATTGCCTGCGTGCCGTTGGTGAAGATGAACTCTAGCAGGCGCAGCTGCAGCAGCTGAGCCATGAACCCCACCACGAAGATCACGGCGAGTCCGAGCAGCAGCTGCACCGCCTGCGTGCCGCGGATGAGCTTGAGCAGCTGGTACAGGAGCAGCGCCACCACGAGCACGTCGAGCACGTCGCGCCAGCTGATGTTCTGCAGGAAGAAGTGCGCGTTGCGCAGGAAGTCGCTCACGCCACGGCTCCCACGGGGCCTTTGAGCGCGTCGACGCGCGGCGGTGTGTCCGCCCCGTAGATGAGCGCGAGGAGCGCCATCTGCACCCACAGGCGGTTCTCCGCCTGGTCGAACACGATTGAACGCGGTCCGTCGATCACGGAGTCGGTGATCTCCTCGCCGCGATGCGCCGGCAGGCAGTGCATGACACGCGCGCCCGGCGCCTTCGCCAGCAGCGCGTCGTTGACCTGCAGCGCGCGAAAGTCCTCGCGCCGGCGCTCCCGCTCTGCCTCCTGGCCCATGCTCGCCCACACGTCGGTGTAGACGATGTCCGTGTCGCGCAGCGCGCCCTCGACGTCGTTGCTGATCGAAACCTCGCGCCCGCCGAGCGCCTCGCCTCGGTCCAGCACGCCACGCGCAGGCTCGTAGCCGGGCGGACACACGATGCGGAAGTCCACACCGCTGAGCGCGGCCGCGTAGATCCATGAGGTGCATACGTTGTTGCCGTCGCCGATGTACGTGACCCGCGCGCCCTCGAGGTGCCCGAGTGCCTCGCGCACGGTCAGGCAGTCGGCGAGCACCTGACAGGGGTGCTCCGAGTCGGTGAGCGCGTTGATCACCGGCGAGCGAGCCGCTTGCGCGATGGTGACCAGGTCGCGATGCGACACCAGGCGGGCCACGATGCCGTCCACGTAGCGGTCGAGGATGCGGCTGATGTCCCCGGCGGACTCGCGCTCGCCGAGCTGGACCTCGGGGTTGAACAAAGGGATGGGATGGCCGCCCAGGCGGTGCACCGCCACCTCGAAGGACACGCGCGTGCGGTTGCTCGGGCGCTGGAAGATCATCGCGATCGAGCCGCCCTGCAGCGGCGCGCCAAGGTCGGCGCCCGACTTGGCCGCGGCGGCAGAGTCGAGGATCGCGGTGATTTCGTCCGCGCTGAGATCCGCAATGCTGAGCAGGTCCCGCCCCTGCAACGACGACGCCATCGTGACCCTATGGTCGCACCGGTCCGCGGAGAACGGACTCAGGACGCGACAACCGCGTGACGCGTGTAGGGTGTCCCGCGTGAACGTCGTGGCCGTCGTCCCGGGCGGGATCACCGAGACGCTGCAGGCGTCGCCGCTGCTGCGGACGGTGCGCGCCGGCGAGCCGAATGCCCAGATCGCCCTGCTCTGTCCTGCGCGCGCCGCCTCGATCGCGCAGGGGATCCCCGCGGTGGACATGGTGGCCGGCCGTCGCGCGCTCTCCGGGTACCCGGGTGCGGCCGCGGGTCTGGGAGTCTGGCTGGAGCTCCGCCGCCGCAGGGTGGATGCGGTGCTCATCTGCTCGCGCTCGCCCTGGCTGCGCCTGGCGGCCTTCCTTGCCGGGGTCCCGGAGCGGATCGGGCCGCGCGGCGGCTTCTCGTCGTTCCTGCTGACCCGCCGCGGTCACGCCGAACGAGGCGAGAACCGCGCGCCGCAGTGGCTGCGGCTCGCGGCGCTGATGGGCATCCGCCAGGAGCTGCACACCCCCTCGTACGAGCCGGGCGCAGAGGCGCTGCGCGAGGCGGACCAGGTCATCCACAGCACCGGCTTCGCGGACGGACGCCTGCTCGTGGCGCTGGCGCCCGGGGCCGGGTACGCCGAGCACGACGGGCTCCGGGGCCCGGAGGCCATATGGGACCAGGAGCGATTCGCGATCCTGGCCAACCAGCTGGCCACCCGGCACGGCGCCGGCGTCCTCTTCCTGGGCGCGCCGGAGGACAAGCAGGTCGTGGAGCAGACGATGCTCGACCTCGGCACGTCCGCAGCCGACCTCAGCGGCGAGCCCGACCTGCGCGTGGTGGCAGCGATCGTGGCCCGCTGCGACCTCTTCATCGGCGGCGACACGCCGCTGCTGCACATCGCCGCCGCTGTGGGGACACCCGCGGTGGGACTGTTCGGCCCCAGCGACGGGCGCCTGCGCGGGCCGTACGGGTCTGACCACCGCATCATCCAGGGGCTGCGCCGGCGGCCCAACGGAAAGGCGCCGGACCCCGAGCCGCTCGCCGTGATGGATCAGATCCGCGTCGACGACGTGCTGGCCAGCATCGAGGCCTCGCTCTAGCGCGCTGCGAGCAGCAGCGCGGCAAGCAGCACGGCGACGACGGCAATCCCGCCGACCACCAGAGCGAGGATGCGCGGCAGCGACGAGCGTGGCAGCGGGCGGCCCATGCGCAGCGCCTCATCCTTGCGCTGCCAGTTGCGGTAGCTGGCGAAGGAGAGCGCGGCGCCGACGACGATCAGCGTGATGCCGACGGCAATCGCCGGCGCGGTGTCAGCGGACCCCAGCCGGACCAACTGCGTGACCGCGAGACCGCCGGCGATCACGGCCAGCGCGGTGCGGTTCCAGGCGAGATACGTTCGCTCGTTGGCCAGGGTGAACCGCGGATCGGGTTCCATCTCGGAATCGTCGGCGGGCCGGCGCGGCCGGCCCTGCAGGAGCGGCTCGGACACTGCCGCAGATGCTAGCCGCACCCGTGGCGTGCCGCGCCGCTCCCGCGGCTCAGCGTTTGCGCTGACGGCCTAGTGGCACTGGCCCGTGACGTTGCCGTTGTCGATGGTGATCGTGCAGTGCAGCGGTGACGACGAGGGCGTGGGGCTGGGCGACTCAGAGGTGGGCGTGGGCGTGGAGTTCGACGTGGGCGGCGGAGTGTTCTCAGTGCTCGGACCCGGGCCGCCATGCGAGTACTTGAGCATCACGGCTTCGGTGGGGTCGCCGTCGGGGATGTCCCATGAGCCACCGCTGCCGCTCTTCGACCAGATGAGGAAACCCGCGCCGCCGTCGCTGAAGAATGCGCTCAGCTTGGCGTCGAACTCATTGGCGCGCTGCTGGCCGCTGGCGCCGCGGATACCCGCCTCGCCGTTGAACAGCGGCTTGTTCAGGCCGCTCGACCCGCATGCGGTCTCGTCGTCCTGCAGGTGCTGCGGGCGCCCCTGCGTCTCCTTGTTGTAGTCGTGGTACTCGCAGAGCTGCACCGCGCCGGCGTGCACGTATGTGTAGTCCGCACCGGCCATGCCGCACTGCCCACCACCCATCTCACCCAGGGACACCAGGTGGTTCGGGTCGACGGAGTGGATCGCCTGGGTCATGGTGTCGCCGAAGCTGCGCAGCGCGCTCGCCGCCGCCGACTCGTTGCAGGATCCGCCCGAGCCGCCGCTCTTGGCCTCGGCCTCGTTGACCAGCTGCCAGAACGCGATGCGGTCGTCGCTTGCGTAATGGGCGGCCATCGAGACGGCGAAATCCTTGAAGGACAGGGCATATCCCGAATCCGGCTGCAGGTAGCCGGACTGGTACCAGCTGAGGTCACGATATGGATGTCCCGGCTCGCACGCGCCCCACTGGTTGGTGAGCGTGGCAATGATGCGGATGCCGTGCGCCGCCGCCGCGGCGAGCACACGGTCGTACGCGGCGAAGTTGTTCGCGCTGCCGTTCTCGTAGCTCTGGAAGAACCACGTGCGCACGATGGTGCCGCCGCTGGCGTTGCGCACCTGCGCCATCATCTGGTCCAGTTGCGCGTCCGACACCGCGCCGCCGCACGTGTAGCCGCCGGGCATCGATGGGGCGCGGTAGTTGTTGTAGCCAACGAATGTGTACGCCGAGCCGTTCAGCACGAGCTGCGTGCCCGAAGCCTGGATGAACGGACTCGCGGCCGCGCGGCTCACGGTGATCCCACCGGTGAGCGAGAGGGCGACAAGGCCGAGAATGCATTCCGCCAGGCGGCGTCGCACGGGCGCTTTGCGGTAGCGGCGGTTGAGCGCCACTGCGTCGACCAGGGTCGGCTTCATCGTGATCTCCTCTAGAAGCCGCTGAACACCCTGAGCCACGCAGGACGGCTCAGATACGTGTGCAGCTGTTGCAACTTGACCCGCGTTCCGCCATCGAACGCGTTGGGATCCAGGGCATTCGCCGCCTCGCGAGGCTCGATGCGCAGCTCTCTGCACACCGACACAAAGGTGCGAGGCGAATTCGCCGCCGCTGTCACCAACACGTCCATGGTCGCTTCGGGCACTGCCCGGTTCCTCCGTTGTTGCGGGATAACCGAGCGGAATCTCGCCACATGACCGCAGGTGCCGCGGATGCCTTGAACCGATCCGTGACACGCATGCAACTACGCGGTCAAGCCGTGTTAAGAACCTGGAACGCGGCGTGTCGCCGCTGATTCACACCCACCCACCACGCGGCGCGGGCTTGCCTTAATCGATCCACCTCCCGCAGCCACCGCGCCCTTCACCAGGCGCCGGGCAAAGTTGGCCCCAGCGCCGATCAGAGTCGGCGATGAGCACAGGGGAGGACGGAATGCGAAGGCTCTTCGTCACGTCGGCGGTCTTGAGCGCCGCCGCAGCCTCGGCCGGTCTGGCGACCGTCGCGTCCGGTGTCCTGACCAGCGCCGCGGGTCCCGACCCGGACACGCGCACGCCGATCAAGCACCTGGTCGTGATCTTCCAGGAGAACGTCAGCTTCGACCACTACTTCGGCACCTACCCGGTCGCGGCCAATACCGACGGGAGCCACTTCACGGCGCGCGAGGACACGCCATCCGTCAACGGGCTCTCAACCGCGCTCCTGAACAGCAACCCGAACGGGGCGAACCCTGTCCGCTTGTCGCACGCGCAACCCCTGACGTGTGATCAGAACCACGACTACACACCGGAACAGCAGGCATTCGACCATGGGCTGATGGACCGGTTCCCCATGTACACGAACACATCGAGCTGCTCCGCGCCGGACATCGGCTTGCCCAACCTGGTGCTGGACTACTACGACGGCAACACGGTGACCGCCCTGTGGAACTACGCGCAGCATTTCGCCATGAGCGACAACTCGTACAGCACCGTCTTCGGCCCGTCCACGCCGGGCGCGCTCAACCTGGTGTCAGGCCAGACGCACGGCGCAACCCCGGCGACGCTGGCCGGCGTTGTGGACAACGGGAGCGTGTACGGCGATGCCGATCCGGCATTCGACGACTGCTCGTCCGGCTCGACGATCTCGCTCTCGGGTCAGAACGTCGGTGACCTGCTCAATGCAGCCCACGTCACGTGGGGTTGGTTTCAGGGCGGCTTCCGGCCCACCGCCGTGACCGGCGGCAAAGCCGTCTGCGGTGCGTCGCACGCGAACATCGGCGGGTCGTCGCAGAAGGACTACAGCGCGCACCACGAGCCGTTCCAGTACTACGCCAGCACGTCCAACCCGCATCACCTGGCGCCCGCCAATGACGAGGAGATCGGCCACAACGGGCAGGCGAACCATCAGTACGATCTGGCCGACTTCACCACCGCACTCGGTGACGAGCATCTGCCCGCCGTGAGCTTCCTGAAGGCTGCGCGCTACCAGGACGGCCACGCCGGCTACTCCGACCCACTGGACGAGCAGCAGTTCCTGGTGAGGACCATCAACGCGCTGCAGCGGTCGGACGCGTGGGAGAGCACGGCGGTCGTCATCGCCTACGACGACTCGGATGGCTGGTACGACCACGTGATGTCACCGATCGTGAACGACTCGCAGTCCACGGAGGACGCGCTGAGCGCCACGGGACAGTGCGGCACCGCCGCGCCGCTGGGCGGCTTCCAGGACCGGTGTGGCTATGGCCCTCGCCAGCCGCTTCTGGTGATCTCGCCGTTCAGTCGCGAGAACTTCGTCGACCACTCGACCACCGACCAGTCGTCGATCCTTCGCTTCATCGAGGACAACTGGTCGCTGCCCCGCATCGGCGGCGGATCATTCGACGCGCTCGCCGGCCCGCTCAACGGGATGTTCGACTTCGGGCAGCGTGAGGACCGGCATCTGCTGCTCGACCCGGCGAGCGGCAAGCCACAGTAACGCTTACGGCGCGATAACTCCTGCAGCGCCCAGGACCGCGGCCAAGGCGGCGTCCGTCTGGCCGCGGTCGGTGCGCTCCGGGAACCAGGTCGCGGCGACGCTGACAGCGGCGATGCTCCGCGCCGCCACGACCGCGCGCACCGCGGCGGCCACGGTCGCGCGGTGCGGCCCGGGCGCGGGGAAGCGCAGCCCGCGCAGATGCTGCGATCCGATGACGTCGAGATCAACGTGCAAGTGGACCGGTGCCTGCGGCAGCACATCAACGACGTCGCGCAACGAGGCGTGTGCCACCCGTGACTCCGCGAGCGCCGTGACCTCCGGCGGATCGAGGTCGCGGCCGTCGACGAGGACCGCGCGGTCCTCTGCAAGCGGCCGCATTCCGAGGCCTTCGGGCAGCGTCATGTCGCCGCGGCCGACCGCCTTGGCCAGCGGCAGACCGCCGAGGTAGCCGGAGAATGTGGTGTCCTCGGTGTGGAAGTCACCATGTGCGTCGAACCACACCAGGGCCGGCTCGACTCCACGCTGCTGCAGACCGGCGAGCACGGCGAGCGGTGTGATGCAGTCGCCGCTGAGCACGACGGGCACGCCATCCGCGGCGCGCACCGCCGATGCGACCGGCGTGTACAGCGCAACGAGATCTCGCCATGGCTCACCGGAACCGTCGGGGGCGGCGGACAGATGGTGCGCGCCGACGGGCAGCGTCACGTTGAGCCCGGCCGGGAGCGCATCGAAGATGTGCCAGTCGAGGACGAACAACCGGTGCAGGATGCCACACTGCGCCACGGTCATTCAGGCGCGGTGCTACGCTCGGCGCGCGATGGGTCCGAGCACGACGAGTCGGCTGAGTATGTGGTCCGGTGCGAGTGCGGGTACGAGGTCCGCGGGCCGATCGGCACCATCGTGCCGGCCCTACAGGACCACGGCCACGAGGCCCACAACATGCAGGTGACGCGCGAGAAGGTGCTCGCGATGGCGCAACCGGCCTGAGCGACGACTCTCCCCCGGTGTGGGGCACGGAGGGGCCTGTGCAGGCCGAGGTCTTCGTCCTCCGTCTCCACGACGGGGACCCGGAGCTCGCCGGACCATGCGGCCGGCGCCGTGGTACGTCGAGCTGCGCGACGACGATGACCCGGTCGAGGTTGTGTCCCGGCTGGCGCGCAACCTGATGGGCGAGCCCTTGCTGGTGCACTCGACGTCGTGGCGCCGCGCGCGAGGCGCGGTGATCCTCAGCTTCGTCGTCGTCAACCGCAACGACCAGGCGCAGGAGCTGCCGGGGATACCGGTCGGGAGGTCGGAGCTCGCCCCGCGGCGGGGCGACGAGTGCCGCGATCGCGATCGCGCACGAGCAGGTGATCGAGCACGGGCTCCGTCATCTCGCGTGGCTGATGAAGGACGACGACGTGGTGCGCGATACGCTCAGCGAGGCTTGGAGGAGGCTGCTGGCAGGCTACGTGCCCGAACCATTCCGGCACATGTGGCGCTGCGGTCAGAGGGGCCGCGACCGGCGCCTTCCCGAGAATGCCATGCGTCGCCGCCCGATTCCGAGGAGGCGCACGAGAAGCAGCAGGATGATCGCCCCCAGGAACGCGATGATGATCTCAGTGACGATCGGGTGTCCCGGGACTGTGATGGTGACGCCGAAGTACGCGGCGAGAAAGCCACCGATCACCGCTCCGGCGATGCCGACGACGACGTCGAGTACGATTCCCAGGCCGTGGCCCAGCATCACCCGGCTGGCCACAAGCCCGGCCACCAAGCCGACCACAATCCAAACCAGCACGGAAGACGGATCGATGACGATCGTGAGAGCGGCGACCGCGCTGGTCATCGGTCATCAGTAGCACGTCTGTACCGCACAGCGTAAGGGCCGGCGCAGTGACCTCCTCAGCGATCGCGCTCACTCAGGCGGGAGCTTCGAGACGCCGCGCCAGCTCCGTCTTGGAGCGCACGCCGAGCTTCAGATAGGCGCGCGAGAGATTCGCCTCCACCGTCTTCTCGGCGAGGAACATGCGGCTCGCGATCTCCCGGTTGCGCAGCCCTTCGGCGGCAAGCCGCGCCACCGCCATTTCCGTCGGCGTGAGGTCGAACACGCTGCCGTGACGTCCCTGCGCGCGGCGCAACTCGTCACGCGCCACAGCCGTCCAGGCGGCTGCTCCACCGGCCTCGAAAACGCGTACCGCCTCTGCCAGCGACGTCTGCGCTCCTCGCGCGTCGCGGCGGCGCCGCTGCAAGCGTCCCAGCGCGAGCAGAGTCCGGCCGCGCTCGCTGGGCATCGCCAGTTGCTGGTGCGCTTCGAGGGCGCGCTCATAGTCAGTGATTGCGGCGTCGAGGTCTCCCCGCGCAGCATTGAGGAGCCCCCGGCAGCGCGCGGCAACGGCGTTGATCCACGGCCGCGGCAGCCGGCGCGCGCGCTCCTCGAGACGTGAGACGAGGACGTCGGCACGATCCAGGTCACCGATGCTGATCACGGCTTCCGCATGGTCCGCTGGAAACCGGTCAGCCACCGGTTCGCGCGCGTGGTATCCCTCGACGATCGCCTCGCAGCGCGTCAACTGACGATCCGCTTCGGCATGGTCTCCGGCCGACAGCGCGGCGAGGCCCAGCACGGCCCGCGCCATGTTCTCCAAGGTGATGTCCGGATTCGATCGCATGCGCTCGAGCATCTCCCCCGCAGCCGCGCGGGCGGCATCGAGCTCGCCGGCGCGCGCGGCCACCTGGCCCGTGGCCCACAGCGCGACGAGGATCCACGTGCCCTGCTCGGTTTCCTTCGCGCTGTCGAGCGCGACGGCGGCCTCTGCGCGCGCTCGCTCCATGTGGCCGGTGAGCGCATCGAGCACAGCGAGATGCGATTGCAGGAAGCAGCACCGCGCTTCATCGCCGTGCACGCGGAACACCTGGAGGAAGTGCTCGAAACGCGCTCGCGCCACATCGAATTCATCGAAGTACAGCGCCCAGTACGCGGGCAGCACGCTCACCTCCCACGCCGCGGCCTCACGCTGCAGCTCCATGCCACGTTCGACGGCGGCATGGTCGGCCTCACCGCGCGCAAACAGCCGGTTGCGGGCCGCGTTGTGCAGGGCAAACGAATAGAGCAGTGGATCCTCCTGCTCATCGATCAACTGCAGCGCCGCCTCGGCATGCTCCAGCCCCACGTCGAAGTCCTCGGCCATCGAGGAAGCGCGTGAGTGGATCTTGGCGCGCAGTGTCTTCGACTCCGCTTGCCCGAGCGCCTGTTGCATGAAGGCCAGTCCCGCTTCGCTCTCGCCCTGGGTCCACACCACGCTGCCCAGCTCCAGCAGGACCTCAGCGCGAGCCTCGCCCGGCGGCAGCGACTGCAGGCATCGCTCCAGCTGACGGCGTGCGCCGCTCGCGTCGCCCGCGAAGTAGCGCCGGTCGGCCAGCTCGAGCTCGCGCCGCACCAGCGACTCGCTGTCTGCCGGGGGCGTAAGCCTGAGCGCAAGTTCTTTGAGCTCGACGACGATGTCGGCAGCGCCACGCGCCTCCGCCGACTCCGCCGCGCGGTCCAACGCTGCGGCGATGGCTTCCTCCGGTCCCTGTGCTCCCAGGGCAAGGTGGCGCGCGTGTTCCTCGATGTTCGCGCTCGTCGTGGCGAGTGCCTGATGCAGGCGGCGGCGCGCGGACTCGGCCAGCGCCGCATAGAGCGAAGAGCCGAAGAGCGGGTGGGTGAAGTCCACCGAACCATCCGGCTGCACGCGGACGACCCCTGCCTCCTCAGCCGGCGCCAGGGCGGCGACCTGCACGTCAGCCGTCGTCGGCCGGGACATCGCCGCCACCTGAGCGAGTGCGTCCCGTGTCGCCTGCGGCAGGCGGCGCACGCGCAGCAGCGCCATCTCGCGCTGGTCCTCGGGGACGGGCAGTGGCCGTCCCGGTGCCGGCTCGCCGATACGCTGCAGCTCGCGGGCGATTTCCAAGGCATAGAAGGGGTTTCCACCGCATGCTCGGTGAATGCGCACGGTCACGGGACGCGTGAACGACGTTCCGAGTTGTCGCGACAACACCTTGTGAAGCGCCGCGATGCTAAGTGGGCCGACGCGCACGCGCTCCAGGCCATCGGTGCCAAGTGTCGATTCGAGGATGCCGATCGCCCCGGAACCGGCGCGCACGGCTTGCAAGCGCACCGCTGCGAGCAACCGCACGCGGCCTCCCTGCAGCCGGTGAAGCGCAAACGCGATCGATCGCGCGGACGCGCGATCCAGCCATTGCAGATCGTCGACTGCCAGCAGCAGGGGCGCCGCGGCTGCGATCCCATCGAGGAGCGCCATCACGCCGGCGCCGACGGCGCGCGGATCGAGCGGCCCGCCACTCGAATCCTGGCGCAGCGTCGCGCTCAGAACGGCGCGGCGCTGCGGCGCCGGCAACGCCTCGATAACCGCATCGGCAACGGAGCTGATGAGGTCGGTCAGGCCCACATGCGAAAGCGACGCGTCTGACGGCCGGGGGCGGCAGGACAGCACATTCCAGCCGCTTGCGCCGGCTCGCCGGACGGCCTCGCCCCATACCGTCGTCTTGCCGATGCCCGGCTCACCCTCGATGACCAGCGTCCGCGCAGTGGTGTCACGCCCGTCGACACGCACGCCGCTGCTGAGCCAGGCGTCAACGAGCGCCAGCTCGGCGTCCCGTCCTACCGGCTCAGGCCGAATCGACTCGCGCACGCGATGCTCACTTGTTATCCAGGAGAGGGGACGGACGCCGGCGCCAGAATAATGGCGTCCGCGACGCCACCACGGTCAGCGGAGGTGCAGCGGCCAGCGCGGACTGTTCGCGGAAGCGTCGAGCCCGTTCGCGCGCGCGCCGGTGCTCGCGGATCCCGTGGAGGTGGACCCGGAGCGCGTCTGCGACACACCGCCTCCGACGATCGGCCCGGGCGTGACCTGCGTCCCGAGATGCACCCGCACCGCCATGCCGTAGGCGGGCGTCGGCGTGCCGCTCCAATCGCTGATGAGGCTCGGCATGGTGCAGCCCCACGGCTGCCAACCAAAGGGCAGGTACGACACCCCGGCCGTGTCCGCCCAGGTCATGAAGCCGTCGATCCATGCGGACTGGCAGTCGTGTGAGCCCGTCTCAGTCGCGACCACCGGGTATCCTGCGTTGAGGATCGCCCCCAGCTCGGCGGCCCACTGCGGAGGGTTGTGCAGCCAGTAGCTGACGTCATATGGGTGCACCGTCGCCGCCACCTGGTGCAACGGGTCGTTGACGACGTACTGCGTCCAATAGCGGGGATCAGCAGACCACGACGGCGAGCTCTCGAGCACGACCTGGCTCGCCCCGGCGCCGCGGATGGCATCCAGCAAGCTCTGCTCACCCGCTGACTGATAGCTGCCGAGCTTCGGGTCCGTGACCGCGCAGCCGTCACGCACGCACGCCATCTGCTGCTGGTCCGTGCCGGGCAGACGGTTCGGCTCGTTGTACAGGTCGAAGAGCACGGCCGGATCGTCCCTGAAGCTCGCCGCCAGCGATGCGAAGAACGCGGGCGCATGGTCGGCGTCCGCCATCACAGCGCTGAGCGACGGCGCAGCGCCGCCGGGAGCAGCGTCGCGATTGTCGAGGATCACATACATGCCGTCGCGCTCAATTTCCTGCACGTAGGTGTGCACGTCCTGCTGGTACTGGGCGGCACTGCCGTGCAGCTCACCGCCCGCGGCCGGCAGGCCGTTGATCCCCAGCCAGCACGCCTCGTCCAGCGGCAGTCTGACCACGTTGAAGTGCCACGCCGCCATGGCGTCGACGGCGGTCTGGTCCCAGGGGCCGTCCTCGAAATTGCCGTGCCAGCACGCGTACTCGGCGCCTGACCGCGTGGAACCCCGAAGCTGCACCACGTTGCCCGAGCCGTCCACGAAATGCGAGCCGCTGACGTGCAGCGCGAGCGTGCTCGCGCGGACGTTCCCGGGAAGGAGCGCCGCCAGGAGGGCGAGCAGCGGCAGCAGACGCCTCATCGATACCCCGCCGGACTCTGCCACGCCGGCATGGCCTCGGTTTGCGCGGGTCGGTGCGCTTGTCACAAAGGCGTGACAGCGCTTCGCTTCACCCAGACCCAGGCGCGGTTGCGGTACGCGGCCACGGTCAGCAGCGCCGCGGAGGCGACGACGAAGGCAGCGCCGACGGCGGGCGTCGGCACGTTGAGGAGCTTGAGGCCGCTGACGAGGAGCACGATCCCCAGCGCCGCGCGCAGGGGCAGGCTGGCCGAGCGGGCCGACAGCAGCGAACCGGCGAGGACGCCCGGGATGCTGCCGGCAAGGATCGACAGCGTCAGGCCGAGATGGAAGTCACCGAAGAGCACATGCGCCAGCGCGGCGGCGCCGACCATCGGAATCGCCTGGGTGAGGTCGGTACCGACCAGCTGCGAACCGCGGAGACGCGGATACAGGAAGAGCAAGCAGGCGATGACGAGACTGCCCGAGCCGACGGACGTGATGCCGACGACAAAGCCGGTCACCGCGCCGACGGTCAGGGTGGCCACCCGCTTGACATGGAGCGCCTGGTTTTCGATGGGGTCTGGGTCTGTGCGCCTGCGCCCATCGAGGCGCGCCTTCATCAGCATGGCCGCGACAGCGACGAGGAGCACGCTCCCCAGGGCCAGTGACACCACGTTCTCCACGGCACGACCGTTCCCGAGGGCGCGCAGGAAGAGCACGCCGATGAAGGCGCTCGGCACCGAGCCGGCGACGAGCCAACCGGCCAGCCGCCACTGCACCGTTCGCGAACGCACGTGGACCGCGGCGCCGAACGGCTTCATCACGAGTGAGGCCACCAGATCGCTGGACACCGCGGCGAGCGGTTGCACCCTGAAGAGCAGCACGAGGATCGGGGTCATCAGCGCGCCGCCACCCATGCCCGTCGTGCCGACCGCGAAGCCCACGATCAACCCGGCCAGTGCGACGTACCCGTCGACGTGGATGCCCATGGCCGCCTCCTCCTCGTATCCCGGCGCGAACTCTGGGCCGCGACGGAGCCATTGAGCAATCAGGTTGATCGTATGATTCCGTTCGTCTGATGCGAACGATCACGCGGCAGCGGAGGCCCAGCCCGGGACAGCACCGGCCCGAGGTGTCGCTCGAGCAGCTGCGCGCCTTCGCCGCGGTGGCCGAACGAGAGCACGTGACGCGCGCCGCCGAGGCCTTGAACATGTCGCAGGGCTCTGTCAGCGCGCTCGTGCGCCGCCTGGAGGAGGCGCTGGACCTTCCGCTGCTGCGACGCGTGGGCCGCAACGTGCGCCTCACCGACGTCGGCACTGAGGTTCAGCGCCTCGCTGCGCAGGTGCTCGGCGGTGTCGCGCTCATCCAGCAATTGCCGCAGACATACGCGGGGCTCGACGCTGGGGAGGTTCGCGTCGCGTCGGGGCGCCTCATGGGCGCGCACCGGCTCTCTGGGTGGCTGGCGCCGTTCATCAGCGAGCACCCGAAGGTGCGCGTGCACATCACACTGGCGCCGCGTGATCGACTCGTCGGGCTTCTGCTGGGCGGCGAAGCGGATGTGGTGGTGAGCGGCGACACCATCGTGGCACCCGGCGTCACCACGATGGTCTTGGAGCGGACACAGGTAGTGCTGGTTGTTGCAGCAACGCACGCACTGGCGCGAAGCCGCACCCCACTCGATGAGTTCGCCGGCCACCGTTGGCTCGAGCATGAAGGCGGCAGCTCCACCGCGATGCGAGCCGCATCGCTGTTCGCGGGGCTTCAGCCAGCAGATGCTGTGGAGTTCGAGGAAGGCGCGCTGCTGGCAGCGCTGCTCGCCGGGCTTGGCTACGCGGCCATGCCGCATTCTGTCGTGGAAGACGACGTGCGAAAGGGGCGTCTCGTCGTTCTGCCGAATCGCGGACCGCGCGTCTATCAGGAGTTCACGGCAGCGCGCCGCGAGGGGCCGCAGACACCCGCCGTGCGTGCCTTTTGGGAGCACCTGGCGCGTCTCGGACGGGGTGCGTCGCGCTGAGCGGCGCCGAGTTCAACGGTCGCAGCGACGCGGACTGAATTATCGGATGAGTTTTCCGGCTAGCACTTGGGTCCGCCGAAGGAGTCCCGCACCATTTACTCGAGGCGCCGCTTCTACGAATGCCGCGTCGTAGCCTTGCGCGGCAGTGGCGCCGTGCTTAGTCATGCTCGGTGACGCTAACGCAGCCGATGCAGGTGCTGACGTCGGTGCACATGCCGGAGGACCGAGGAGCGCGGGCTGCGTGACCACCGGGCCGGACGTCTGCCCCGCCCGCGGTGCAGCTGGCTGGCCCCACCAGTCGTTCTGCGCATACGTAAGGACGCTCGCAGCGACATCCGGGCCGTTCAGCTGGCCGGGGAGTGTGCTCTGGCTGATGGTGATGCCATTGCCGCCCGACACGGCGCCTTGAAGATTCTTCGTGAGCAGGCTGCATGTCATGGAGGCACTCGCGGCGCCGCTGGTCTGAATGGCGGCGGTGGCGTGTGTGATGGTGACGCCGTCGAGCACGGCGTTCGCAGCGGGCTTCGATGACACAGTGCTCGACTCGAGCTGAATACCGCCGAATCCGCAGATCGATGCGCAGCCGGTACCGTCGAAGGTGACGCCACCTGCCTGGGCATCGAGCTCACCTCCCCGGAAGATCAGCGAGCCGCCGGTGTCATCCGTGAACTTGGAGTTCTGCGGCAGGGTCATTGTCGCGTCATCCACAGTCAAGTTGTCCATCACGGCGTAGTACAGGGGGTGATCGGTCGTGGAGTTGTATGCCGCCGCCCAGGCGAAGTTCGTCGTATCGACGTCGCTGTCAAGCAACACCTCGTCTGCCGAGTTCCCGTAGCCGGTGTTGCCCGCGAAATCCTGCGGCAGCTGAATGGAGCTGTCCTGCACCGCAACCGGCGTACCGCCATTGGTGAAATGCGAACCGACAACCGAGATGGCAGGAGCAGCCGAGGCCGTGATCGCCGGGCTTGCTTCATTCACCTGAACGTCGTGCACCGACAGGGAGTCTCCGGCTGCGTGGATGCCACCCAACCGCATCGTTGCGCTGTCAATCGCAACTGAGGCAGGGGTCGAGCCGTTCGCCTGGGCGTCGATGATGAAGTTGTTGTTCACCATCTGACCGCAGGTGGTGTACTGGCCGAAGCAGGTCGGTGCGCCGACTGAGTTGTCGTTGAAAATATCGAAGCTCGCACCGCCCGCGGTCGCGTCCAAGCTTGCGCCTTTCAAGGCGATCATGCCCTTCACCACGGCGTTGGCCGGCACAGTGACGGTGACAGCGCCCCGCACCTCAACGTCGCCGACATAGCCGAGCGGATGCTGTGACGCGGAGTTGACGGCGGACACCCAGGTGAGCCGGTGCGTGTCGATGGAGAAAGGAATCCAGACGGAATCAGACCAGTTCTGCGCACCCGTGTTGCCCGCAAGCATCGCTCCCAGATCGCCGTTGACGTAGGAGAGCTGGATGGCGAATGCGGGGCTCGACGACGAACCGGCGGTCGTCACCGTGTTGCTCGTGACAGTAGTGGCCGGCGTCATCGTTGTGGCGTCGCCGAAGACCTCGATGGCTCCTCTGTCGGGACCAATGGCGGGAAGACTCCGCGCAGCCTGCGCGACCGTGTTGCCGCTTATCGTGACGTTGTTTCCCCTCGCCGAGATGCCGGCGGCGTCGACGGCGGAAACAGTCGTCCCTTTGATGCTCAGCGTCCCCCGCACCATGACGCCGTATCCGGCAGGACCCCAGAACTGCGGTGGCGGCGGCGACGACTGAGTGGTTGGATTCGGGTTCGTCGTCATGTCGGTGATCGTCCCGCCGGCAATGGCAACCGACGCGTTGACGCCGGCCACGCCGCCATAGCCGTGGGCTATGTTGACGTTGCTCAGCGTGGCGTCGCTGCCCGCCGCGCTCGATCCGCCGCCCGCGAACTCCACATCCACGGCGATCGCTGCATATCGGAACGTGGCACCGTTGATGACCGCGAAAGGTTGGCCCAGATGCGCGTTCTCAATGTCGTCGATGCCACTCCAGTCGCCGGGCTTGGGAGTGCAGGTGGCAACCAGCACCGACGGACACGCATGGATGCCGACGCTGTTATCGGTGAGGCTCGTGAACACGGCGCCTGTTCCGCTGGTGTTGACAACGGCGTGGATGCCGCCGTTGAGCGTCTTCACGACGGCGTTGGCGGGCACAGTGAGGGTGGCGCTGCCCATGTCGAAATCGTCGACGAACAGGTAGCCCAGCGGATGCACGCCGCTGCTGTTGCTCGGCGTCACCCACGTGAAGCTGCTGTTTGACGAACAGATGGTGCAGCTGATCGCGTCGAGGCAATTGCCCTCGCCGGTGTTGCCGCTGATCGCCGTCCCGAATTGGACGTTCATGTGCTCAATCGAGATTGCGGGGTAGCCGCTTCCACCCTTGCCACTGGTTTTGATGACATTGTTCTGGATCGTCAGCTGAGCGTATGCACCCTGACCCAAAAAGCCCCCTACGTTGATCGCCGGCGCCCCTGCCGTCCCGGCATTGACGATGTTCAGACCAGTGACCGACGCCGTGGGTGAATTTGCCACTGCTGCAAGAACCACGGCGCTCGAGGGGGCGTTGCTGATGCTGACGCTGTTCAACTGCACGGACCCACCCGCGAGGATGCCGCTCGCTGGCGGCGACGATCCGTCCGATGGGTCACGCGTGCCTGGATACGAGATGCTGCCTCCGGTCATCGTCAGTGTCGATGTGCTGTCAACGGCAACGGACGACGTGTGATCGATGTCAACGTGCGCCAGCGACACCGAGCAGCTGGACGAAAAGCACTGACTGTTCACAGCCATGACTGCGTTGCTAATCGTGCCGTACGACAGCGAGATGACCGCGCTCGTGCCTGACGTTGCAATGCCTGCCCACGCACCCGGTGAGGCGTTGGCCGACGTGAAGACGACCTTGGCGCTCGACGATGTCTGGCTGGTGGCAAGCGTGCCGAGCACTGTGATGCCGCCCGACCCCTGCGCGATGACATGCACCGTCCCTTGGGCACCGCTGATGGTCAGCGTTTTCCCCGACGGGATGGTCACCCCGGAGCTGCAGAGCAGGTACGGGCCGTGACTTGCCGACCAGGAGAGGACGCTAACGTTCCCGCACACCGTCGTTCCCGTCGCTGTCGCCGCCGTTTGAACCGCGCGCAGCGACGAGGGCCCAGCATCTCCGGACGGCCTGAGCAGCGCAATGGCACCGACCAGTGCGACGACGACACCGGCCACCAGCGCAGTCCGTGAGAACGCTCGGGCGGTGCGACGGACGCGTCCCATCACCCCCCCTTCACATGCCCCAAATCCGTAGACCCCCCCTGAAAAGGACCGTCCGCGCCTGAACGAAGCGGGAGTTTAGCGAGCCGCCCCGTTCAGGTCAAGCGAATGGAACTTGCCAAGCGTACCAGTTGGGTTGCGCGATGGCTACCGGATATACATGAAGTTGCGCTTCAGCACGTCGAGGTTGTCCGACGCGTAGCCGGTGCCGCGCACCACGGAGAGGATCGGATCGCCGTCGCGACGCATGGTGATGCCGCACTGTGCCGACAGCAGGCGATCCAATCCCTCGAGTAGCGAACCGCCGCCGCAGAGGATCCCGCCGTCGGCACGCAGATCCTCGTGCAATGGCGGCGGTGTATCGGCGATGACCTCATCCACCGCCTCGACGATCGGCCGCAGGTGCGCCTCCAAGCACGGCGCCAGCTCGGTCGACGTGATGGCCAGCGCAGGGTCGTCATCGCCGAGGCCGGACTCGGGTACTTCCATCCGCCGTTCCTCGTGCGGGCCGACGCGCGCGAGCGACGCGATGACGTCCTCCACCACCGCCGGGGCCAGACGGGCGCCGTGCGTGGTGCGGAGATGGTCGGTGATGCAGGCGAGCAGACGCTGGCCGCCGTGGCCGGCCAGGCAGCGCCCCGCGATCGTGCCTTCGAGCGCGAGCACAGCTACCTCTGTCTTGCCCGCGCCGATGTCGATCACCAGGTGCGCGTTCGCCCCGTGCAGCGGCACACCGGCACCCAGCGCCGCGGCGATGGGTGCATCCAGCAGGTACACCGTGCGCGCGCCGGCGATCATCGCGGCCTCGAGCAGCAGCCGGCGGTCGTCCGCCGGAAGGCCCGACATGACCGCGACCACGATGTCCGGCTTGAAGATGCGCTGCCGGCCGACGGCGCGGGTGACGACGTGCTGCATCAGCGCCCGCATGGCCACAGGATCCGCCACCGCGCCGCTCTGCATGGGCCGGTAGAGGCGCAGCTCCTCGTCGTTCTGCGCTGCTTCCAATGCGGACGAGCCGATGATGCTCGCCGTCACATCGCCGCGCCGCACCGCGATCACCGATGGCTCGCTGGTGAGCACGCCTTCCCCCTTCACCATCATGCGCAGCGACGCGCTGCCCAGGTCGATGCCGACCTTCTTCCCCAGCACGTCAGCGCAGCGCCGCAGCCACAGCGATCAGTCGCCGATGACGCCGGTGAGGTCGCGCAGCGGGCTGCCCGGCTCGTCAGTGCCGGTGCGCTCGCACACGGCGCCAAGGCGCCGCAGCTTTACGTCCATGTCCTCGTACCCGCGATCGAGATGGTACATGTGTGCCAGCTCGGTCACGCCCTCGGCACACAGCGCGGCGATAACGAGCGCGGCGCCGCTGCGGATGTCGGAGATCACAACGTCGGTGCCGTGCAGCGGCGTCGGGCCGGTGATCACGGCGCTGCGGCCCTCCACGGCGATGCGCGCGCCCATCTTGCGCAGCTCCGGCACGTGCCGGAAGCGGTTCTCGTACAGCGCTTCGCTGACGACGCTGGTGCCCTCGGCCTGCGTCATCAGCGCGCCGAACTGCGGCTGCAGGTCGGTGGCGAAGCCCGGGTGCGGCCACGTGGTGACGTCGACGGCGCGAAGCCGGCGGCCCTGCACGCGCACGTGGTTCGGCCCCTCGACCACCTCGCAGCCGGCGGCGCGCAGCTTGTTGCTCAGCCAGCGCACCTCTGTGGGGCGCATGTGGTCCACGACCACGTCGCCCCCGGTGGCCGCCGCCACGATCATGTACGTGCCGGCCTCGATGTAGTCGGTGGTGACGCTGTGTGTCGTGCCGTGCAGCGCGCCGCCCTTGCCCTCCACCACGATGAGCTCCGTGCCCACGCCGGAGATGTGCGCGCCCATGCCCACCAGGCACCGGGCGAGGTCGTACACGTGCGGCTCGCGCGCGGCGTTGCTGATGACGGTGATGCCCTCGGCTCGAACCGCGGCCATCATCAGGTTCTCCGTGCCGGTCACAGTGGGCATGTCCAGGTCGATGCGCGCCCCGCGCAGGCGACGCGCCCGTGCCACGAAGCTGTCGGCTCGCTCCTCAACCTCCACGCCCATCAGGCGCAGGCCCTCGAGGTGCTGCTCCACGCGGCGCATGCCGATGTCGTCACCACCGGGCTTGGCGATCGCGGCCTCACCGGCCCGCGCCACGAGCGCGCCGAGGAGCAGAAACGACCCGCGCATGCGCCGGCTCAGCTCGGGGCCCACCTCGGTTGAGGCGACGTCGGCCGCGTGCAGCCGCCAGCGGTGTTCGTCGTGGCGATGCACGCTCACACCGACGTGCTCCAGCATACGCGCCATCGACTCGATGTCCTCGATGTCGGGCACGTTGCTCAGCTCCACCGGCTGATCGGTGAGCAGCGAGGCGGCCATGACCGGCAGCGTCGCGTTCTTGCTGCCGGAGATGGGCACGTGCCCCTCGAGGCGCCAGCCCCCCTCGACGCGCAGGTATTCCATGTTCGCTCGTAACGTACCCGGATCAGCCTGAGTTGCGGAGGATTCAGCGATGGCGACGCTCGTCAGCAACGGCGTGAGACTGCGCTACATCCGCGAGGGATCGGGCGAGCCCGTCGTGTTCCTGCACGGCTACCTGTTCGGCGCCGCCTGGTGGCGGCCGCAGATCGACGCGATCAAGGACCGCTTTGACACGGTGGCGGTCGATCTGCGCGGCCAGATGCAGTCCGAGACGACCGACGACGGCTACGACCTCTGGAACCAGGCCGAGGACGTCCATGGGCTCTTGCAGCAGCTCGGCATCGCGCCCGCCCACGTCGTCGGCCTCTCGATGGGCGGGATGATCGCCATGCGGCTGGCGGTGAGCCACCCCGAGGACGTCCGCTCGCTCGTCCTGATGGACACCAGCGCCCGCCCCGAGGACCCGGAGAAGGTGGAGCGCTACGAGGGGATGCGCCAGGTGGTCGAGGCCGGCAACCTGGAGGCGACGCTGCCCGCCCTTCCCGGCATCTTCCTGGCCGACGACTTCATCCAGGCAAACCCCGCGACCGTCGAGGGCTGGCTGGGTGCGCTTCGTGAGTCCAACCCACTGGGCCTGGTGCGGACCAGCAGGGCCATCGACAGCCGGGACGACATCTCGGCACGCCTTGGCGAGATCCAGACACCCACGCCGGTGATCCACGCCCTCGAGGACGTGCCCATCCCGATGGAGGAGGCCGAGGTGATCGAGCGCGGCATTCCAGGAGCCCGCCTCGAGACGGTGACAGGCGGTCATCAGTCCAACGTCGATCGTGCCGAGGACACCTGCCAGCTGATCCGCGACTTCCTTGAAGCGGTCAGCGGACGCTCATCGGCGCCGGCGTGAATGCGCCAAACTAGACGCGAGAGCACACAGATTTCGAGGAGTTGAGCATGGCCACCGCAACCGCGACCGCTGCAGGAAGCCTGGAGAGCCTCCTGGGCGACGAGGCGGCCTCGCTGCTGCAGCATCGCTGCACCACCGTCCCCAAGGAGATGCTCCACCTGCCCGGGCCGGACTTCGTGGATCGTGTGTGGGCGCTCAGCGACCGCTCGCCCCAGGTGCTGCGCAGCCTGCAGGCCATCTATGGGCACGGCCGCCTCGGCGGCACTGGGTACGTGTCGATCCTGCCGGTGGACCAGGGCATCGAACACTCCGCCGGCGCCTCGTTCGCTCCGAATCCCGAGTACTTCGACGGCGGCAAGCTGGTGGAGCTGGCGATCGAGGGCGGATGCAACGCGATGGCATCGACGTTCGGCATCCTCGGCTCGGTCTCGCGCAAGTACGCGCATCGCATCCCCTTCATCCTCAAGCTCAACCACAACGAGCTGCTCACGTACCCCAACAAGTTCGACCAGATCCTCTTCGGCACGGTCCGCGAGGCGTGGAACCTCGGTGCCGTGGCGGTGGGCGCCACCATCTACTTCGGCTCGGACCAGGCCGACCGGCAGATCCAGGAAGTCTCGGTGGCGTTCGCCAAGGCGCACGAGCTCGGTATGGCGACCGTGCTCTGGTGCTACCTGCGCAACTCGGCGTTCAAAAAGGACGGCACCGACTACGCCGTTGCGGCGGACCTCACCGGCCAGGCCAACCACATCGGCGTGACCATCGAGGCCGACATCATCAAGCAGAAGCTGGCCACGACCAACGGCGGCTTCACGGCGCTCAACTTCGGCAAGACAGCGGACGCGGTGTACAGCGAGCTCACATCGGACAATCCGATCGACCTCTGCCGCTACCAGGTGGTGAACTGCTACATGGGCCGCGCCGGGCTCATCAACTCCGGCGGCGAGTCGAAGGGCTCCGGTGACCTCGCCGACGCGGTGCGCACCGCAGTGATCAACAAGCGCGCCGGCGGGACGGGATTGATCAGTGGGCGCAAGGCGTTTCAGCGTCCGATGAAGGAAGGCGTGCAGCTGCTCAACGCGATCCAGGACGTCTACCTCGACGCGAGCATCACCGTCGCATAGGTGAGCGTCGCACGGTCCACGCCACCGGCGGCGGGCCGTGCGCCCGCACTCGCGGGCTGGGTGATCCCGCTTGGCGCCGCAGCCCTCGCTGTCGCGCTCGCCGGCGGCTACGTCCTGCACTGGCCCTGGACCGGCGTGTCGAGCCGCGACCAGCTCTGGGACCTGCTTCACGTGATCGTGCTGCCGGTTGCGCTCGCGACGCTGCCGCTCTGGTATCGCACGCGCGCTCGCCGGCGGATGGCGTGGCGGTTCGTGCTCGCGGGATCCGTCGCGGTGTTCGCCGTGCTCGTAGTAGGCGGCTACTCGATGGGATGGCGCTGGACTGGGTTTCAGGGAAACACGTTGTGGGACTGGCTGGAGCTGCTCGCGCTGCCGGTCGTCGTGGCATCGCTGCCGCTGTGGCTGGAGACGCATCGCCGGTTCGAGCGCCGCTGGCGCACGGCGGGTCTCGTGCTCCTGGCCGGCTTCGCCGTGGTGCTCATCGGTGGCTACGGATTGGGATGGGGCTGGACCGGCTTTCGGGGCAACACGATGTGGGACTGGCTGCGGCTCCTGCTCGTGCCGTTCGTGCTGCCCGCCAGCCTGGCATGGTTCGCCGCGCGATCCGCTGAGGCCCGCTGAGCTGACGCTGCGCGCGCGGCTGCTCATCCTGGTGCTGGCGGCCTGCGTCGTCGCGGGGGCCGCGCTCGGGGTGCGCACGCTGCTGAGCCAGCCACCGCCGCGCATGGTGGGCGGCGTCACGAGTGGCTCCGGTACGTCGGCCGAGTTCAGGGCCGACGGCGGCTACTCGGTGGTCTTTGCTTCGCCACGGTTCACCTTTGCGGGGACCTTGGGGGCGCCGCCCACGTCGGTCACGACGTCGAACGGCACCGATGAGATCGGCGCGTACTCCGCCGTGACGGCCGCGTACACCAATGCGAACGTGCGGAGGGAGGCGACGGTGCGCGTGTACGACAGCTCCGGTCTGGCGCGCTTCATCACGCGTTACCTCGACGCATCGCCGAACACCGCGCCCTTTCCGTCGTTCACCAGCACACCTGCGCTGCCATACACATTCGGCTACCGGGACTCGGCGTTTGCCTTGCCGTCGTTCACCGATCCCGGCGTGCAGGGCCCCTTCACCGCATTCGACGGCGCCGGGAACACCTACGTCATGTCGCCCGGCGCGAACTTCATGGTGGCGGCCCAGACGCGCGCAAGCGGCGTTTTGAGCGGGGCGATCGATGCCGCGATTCCGAGCCTCCCCGCGGGGTTCAGCCACGCGACGCTGCTGGCGGCCGGCCACGGCATCAACGCCACCCTCGACACCTGGGGCGCCGCGCTGCGGGCCGTCAACGCGCGCACCGCTGTTGATACGACATCGGTGGTGCTGCAGCGCGTCGGCTACTGGACCGACAACGGCGCCACGTACTACTACCGCCACGCACCCGGTCAGACCTACGAGCAAACGCTCGTGGCCATGCGCGACGAATTCACAGCCAAGAGTGTGCCGCTGGGGTACGTGCAGCTCGACTCATGGTGGTACCGCAAGGACTCGAAGGACCATGGGATATACCTCTACGAGGCCGACCCCGGATACCTGCCCGACGGGATCACGGGTGTGGGGCACGCGCTGGGCCTTCCCCTGGTCACGCACGCACGGTGGCTCGCGCCGAACAGCCCGTACCGCGCTCAGTACGCGGTGTCCGACAACGTGCCCATCTCGGCGGCGTACTACCGCGACGTGCTGCGGAGCACGTCGGCCGGGGGGACGGTCATGTACGAACAGGACTGGCTGGAGCAGAACGCGGCGCCGCGCGAAACGCTGTCGGATGCTCCGGCGCTGCTCACCGCCATCAACCAGGGCGCGGCTGACGCGAAGCAGACGGTGCAGCTGTGCATGGCCACACCGCGCTACTTCCTGGAGGCGAGCCGCTGGCCGGCGATCACCAACATCCGGGTGAGCACCGACCGCTTCGAGCGCTCGCGCTGGGATGCGTTCCTGTACACGTCGGAGTTGGCGCGCGAGGCGGGTCTGCTGCCCTGGAGCGACGTCTTCATGAGCAGCGAGACGGACAACCTGCTGCTCTCGACGCTCTCGGCTGGGCCCGTCGGTGTCGGCGACGCCGAGGGCCAGGTGGACGCGGCGAACCTTCTGCAGAGCGTGCGTGCCGACGGGGTCATCGTGAAGCCGGACTCGCCACTGGTGCCGTTGGACAGCTCGTACATCGCGGACGCGCAGGCCGCGGCCGCACACTCGGCGCCGGCGCCGATGGTGGCGGCGACGCGGACCGACCACGGCGGCGGGATGGTGGCGGCGTACGTGGTGGCGTACGCGCGGGGTGGGTCGACCGGATATTCGTTCAGCCCGGCCGACGTGGGAGTGCACGGTGACGCCTACGTGTACGACTACTTCACGCACACGGGCCGGGTGGTGCCGGCCGGCCAGACCTACACCGGTGCCACACACGGCGGCGTCAGCTACGACATCGTCGTGCCCGTAGGGCCGTCGGGCATCGCCCTCATTGGTGATGGCCAGCAGCTCGTGACGCTGGGTGCAGAGCGTGTGGCGTCTCTCGCTGACAACGGCGCCGTGCGCGCCGCCGTCTCGTTCGCGCCGAGCGAGCACAGCGCGACGATGTCAGGGTGGTCTCCGTCGCCGCCGCATGCGGCGGTCAATGACACCCAGGTCCCCGTCGCGTGGAGCGCGGCGACGCAGCTGTTCACCGTGCAGGTGACGCCCAGCGGCGGCGCGTCAGCCACGCTGATGCTCAGCCGCTGATCAGCTCGCCGGTTCGGCCGGTCGCAACAGCCCCGCTAGCGCATCGAGTTGGTCGCGCGTGCCCATCGCCACAACGATGTCGCCTGCGTTCAGTGTCTGCTCGTCCCGCGGACCAACGCTGATCGACCCGCCCTTGGACTGCACCGCCAGGAGGGTCGCGGCGGAGCGGCGCAGGGCGCCGGCAGTCGTGTCCGGCGTCTCCGGCGCCACCACGAGCTCCTCGATGCTCATCTGCGTTCCGGGAGTGCTCACGAAGTCGAGCACGTCAACCACCGCCGGCTGCATCGCCAGCGCGGCCATGCGCGTGCCGCTCGCGCTGTAGGGCGAGACCACGCGGTTGGCGCCGGCGCGCTCCAGCTTGGGCACCGAGTCCGGATAGGAGCTGCGCGCCACGATGAACAGCCGCGGGTTCAACGAGCGCGCGGTGAGCACGATGTACACGTTGCGCTCGTCGCTGTCCACCGCGCTCACGAGCGCGCGCGCGTGATCGATGCCCGCCAGGTGCAGGATGTCGTCGTTGGCGGCATCGCCCTCGATGTGCGGCTCGCGCTCCCGCTGCACGTCCGCCAGCGGGGTCGGGTTCATCTCCACCACCACGTATGGCACGCGCCGCTGGCGCAGCTCGAGAGCGACGCGCTTGCCGGTACGTCCGTACCCGCAGACGATCACGTGGTCTCGCAGCGAGTTGATCTGCGCTTCCATCCTGCGATACCTCCGATATGCCTGCCAGCGGTTGCCTGACAGCGCTTCGACAATCGAGCCGAACAGATAGAGAAACGTGGCGACCCCGAGGACGACGACGGAGATGGTGAACGCCTCACCGGCGGCGTCGAGCGGACGCACCTGCAACCCCACCGTCGTGACCGTCGTGACGGTGGTGAAGAGCGCATCGAGAAACGGATAGCCGCCCACGATCATATAGCCGGCCGTGCCGTACACCAGGATCGCGAGGAAGAGCAGCAGCACGATCCCGATGCGGCGCAGCGGGTTACGCAGGCGCTGACGCGGGTTCACGGTGGCTCAGCCCGGCGCTTGCATGGGGCGGACGGCGATGGTCACGCGCGAGATCGCGCACACCCTGCCGTCGTCGTCGGCGCACTCCACGTCCCAGACCCACGTGGTCCTGCCCCGGTGCCGCGGCCGGGCGGTCGCATGGATCGTCCCCTTGGTCACCGGGCGGAGGAACGTCGTGTGGTTCGACATGCCGACGGCGCCCTCTCCCCGCTCGTGCACCGCGACGGCGGTGCCCATCGAGGCCAGCGTCTCCGCGACCGCCGCGTAGACGCCGCCGTGCACCAGGCCGTACGGCTGGAGCAGCTTCTCCGCCACCGGCAGGTGGGCGCTCATCAACTCCGGAGAGACGTCGACGTATTCGACGCCCAGCAGCCGGTTGAAGTTGTCAGGATTCGCGGCGCAGCTCCTCTCGCGCGATCGTCGCAAGATGCACCTCGTCCGGTCCGTCGAAGATGCGCATCGCGCGAGCGTACGAGTACATCTGCGTCAGCGGCACGTCCTGGGACACGCCCGCGCCACCGTGCAGCTGTATGGCCCGGTCCACAACGTCACACGCCACTCGTGGGGCCGCCACCTTGATGGCGGCGATCTCGAAGCGCGCCTCGCGATTGCCGACCGTGTCGAGCATCCACGCCGCCTTCTGGCAGAGCAGCCGCGCCTGCTCGATCTCGACTCGCGACCGCGCCAGCTGCTCACGCACCACGCCCTGGTCGGCGAGGCGCTTCCCGAACGCCGTCCGCGCCTTTGCCCGTTCGCGCATCAGCGACAGCGCCCGTTCGGCGAGGCCGATCGCGCGCATGCAGTGGTGCAGGCGCCCGGGGCCCAGCCGCGCCTGCGCGATGAGAAACGCGGTTCCCTCCTCGCCGATGCGGTTGCTCGCGGGGACGCGCACGCCCTCGAAGCGCACCTCGCAGTGGCTGCCCGGATCGTCGAAACCGAACACCTTGAGCTGGCGCACCACCGTGACACCCGGCGCGTCGATGGGCACGAGCACGAACGTGTGGCGGAGGTAGCGTTCTCCATCGGGATCGGTCAGCCCCATCAGCAGAATGACGCGCGTGTTGGGGTGGGCTGCGCCGCTGGTCCACCACTTGCGTCCGTTGATGACGTACTCATCGCCCTGCCGCACAATGCGGCACTCGAGCTGGGTGGGGTCGGAGCTGGCCACGTCGGGCTCGGTGATGCCCACGCAGGAGCGAATCTCCCCGGCGAGCAACGGTTTCAGCCATTGCTCCTGCTGCTCAGGCGTGCCGAACTGGGCGAGCACCTCCATGTTCCCCGTGTCGGGTGCGCTGCAGTTGGTCGCCTCGGGTGCGATCGGACTCCACCCGGTGATCTCAGCCAGCGGTGCGTACTCAACGTTGCTGAGGCCGGGGCCGAACCGCTCGTCCGGCATGAACAGGTTCCAGAGGCCGCGCCGGCGCGCCTCGGCCTTCAACTCCTCCATCACCGGGGAGATGCGGTGCGGGACCTGAGCCGCGGAGAACTCGCTCCAGTACCGTGCTTCGGCAGGACGTACGCACTCATCGAGGAAGAGCCACATCCGCTCACTGAGGTCGCGCACCCGCTGCGTGGGGGCAAAGTCCATGTGTCAGCTCCTCGGCGCCAGGGGAAGACCCGACGCCGTCTCGAGGGCGCGATCAACCAGGAGCGGCACCATCTCGCCCATCTGGTCGAAGCCGTCGCCCACGGTCATGCCCAGCAGGAACCGCGCATTGATGCCCTCCGCGATGATGGCGAGCTTGTACGCGCCGAACGCGATGTACCAGTCGAGGCCGCTCAGGTCGCGCGTCGATGCCGCCGCGTATCGCTCGATGATCTCGCGGCGCGAGTAAAACCCGTCGTCGACGGTGAGCGCACGCCCCTGCAAGCGCCGCGCGGAGGGCTCGTCTTGCGTCTCAGCCCAGTACACGAGCATGAGCCCGAGGTCGCAGAGCGGGTCGCCGATGGTGCACATCTCCCAGTCCAGCACCGCGGCGATGCGCCCCGGATCGCGCGGCGCGAACATCACGTTGTCCATCCGGTAGTCGCCGTGCGTGATGCCCGGCGGCGACTGCGCCGGCAGCGTGTCCTCGAGGCGGCCATGCAGCTCCTCGATGCTGGGGAGGTCGCGGGTCTTGGACGCCTCCCACTGCATCCACCAGCGCCGGACCTGTCGCTCCAGAAACCCCGCGGGATGACCGAAGTCAGCAAGCCCGACATCGCCTGGCACCACCGCATGCAGCGCAGCGAGTGTGTCGACGAGCGCGGCTGACATCGCCCGCCGCGTGTCCGGAGTGGCCGGGTATTCGCCGGGCAGCGTGTCACGGATGACGTGGCCGTCCACCCACTCCATCACGTAGAAGGGCGCGCCCAGCACCGACGCGTCGGCGCAGAGCGCCGTCACCCGCGGCACCGGAATGTCGGTGTCCCGCAACGCCGCCAGCACGCGGTACTCGCGGCTCATGTCGTGCGCCGTGGGCAGCACGTGTGCCAGCGGCGGACGGCGCAAGACGAGCCGGCGCTCGCCGGCGTCGACGATGTACGTGAGATTCGACTTGCCGCCCGGGATGACGGACGCGGTCAGCGGTCCCTGCGGCGGGTCGCCCATGGACGCGAGGTACGCGGCCAGGGCGTCGAGGTCGAGGCCGGGCGGCGATGTCACTGCGCCGGCGGCGGACCTCCGTGCTCGCCGCGACGGCGCCGCCGGATGTCGGCCACTCGCAAGCGGAACAGCGCGCCCTCCAGCATGGCCGCGGCCTCCGCGTTGTCCTCGTTTTGCGCGAGCAGCTCCTGCGCGCGATGCCGTGCCTCCTCGGCGCGGCGCTCGTCAATGTTGTCAGCCCGCTCGGCGTCATCGGCGAGGATCACGACCCGGTCCGGAAGCACCTCGAGAAAGCCGCCCGACACGAAAAGGCGCTCCTCGTTTCCCTCGTTGCGCACCACCACCTCGCCGGTGACGAGCGGCGTCAGCAGCGGGATGTGGCGGGGCAGCACGCCGAGCTCGCCGTCCATTCCCGGTGCGAGCACGAAGTCGGCCTCCTGGCTGAGCAACCGCCCCTCGGCGGTGACCAGCTCAACCTGCAGCTTCGCCATCGCCTTCCTCGGCCTTCGGCTGCTCCTGCTTCTCCTCTTCCGCCTTGGGCTGTTGCTTCTCCTCCGCCTCGGCCTTCGGCTCTTCGTCCTCAGCCGCCGGCTTCTCCTCAGGTTTCTTCGATTCGCCGGCCGTGGCTTCTGGCTCGCCCTGTTTGGCTTCTGTTTTCTCCGGCGCGGCTTCTGACTTCGCCGGCGCGGCTTCCTTCTTCTCCTGCGGCGCCTGGCGCTCCTCCGCGCTCAACTCCTTGCCGCGCTCGATCGCCTCGTCGATCCCGCCGCACATGTAGAACGCATCCTCGGGCAGGTCGTCGTGCTTGCCGTCCAGGATCTCGGCGAAGCCGCGGATGGTCTCCTTGAGCGGAACGTACTTGCCGTCGCGCCCGGTGAACTGCGATGCCACGAAGAATGGCTGCGACAGGAAGTTGCGGATGCGCCGCGCGCGGGCGACGGTCAGCTTCTGGTCCTCGCTCAGCTCCTCCTGGCCGAGGATGGCGATGATGTCCTGCAGCTCCTTGTACTCCTGCAGCACTCGCTTCACGCCCTGCGCCACACGGTAGTGCTCCTCGCCCACCACGTTCGGGTCGAGGATGCGGCTGAACGACTCCAGCGGATCGACGGCGGGATAGATGCCCTGCTCCACGATGGCGCGGCTCAGCGTGACCGTGGCACCGAGGTGCGCGAAGGTGGTCGACACCGCGGGGTCGGTGAAGTCGTCCGCGGGCACGTACACCGCCTGCACCGAAGTGATCGAGCCCTTGCGCGTCGAGGTGATGCGCTCCTGCAGGTCACCCATCTCCGTCGCCAGCGTGGGCTGGTATCCGACTGCTGACGGCATGCGGCCGAGGAGCGCGGAGACCTCGGCACCGGCGAGTGTGTAGCGAAAGATGTTGTCGATGAAGAGCAGCGTGTCGGAGCCCTTCTCGTCGCGGAACCACTCAGCCAGCGTAAGCCCCGTCAGCGCCACGCGGGCGCGCGCGCCGGGCGACTCGTTCATCTGCCCGTACACCAGCGCCGTCTGGCTGATGACCCCGGACTCGGTCATCTCCCCGTAGAGCGCCGTGCCTTCGCGCGTGCGCTCGCCGACGCCGGCGAACACGGAGTACCCGCTGTGCTCGCGCGCGATGTTTCGGATCATCTCCATGACGATGACCGTCTTGCCCACGCCGGCGCCGCCGAAGAGACCGATCTTGGAACCCTTGGAGAACGTGCAGATCAGGTCGATGACCTTGATGCCCGTCTCGAGGATCTCCGTCTCGGTGGACTGCTCCGAGATGGACGGCGGCTCGCGATGGATGGGTAGGCGCGACTTGGTCCCCACGTCACCCTTGCCGTCGATGGGATCGCCGATGACGTTGAACATGCGCCCCAGCGTCTCCTCGCCCACCGGCACCTGGATCGGCGCTCCGGTGGCGCGCACCTCGTCGCCGCGCCGCAGCCCTTCCGTGGTGTCCATCGCGATGCAGCGCACCACCCCGTTGCCGAGGTTCTGCTGCACCTCGAGCACCAGGCGGCGCTCCTTCTTGCCCCGCTGCACCTCGAGGGCGTCATAGATCTCCGGCAGCCGCTCACCGGTGAACTCGACGTCCACCACCGGCCCGATGACCTGCGCGACCGTGCCGGCGCTTGTCTTCTCTTTGTCAGCAACTGCCATGTCCTGCTCCTTCAGCCTTCCAGCGCGGCGGCGCCGCCGACGATCTCCATCAGCTCGGTGGTGATCGTCGCCTGGCGCACCTTGTTTGCGGTCAATGTGAGGTCGGTGATGAACTCCTCGGCGTTGTCCGAGGCGTTGCGCATCGCGAGCATGCGCGCCGCCTGCTCCGAAGCCTGGTTCTCCAGCACAGCCGCGTACACCTGGCCCTCGACGTAGCGCGGCAGCAGCGCGTCGAGCACGTCCTTTGCCTCCGGCTCGTACTCGAAGTCGGCCGCCGCGGGCGGCGCGTCCTTGGGCGGCTCCACCGGTATGAGCCGCAGCAGCGTCGCCTGCTGCCGGCCGACGCTGATGAACCGCGCGAAGACGAGGTCGACCTGGTCCGCTTCACCGCGCTCGTACTGCTCCAGCGCAACCCGCGTGCCGGGGAGCACATCGTGCGGCTTGGGCTTGTCGCCGATCTCGCTGTTGTCGGCGATGAGGTCCTTGCGCAGCCGCCGGATGATGTCGCGCCCCTTGCGCCCGATGGTGACGACCGCGGTCGGCGCCTCGGACTCGTTCATCGACCGAAGCGCGAGACGCACGTTGTTGCTGTTCAGCGCGCCGCACAGCCCGCGGTCAGCGGTGACCAGGATGATGACGCGGCGCCGCACCGGCCGCACCTGCAGGTACGGATGCTCGTACTCCGGCGTGCGCTTCATGAGCTCCGCCATCACGGAGCGGATCTCGTCCGCATATGGCCGCGCGTTGAGCACGCGCTCCTGCGCGCGCCGCATCCTCGCCGCAGCGACAAGCTCCATCGCCTTGGTGATCTTCTGCGTGTTCTGCACACTGCGGATGCGGCGCCTCAGGTCGCGGAGACTCGGCATTGAAGACTTCTCTTGGCTACTCGGGTCTCGCGAGGGATGCGGCGGTGGGGCACACCCGGCGCCCGACCGTCACGGAGGCGAGACAGCACGGCTCGGAGCGCAGGTCGAGCCGAGTGTCGAGCGGCGGGGCCCCAGCGGGGCTCCGACCGCGTGTCGGGCGAAGCGGTGTGCCCCACCGCCGCAGCCTCACGGTCACCCCGCGTAACCCTTCTTGAAGTCTTCGATGGCGGAGCGGAGCTCCTTCTCAGTCTCGTCCGTGATCTTGCCCTGCTCGACGATGTCCTTCTCGATTTCGGGCTTGTTCTGGTCGAGGAAGCGCATCAGGGAGCGCTCGAAGTCCGCGACCCGGTCGATGCCCACATCGTCGAGGTAGCCGCGCGCGCCGGCGAAGATCTGGACCACCTGCTTGCCGAGCGGCACCGGTTCGTACTGCGGCTGCTTCAGCACCTCGGTCATGCGCTGGCCGCGCTCCAGCTGTTCGCGCGTGCGCCGGTCCAGGTCCGACGCGAACTGCGCGAAGGCCGCGAGGTCGCGGTAGCGGGCGAGGTCGAGGCGCAGCTGGCCGGCCACCTGCTTCATGGCGCGCGTCTGCGCGTCACCACCCACGCGGGACACGGAGAGGCCGACGTTGATGGCGGGCCGGATGCCGGCGTTGAACAGGTCGGTCTCGAGGTAGATCTGGCCGTCGGTGATGGAGATGACGTTGGTGGGGATGTAGGCCGAGACGTCGTTGGCCTTGGTCTCGATGATGGGCAGTGCGGTGAGCGAGCCGCCGCCCTCGTCGTCGTGCATGCGCGCCGCGCGCTCGAGCAGGCGCGAGTGCAGGTAGAACACGTCACCGGGATACGCCTCGCGCGACGGTGGGCGGCGCAGCAGCAGCGAGAGCTGGCGGTATGCGTCGGCGTGCTTGCTCAGGTCGTCGTAGATGACGCACGCGTGGCCGCCCTTCTGCATGAAGTACTCGCCCATGGCGCAGCCCGCGTACGGCGCAAGGAACTGCAGCGGCGCGGGATCCGCGGCGGTGGCGGCCACGATGATCGTGTGCTCCATGGCGCCGTGCTGCTCGAGCGTGGCGCGCACCTGTGCCACCTTGGCCGCGTTCTGGCCGACCGCGACGTAGATGCAGATGACGCCGGTGCCCTGCTGGTTGATGATCGTGTCGATGGCGATGGCCGTCTTGCCGGTCTGACGGTCGCCGATGATCAGCTCGCGCTGTCCGCGGCCGATCGGGATCATCGAGTCGATCGCCTTCAGTCCGGTCTGCAGCGGCGTGTCGACGTTCTGGCGGAGCATGACGCCGGGCGCCACGCGCTCGACGGGCAGCGACTGCGCCGTCTCGATGGGTCCGCGGTCGTCGAGCTCCTGGCCCAGCGCGTTGACCATGCGCCCGACGAGCTCATCCCCCACCGGCACCTCGGCGATGCGTCCCGTGGTGCGCACGGTGTCGCCTTCCTGCAGGTGCCCGTATGGGCCCATGATCACCGCGCCGACGCCGTCCTCGCGGAGGTCGAGCGCGAGACCGAGCACGGTGCCGCGGCCGCCCGAGCCGGGGAATTCGAGCAGCTCGCCGGCCATCGCCTGCTCGAGCCCGTAGATGCGAGCGATGCCGTCACCGACCGAGGTGATCACTCCCTCGTGCGCGTCGACGACGGGCGCCTCGAAGCTCGCGATGCGCTGCTTCAGGATCTCGCCGATCTCGTCACTGCGTATGGCCATCTCTGTCGTTGTTCCTCTTATGCGTGGGTCAGGCGAGCGCCGCCTGGAGTTGCTGCAGGTGCGTGCGCACGCTGTCGTCGATGACGCGGTCGCCGATGCGGATCACAAGTCCGCCGACGATCGCCGGGTCGCTGCGCACCGTCGTCTCAACCGAACGTCCCAGCCGGGAAGCGAGTGCCTCGGTGATCGCGTGTTCCAGCTTGCGGTCCACCGGGACCGCGGCGGTCACCTCTGCCCGCACCACGCCCGCCTCCTGGTCGGCCAGAGAGTCGTAGTGCGTGAGGATCTCCCGGAGCAGCGCGCTGCGCCGCCGTTCGATGAGCAGCCGGGCCAGGTTGCGCGCGGGCTCGGCCACACCGTCGAGCAGCTGCAGACCCAGGCGGGTGCGCTCCGCGAGCGGCAGCTTGGGGTTGATCACCGCCTCCGCGACCTCGTCGGCGCTGAGCGCCTCCGCCACCGCGGCCAGCTCGTCGCGCCATGCCGCGATGTCGCCCGCCTCCTTCGCGAGGTCGAAGTACGCTGCCGCGTACCGGCGCGCCACGCTGCTCGCCGCCGCCATCAGCTGTCCCGTCCAGCGGGCGCCTTGCCGTCGCCGACCTTGGTGAGCGCCTCGTCGATGAGGCGCTTGTGCGCCTTCTCGTCGAGTGCCTCACCGATGACGCGTCCGGCCGCATCCACAACGAGGGCGCTCACCTGCGCGCGCAGCTCCTGGATTGCGCGGTCGCGCTCGGAGCCGATCTCTGCCTCAGCGCGCACGAGGAGCGCCTCAGCGTCGGTGCGAGCCTTGACCAGCACCTCCTGCGCCTCGACGACGGCATCGCGATGGGCGCGGGCACTGATTTCGCGCGCCTGCTCGCGCGCCTGCTCGAGCAATTTGGCGACGTCATCCTGCACCTGCGCCAGGCGCCGCTGTGACTCCTCGGCGGCACGGAGTCCGGCCTCGATCTTGTCCTCGCGCTCGGTGGCCGCCTTCATGATGCGTGGGTACGCGTAGCGGCCGAGCACCAGGATCATGAGGATGAACGCGATCACCTCGGCGATGAAGGTGCCGTTGATGTCGAGCAGACCCGCGTCTGCGAGCAACATGCCCATCAGCCGCTACTTGACTCCGCTGGCGATGACGAAGACGAAGAAGAAGCCGAGCGCGAGGTTGATGAAGTACATGCCCTCGACAAGGCCGATGATCAGGAACATCGTCGTCTGCAGCCTGGCCTGCGCTTCAGGCTGACGAGCGGTGCCTGCGATCGTCGCGCTGCCGGCGAGACCGTCACCGATGGCTGCGCCAATGGCGCCGCCGCCGAGTGCGATGCCGGCTGCGATGAGCCCTCCCATGATGGCCAGTGCGTGGTTCATGTGTCGCCTCTCCTCACGTGGTTGCGTGTGCTGCGGCGCCGTGGTGCTCCTCCTCGAGCCCCTCGCGCGCCATGCCGAAATAGATGATGGTCAAGAGCATGAAGATGAATGCCTGGATCGTGCCGATCAGGAACACGTCGAACAGTTTCCAGGCAACGAGTGCCGCGAGCCACAGCGGCGAGATCGTGGTCAGGATCGGACCCGATCCGGCAAATGCGTGGAACGCCAGCGTGAGGATATACACCATCACGAGTCCGCCGAAGATGTTGCCGAACAGCCGGAGGGCGAGGCTGATCGGCTTCGCGATCTCCTCGATGACGTTGAGCGGAACGAAGACCGCGCGCGCAAACTTCCCGAGCTCGAACGGCTTTGAGTACCGGCGCAGGTAGCCGCGAAAGCCGAGGACGCGAATGCTGTACCACTGCACGATGACGATCACCGTGATCGCCATAGCGAACGTGAGGTTGACATCGGCGTTCGCCGGCACCACGGGCTGCTGCAGCGGGAAGAAGTCGATCCAGTTGGCGACGAGGATGAAGCAGAAGATGGTTGCGGCAATGGGC